>NZ_JARETC010000019.1:0-40553 GCF_029077345.1 Arthrobacter sp. NQ4 | reverse complement strand
GCGCCGGCCGCCTCTGGGCCACCGCCATGCGCAAAAAAGGCCGCGACATCCCCGCCGAACTCGCCCACATCGCCGAAGGCATCCAGGACTCCGGCACCACCCGCCAGGAAGCCGCCACCCTCCTCGCCGGTTAGGCCACTGCGCTCCGGCCTGGTGCTGTTTTGGGGGGCACCAGGCCGGAAGACAACAGGAGACTGGGGAGGCCGGCAAGGGAAGCCGCCGGCCTCCCCCCGGCGCGTCCGCCCAGCCCGGCAACCCGCTCAGCTGTTGCCGCGCACCACCGGGATGCTCGCCGTCGGCAATCCGCTGGGGAACACCGTGGGTTCCGGTTCCGCGACCGGTTCCAGTGGAACCCGCACCGGCTCGTTGCCCACCATCAGCCGCTGGCCACGGACGTCAATCTCCAGCGGACCGCCGTCCTGGACCGTCAGCGTGATAAAGCCGGCGGCGAGCTGGACCAGCAGCAGGCGGCCCCTGATCTTCAGGTGGAAGGTCAGCCCCTCCCACTCCGCGGGAAGGCGGGGATCGAAGTACGGGACCGGGCCTTGGTCGCGCATGCCGGCGAAACCGCACACCAGCGAACTCCAAACTCCGCCGGTGGAGGCGATATGCACGCCGTCGATCGTGTTGCCGTGCGTGTTGTCAAGGTCAATGAAGGCGGCATTGGTGAAGTGGTCCAGGGCCTCCCTCGAATAGCCCACCTCGGCCGCCATGATCCCCTGGACGCAGGCGGACAGTGTGGAATCGCCGGTGGTGATGGGATCGTAGAAGTCGAAGGCCCGCTGCTTCTCCTCAGCCGTGAAGTCCTGCCACTGCAGGAACATGGCCAGGACCGTATCGGCCTGCTTCAGTACCTGGTGCCGGTAGATGACCAGCGGGTGGAAGTGCAGCAGCAGCGGATACTTGGACCGCGGCGTGGTCCAGTCCCAGGCCTCCAGGGTCATGAAGTCGTTGTCCTGGGAGTGGACCTGCATCCGGTCATCGAAGGGCAACTGCATGCGGTTGGCGGCCGCCTCCCACAGCTGGCGCTCCTCGTGGGTGATGCCTGCGTGCCCAAGCGCGGCGGCGGCACGCAGGTTGAAGCGGGCCATCACGTTCGTGTACAGGTTGTCATTCACCACTGCCGTGTACTCATCAGGGCCGGTGACGCCGTGGATGTGGAAGAGCCCGTCCTTGCCAAAGAAGCCCAGGGAGATCCACATCCGGGCCGTCTCGATCAGCAGTTCAGCGCCCATGCCATCCCGGAATCCGGCATCCCCGGTTGCCCAGAGGTACCTGTTGGTGGCGAAGGCAATCGCGGCGGCGATATGGAACTGTGCGGTACCGGCCGCGTAATAGGCGCTGGCCTCGAGCCCGTTGATGGTGCGCCACGGGAAGAGGGCGCCGTCCACGCTCAGCTCCTTCGCCCGGATCCTGGCCTCGGGAAGCATGCCGTGGCGGAACTCGAGGACCTGCCGGGCGCCGTCGGGGTTGGTGTAGGTAAGGTACGGCAGCAGGTACACCTCCTGGTCCCAGAAGTAGTGCCCCTCGTAGCCCGAGCCCGTCACGCCTTTGGCGGGAATGCCGGCAACATCGGCACGCGCCGTGGCCTGGGCCAGCTGGAACAGGTTCCAGCGGATGGCCTGCTGCAGCCCGGGCCGGCCGCCCTCAACCACAATGTCCGAGGTGGCCCAGTAGCCGCGGTAGTGGGCCATGCTTTCGGCAAAGATGCTGTCCACCGGGCGGAGGGCCTCCTCAGCCACTGCGGCCGCATCCACGTCCGGGTCCTGGACGGTGGGGCCGGCTGCGTAGCTGACGGTCTTTTCCAGCCGGAACGGGTCACCGGCGTCCACTGCAAGGACGTACCGGACGGTGCTGTCGTCCTGGTCCACCACCGTTTCGAACGGCTGGTGGCCGGCGGAGGTCCAGTGGTCCACCGCGATCCCCACCCGCTGCTTGGACTCGGCTGCCTCCCAGGACAACCGCAGCGAGCCGTCGCCGCCGTCCAGCCGCACGGGGAGCAGCACCCGCCCGGCGTGCCGTCCCGCCCGGCGGGGATCGTGGACGGAGTGGTCTTCCACCGGCTGGTCCTGGCGGTTGATCACTGCGGAGGTGACGTCCAGGGAGATTTGCCGGTCCGCATCCACCTCCAGGGAAATGCCCAGGCAGCCGCGGGATTCGTAGCCCACCGCCCGCCGTTCCGTGGTGGTCACCGTGGCGCCGGAACGGCACTGCCAGGTGATGCGGCACTCGTAGATCCCGGTGGAGAAGTCGACGCTCCGGCGGTAGTCCAGGACCTCTGATTCGGCGAGGCTGAGGTTTTCGCCGTCCACCACCACGGTGAAGTTGTTGGCGTCGGGGATGTAGAGGATTCGCTGGCCCGTCCGGGCGAAGCCAAAGGCGTTTTCGGCGTGCTTGATGTCCCAGATTTCGTGCAGGCCGTTGATGAAGCTGCCTGGCAGCTCTGCGTCGGCCGCCGCCCAATGGGCACCCCTGATGCCCAGATGGCCGTTGCCCAGGGCGAACAGGGCCTCCAGGGTTCCGGCGCCATCGGTTCCGTAGCGCGTTTCGACGAGTTGCCAGGGGGTATCGGGGAACCGTTCGCGGTCCGCGGAGATCAATGCCATGGTCGGGGTCCTTTTGGCCTTGCTGTGGTGCCGGACTGGCCGGCACGGAATATTCGGGGGAAGGGCAATACTCGGATGGGTGCTGCCGGGGAGCAGCAGGGTTGCCCGGGGCAGGCAACGGGGTTTGAGGCCTGGGTTTAGGGGACGAGTTCCTGGAGGTCGTTGACCACCAGGGTGGCTCCGGCGTCCAGGAGCGTCTGCCGCCCGGCGCCACGGTCCACGCCGATCACGGAGTGGAACGATCCCGCGTGTCCGGCCTGAACCCCTGACACAGCGTCCTCGACCACTACGCACTCCGGACTGGAGAGGTCCAGGAGTTTGGCCGCGTATTCGTAGGTGGCCGGGCTTGGTTTTCCGGGCAGGCCCTGTTCCGCGGCCACCACACCGTCCACCACCACGGGGAAATAGTGGCTGAGTCCGGCGGCTTTGAGGACGGCAGGGGCATTGCGGGAGGAAGAGACGACGGCGACCTTGAGTCCGCGTTCCAGGGCGGCTTCGAGGAAGCGGACCGAGCCTTGGAACGGTTCGACGCCGGCGCTCACGATGTCATTGAAGATCGCGTTCTTCCGGTTGCCCAGGCCCTGGACGGTTTCGTGGGCAGGGTCGTCATCCAGCGGGCCTTCCGGGAGCGTGATCCCCCGCGAAGCCAGGAAGTCGCGCACACCGTCAAAGCGGGGCTTGCCGTCGATGTGGTCGAAGTAGTCGCTTTCCCGGTACCCGGGGACCTCCGGATGCGAGGCCAGGTAGCCATCGAACAGTTCCTGCCAGGCGCGCTCGTGCACGGTGGCGGTGGGCGTCAGAACGCCGTCCAGGTCAAAGAGGATTGCTGCGGCGCCGGTCCAGCCGGCGGTCCCAGCTGCAGTTTCGAGTGTCATCGGCAGTGCGGTGTCCTTTCGGTTCGTGGACAGCCGGCCCTGCCGGGACAGCCTGAAGGAGGATACTGCTGCGCCTCATGCACGCAGCATTACTTCCTTGTCCGCCCGCTGCAGGACCGATCATGGCCGTAGACGAGTGTAAGCGCTTGCAAATTTCGCTGGCAACTGTTTTTTCGTACCCACCGATGGGGCAGCTACACAGTCAGCGCAGCACGTAGTGGCGCAGGAAGGCGCTGACGTCCACCATCTCGGTCTTGGACATCGCATGCCCCATTCCCGGGTACGTCCGGGCCGTCAGCAGCGTGTTCTTTTCCAGCCACTCCGCGGTGTAGGCAACGGCGTCCTCGTTGATCACCAGGTCCGCCTTGTCCCGGCCCCAAAAAAAGGGCGGCCTGACGTCAAAGGAGTCCGTCACCGAGAGGAGCTCGTTGTTGAGCACAAAGCCGGACAGTCCCACAACGGCCTTGTAGTCATCCGGGTGCAGCCGCAGGAGCGTACTGGCCATGGCCATGCCCTGCGAGTAACCCATCAGGGTGACGCTGCTGTGCTGGTCCCTGACGGAACTGATCCAGGCCCGCACCGAGTTGGCGGCGGAGATGACATCCGCGAAGTCGTTCGCCAGGAAGTAGTCGAGCAGGAACCAGCCCCAGTGGTCCCCGATGGGCATCGGAGCCCGCAGGGCGGCAAACGTGAACTCGGGAGGCAGGTACTCGAAGAGGCGCACCATCCGGGACTCGTCCGTACCGTAACCGTGCATCATCACCAGCAGGGGGGTGCCTGCGCGCTGGTCCTCCGGCTTGGACCACACAACTGTTTCCACTGGTCAAGCCTAACTACGGAAGCACGACGCCCCGCCCGGATCATTGAATCCGCAATCACCGGGAGGTAGCGTGACGCTTGATAGACAGCAGGCTTGGCTTTTGGCAGTGTACGCACCACCCTCCCGTATCGCCCTACCAGCGCCGCGCAGCCCGCGGCCATAAGGAGCAAGTCATGAGAATCGGATCGTCAATCTTCCTCATCGCCCTCGGCGCCATCCTTGCCTGGGCCGTGGCGCCCGGACTCATCCCGTTCGTGGACCAGCAACTGGTGGGCTACATCCTCATGGCGGTAGGCGTAATCGGGCTGATCGCCTCACTCATCCTCGCTTCCCCGGGCCGCAGCCGCCGGGTCAGCGAGTCCCGCTCGGTCATCGATCCCACCACCGGCGAGCGCATCACCCGCCACGAAAGCCGGGACGGCGGCATCTAGCCGGGCCACCACCGGGGACGGGATCCGGGCCACCACCGATGAACCCGAAAAGCCGGGCTGGACCACCACGTGTCCAGCCCGGCTTTTTCGCGCCTGCGCCCGGGCCTGAAAAAGCTCGATCTTGTTTCATGTTGGTTTCCATTGACAAACCAACAGAACCAAAGATAAAGTCAAGTAACTCAACATCAATGTGATGCCAGTCACGCAGGACCGGGAAGACGGCCAGGCGTACAGACTCACAGCAGGACCTACGCAACGGAGGGTATGTGTTCGCCGAAGAGCGCCAGCAGCAGATTGCCGAGCTTGTAGCCGGCAGCGGCCGGGTCAGCGTGACCCTGCTGGCTGAGCGCTTCCGCATCACCACCGAGACGGTGCGCAGGGACCTTGCAGCCCTCGAAAACGCCGGCACGGTCCGCCGTGTCCACGGTGGGGCCGTTGCGGCAGACCGCTTCAGCACCACCGAGGAAAGCGTCACTGAACGGGCCATCCAGCGGCCGGACCAAAAGATCCGGATCGCCGAAGCCGCCCTTGCCCTGATCCCCCGGAACTCGCCCGCCAGCGTCCTGATGGACGGAGGCACCACCACCGAGGTGCTTGCCGACATGCTGGCCCGCCGCGCCGCCGTCGAACCTTCCGACGGAACGGGCCCCCAGCACGAACTGGTGGTCATCACCCACGCAGTACCCATTGCCAGCAAACTCTCCAACGTCCCCGGCGTTGCCCTGCAGATCCTGGGCGGCCGGGTTCGCGGCCTCACCCAGGTGGCCGTGGGGCAGGCAACGGTGAACGCTGCCGCCCGGATCCGCCCTGACATCGCGTTCATCGGAACCAACGGCATCCACGCCACCTTTGGCGTCAGTACTCCCGATCCTGAAGAAGCCGCCGTCAAGGCAGCCTTCGTCCAGTCGGCACGCCGCATTGTGGTGCTGGCCGACTCCTCCAAGCTGGACACGGAAACCCTGGTCCAGTTCGCCTCCCTGAAAGATCTGGACACCTTGATCACAGACAGTGAACCCGGACCTGAACTCGCAGCCGCCCTGGAAGAGGCCGGCGTTGATGTGGTGGTCGCATGATCGTCACCTTCACGGCCAACCCCAGCCTTGACCGGACCGTCGCCCTTCCCGGCCCGTTGGAGCGTGGCGAGGTACAGCGCGCCGTCTCCGTCCGCCAGGAATCCGGCGGCAAGGGCGTCAACGTCTCCCGCGCCCTGGTCGCCTCGGGACTGGAGTCCCTTGCCGTCCTCCCCGGCGCGGACAGCGATCCCGTCCTGGCCGGGCTGCGCGAGCACGCAGTGCCCTTCGTTTCGCTTCCCATCGACGAGCCGCTGCGCACCAACGTGGCGCTCACCGAACCCGGCGGCGTGACCACCAAGATCAACGAACCGGGCCCCGCACTGGATGAGAACCAGCAGGAAGCCCTCATCAAGCTGCTGGTCGAAAGCTCGCGCGGCGCCACCTGGGTGGTCCTGGCCGGCTCTCTGCCGCCGGGATTCCCCTCTGACTTCTACGCAACGGCAGCCCGCCGCCTGCGTTCTTCCGCCGACGGCACCGCCCCGCGGATCGCCGTCGACTCGTCCGGCCTGCCACTCGCGGCTGCCCTCACCGGCGGCCCGGAAGGCATGCCCGACCTCCTGAAGCCCAACGCCGAGGAACTGGCGGAGCTGGCCGCAGCTGCCGGTTTCCCCCCGGCATCCGGTGACGAACTGGAAGCGGATCCGGCTGCTGCCGCTGCCGCCGCAGCCGCCGTCGTCCGTTCCGGTGTGGGTGCTGTGCTGGCAACTCTCGGTTCCAAGGGAGCTGTCCTCGTTACGGCCGACGGCGCGTGGCTGGCCACGCACCCGCCGGTCGCCGCGGTCAGCACGGTGGGTGCGGGCGACTCCGCACTTGCCGGCTACCTGCTTGCCCATGGCCGGGGCGCCGCCCCTGCCGACTGCCTTCGTCAGGCGGTGGCCCATGGTGCCGCCGCTGCCTCGCTGCCGGGTTCCACCGTTCCGGCAGTAAACCAAACCACCCCGGATGCCGTAACCATCACGGCCCTTCGAAAGGATTGACAGTGACCCAGCTCATCACCACGGACCTGGTCGAGCTCGACCAGAACCTGGGCAACGCCCCCGAGACGGTGATCCGGCATCTGGCAAGCAAGGTAGCTGCCACCGGACGCGCATCAGAAGTCGAAGGACTCTTCGCCGACGCCTTCGCCCGCGAGCAGAAGACCGCCACGGGAATCCCCGGCGGCATCGCCATCCCGCACTGCCGCTCCGCCGCCGTCACCGTGCCCACCCTGGCCATGGCCCGCCTGAACCCCAAGGTGGACTTCGGTGCCAAGGACGGCCCCGCTGACCTGGTGTTCTTCATCGCCGCTCCGGACGGAGCGGACCAGGAGCACCTGAAGCTGCTCTCCAAGCTGGCCCGGTCGCTCATCAAAAAGGACTTCACGGCGGCCCTCCGCAACGCCTCCTCCGAGGCGGAGATCGTGGAACTCGTGGACGGCGCCCTGGCGGACAAGCCCGCAGCCCACGCCGCAGCGGCTCCGGCCGATGCAGTTCCGGTCGGCGCCGGAGTAGGCGCAGCCGGGGCAGCTGGTGCCAGTGCCGTGGGTGCCCCCTCAGGGGCTTCCACCGGTTCGGCCGCCCGCGGACCCAAGCGCCTGGTAGCCGTCACCGCGTGCCCCACCGGCATCGCCCACACCTACATGGCGGCCGACTCCCTCGTGGCAGCTGCCAAGGAAGTGGGCGTAGACCTGCAGGTGGAAACCCAGGGTTCCTCCGGCGCCAAGGCACTGGACCCCGCGGTCATCGCCGCAGCAGACGCCGTCATCTTCGCCGTGGACGTGGACGTGCGCGGCAAGGAGCGCTTCGCCGGCAAGCCGGTCATCAATGCCCCCGTAAAGCGCGGCATCGACGAACCGGACAAGATGGTCCAGGAAGCACTCGCCGCGGCAGAGAACCCCAACGCCCGCCGAGTCCCGCACTTCGGCGCGGAAGAACAGGCCGAGCACGAGGCTGAGGAAAAGGGCGAGCACATCGGCCAGAAGCTCAAGAAGGCCCTGCTCACCGGTGTCAGCTACATGATTCCGTTCGTGGCCGGCGGCGGCCTGCTGATCGCCCTCGGCTTCCTCATGGGCGGCTACCTGATCACCAAGTACGCGGACACCATCGTTGTCCAGAACAGCCTGTTCAACCTGCCCACCGAATTCCCCGAAAACGCCTGGGGTCCGCTGGGCGCGTACCTCGGCGCGGTCCTGTTCAAGATCGGCGCCTTGTCGCTCGGGTTCCTGGTTCCGGCGCTGGCAGGCTACATCGCCTACGCCATCGCTGACCGTCCGGGCATCGCGCCCGGCTTCGTTGCCGGTGCAGTTGCCGGGTTCATGGGTGCCGGCTTCCTGGGCGGCATCGTTGGCGGCCTGCTGGCCGGCTACATCGCCCACGTGGTGGGGCGCCTGCAGGTGGCACGCTGGCTGCGCGGCCTGATGCCCGTGGTGATCATCCCGCTGCTGGCCTCGCTGGTGGCTTCGGGCCTGATGTTCGTGATCCTGGGCGGCCCCATCGTCGCCATCACCAACGGCCTGAACTCCTGGCTGTCCGGCCTCACCGGTGCCGGCGCCATCGCCCTGGGCGTGATCCTGGGCCTGATGATGTGCTTCGACCTCGGCGGCCCGGTCAACAAGGTTGCCTACTCCTTCGCCGTCGCCGGCCTTGGTGCCGCCACCATCGACAACCAGGCTCCGTGGCAGATCATGGCCGCCGTCATGGCGTCCGGCATGGTTCCGCCGCTGGCCATGGCCCTGGCCTCCACCGTCCTGAACAAGAAGCTTTTCAGCCTGGCGGAGCAGGAAAACGGCAAGGCAGCATGGCTGCTGGGTGCGTCCTTCATCTCCGAAGGTGCCATCCCGTTCGCCGCGGCCGATCCGCTGCGCGTTATCCCCGCCAGCATGCTGGGCGGTGCGGTGACCGGTGCCATCTCGATGGCTGCGGGCGTCGGATCCAAGGCACCCCACGGCGGAATCTTCGTCTTCTTCGCCATCGACAACTTCCTGATGTTCGTTGTTTCGATCATCGTCGGCGTGGTGGTTACCGCCCTGTCGGTCATCGCCCTCAAGCGCTGGGCAGTCAAGAAGACCGTTGATACGGTTGAACCGGTTCCCGTAACCGTCTGAGCCGGTTTAGCCACAGACCTTCCCGGCGCTGAACCATCAGCACGCCGAAAGACAAAGGAGCAAAAATGCCAGAACGCACCGCAACAGTCGCCAGCCGCGTGGGCCTGCACGCCCGCCCCGCCGCTATCTTTGCCGAGGCAGCCGGAGAGTTCGACCTGGACATCACCATCGCCCGTGAAGGCGAGCCGGCAGACGAGGCCATGGATGCCGCCAGCATCCTGTCCCTCATGAGCCTGGGCGCCTCACACGGCGACGTGGTGGTCCTCCGCGCCGAAGGTGCCGGCGCAGACGATGCGCTGGAGCGCCTGGTGCAGATCCTCGAAACGGATCACGACGCCGAGTAGCAGCTGCGCTGCCCCAGGCAGCACAACGCCGGCGGCCGCCGTCGGGCTTTCCTCCCAAGGGAAACGTCCGACGGCGGCCGCCCGGTTTTAACCCCCAGCCCACCCGGGCGGGGAGCAGTCAGCCGCGCTCGGCGAGCGCCTTGACGTCCGCCACGAGCTTGTCCCACATGCCCTTGGAGTGCGCGGCAGCTTCCTCGCTGGGGTTGTTGTCCTGCGACAGCGAAAGCCTCGTGGCACCGTCCTGGTCCTCCAGCGTCCATTCGAGCGTGTGGTAGTTCTCCGGCTTGTCCTCCTGGCCGGACAACGGGCTGAAGTGGGTGTACACCAGTTTCCGGCCTGGTTCGACCTCGAGGATCCGGCCCTTGTCCTGGAAGGGCTTTCCCTCCCACTCCCCCTGCCATGTGATGGGGCTGCCGACCCTCCAGTCGGTCTGCAGGGTTGCCCCGAACATGAACTCCTTCACGGCGGCGGGGTCGGTGATCACCTCCCACACGCGTTCCGGCCCGGCGTCGATCATGGTGACGGACGTTGCTACATGGTTTTCGGTCATGCTGCAGCCTTTCTTGCCGTGAAGAGCAGGTACTCCCACTCCATCTGGAACGGGGAATCGCCGTGCGCATCACCGAAGGAATCGGCAAGGTCGGTCAGGGCCTTGTCCAGGGCCTTGACCTTTTCCTGGTCCTCGCCCAGGAATTTGTAGACGGCGATGATGGGGCCGTAGTGGGACTTGAAATACCGGACGAAGTCCGCGGGCTGGTGGAAGCTCCTGACGGCCAGGTTCTGTTTGCGGGTGTGAACGTCGGTGATCCGGTCCCCCAGCAGTTCGCGGACATGCTCCTCGCTCCCCCACAGCGGGGCCGGCTGCGCGCCGGGCGGGGGCGGCGGGGCAAACGGCTTCAGTGCGGCCAGCATCTGCCCGACGAATCCTTCCGGCGTCCAGCTGAGCAGCCCGACGGAGCCGCCCGGCTTGCAGACCCGGAGCAGCTCGTCCGCGGCCGCCTGGTGATGCGGCGCGAACATCACCCCGATGCAGGACATCACGGCGTCGAACTCCGCATCACCAAAGGGCAGGGCTTCCGCGTCGCCCTCCTGCCACTCCAGGCTGACGCCACGGTTGGCTGCCTCTTTGCGCCCTGCCTCAAAAAGTTCAGGAGTAAGGTCGCTGGCCACCGCCTTGGCACCCATCATGGCCGCGGGAATGGCCGCGTTGCCGGTTCCGGCCGCAACGTCCAGGACCCGTTGGCGTGACCTGATGCCGCAGGCCTCCACCAGGACGGCGCCCAGTTCCAGGAGCATCTCGTCCGCGAGGGCGGGGTAATCCCCTGACGCCCACATGGCCCGGTGCTTTCTCTTCAGCTCCCGGTCCGCCTCCACTGCATCGGTCTGCTGGCTCATGTCCGTGCCCCTCTACGTGTCAGGTCCACATGGGTGACAGCACGCTGTTGGCACAGCGGAGGCTGCGATGCGACTCATTGTGGGCGCGTTGGAGGCCGCTGTAAAGGCGGTGTTTCCCGAAAGCGCGCCGGACCGGCCGGCGAGGCCCTTCCGGGATGCCGTCCCGAGTGCCGGTCAGGCCGGCTTGCGCGCCCTGGTGGTCTTGGCAGCCGGCTTTGCCGCGGCCTTTGCGCCGGACGCCTTGGTGTCCGCCGTGCCCGTGCCGGAGGACTTGGACGCGGTTGTTTTAGCTGCAGCGGACTTGGCCGCCGTGGATTTGGCGGCAGTGGATTTGGCTGTCGTCGACTTGGACGCCGTGGACTTGGCGGAAGCCGGTGTGGACTTCGCTGATGACCGGGCGGCCGGTTTGGCATCGTCCGTGCCGGTCTTCGCTGCCGCCGTCCTGGACGCGGCCGCCTTGGTGCCGGACTGCCTGCGCGCAGGTTTGGCAGTCTCAGTTTCCTCGTCCCCTGCGTCCGCTTCGTCGTCGGATTCCCCGCCGGCGGAGGCAGCTTCCCCGCCGCCGCGCTTCCGGTCCAGGCTCCGTTTGAGGGCCTCCATGAGGTCGATGACCTCGCCCTTGCCGCCCTCGCCGGCTTCCACGCCAAAGGTTTCCTCCGTGTCCAGCGATTCGCCCTGTTCCAGCTTGGCGTCGATCAGCTGGCGGAGCTGCACCTGGTACTCGTCGGTGAAGGAGTCTGGTTCGAAGTCGGCGGCCATGGATTCCACCAGCGCCGCTGACATGTCACGTTCCTGGGCGGAGATCCTGATGTCCGCCTCCAGGGACGGGAAGCTCGCCTCGCGCACCTCGTCGGGCCAGAGCAGGGACTGCAGCACCAGGACGTCGTCCTTGATCCGCAGGGCACCCAGCCGGGTCTTCTCGCGCAGTGCGAATTGGACGATGGCCACCCGGTCCGTGTCCTCCAGCGCGCGGCGCAGCAGAACGTAGGCCTTGGGCGACTTGGAATCCGGCTCCAGGTAATAGCTCTTCTCGAACATCATGGGTTCGAGCTGCTCCGACGGCACGAACTGCACCACTTCGATCTCGTGGCTGTTCTCGGCGGGAATGGACTTGAGCTCATCCTTGGACAGCACCACCGTGCGGCCGTCCTCCTCGAAGGCCTTCTCGATGTCCGAGTAGTCCACCACCTCGCTGCAGACCTCGCACCGGCGCTGGTAGCGGATCCTGCCGCCATCGGCATTGTGAACCTGGTGCAGACTGATGTCATGATCCTCAGTGGCGCTGTAGACCTTCACGGGCACGTTGACCAGGCCGAACGCGATGGCACCTTTCCAGATGGCTCTCATTCATACAGTCAACATCAGAGCGGGCCGGAGGTGAAGCCCCATGGCAGGTAGCCGGGAACGTGTCCGGGTGGCGGGGCGCGAACTGACACTGACCAACCTGGACAAGATCATCTACCCGGAGACCGGCACCACCAAGGCGGATGTGCTGGCCTACTACGCCGCAGTGGCGCACGTCCTGATACCGGCGGCCGCCAACCGCCCGGCCACGCGGAAGCGGTGGGTCAACGGGGTGGGCACCGCGGACAAACCGGGAGAGGTGTTTTTCCAGAAGGACCTGGAGGACTCAGCCCCCGGCTGGCTGCCCCGGGCCGCGATCACCCACAAGGACCGGACCATCCACTACCCCCTGGTCAACGACGCCGCCACGCTGGCCTGGTTCGGCCAGATCAACTCCCTCGAAATCCACGTGCCGCAGTGGCGGGTGGATTCGCACGGCCACCAGCTCAATCCGGACCGGCTGGTGCTGGACCTGGACCCGGGCGACGGTGCCGGGCTGCCGGAATGCCGGGAGGTGGCCCTCCTGGCCCGGACCATCCTGCAGGACGTGGGCCTGGACCCGGTCCCGGTGACCAGCGGCAGCAAGGGCATCCACCTGTACGCGTCGCTGGACGGCAGCCAGACCTCGGAACAGATCTCCGCTTTCGCCCGTGAACTGGCCCGGGCACTCGAGGCCGACCACCCGGACCTTGCCGTCAGCGACATGAAGAAATCCCTGCGCACGGGCAAGGTGCTGGTGGACTGGAGCCAGAACAACGCGGCAAAAACCACGGTGGTCCCCTACTCGCTGCGCGGCAGGCCCACGCCCATGGTGGCCGCCCCGCGGACATGGCGGGAAATCCAGTCTCCCACGCTGAAGCACCTGGACTACCAGGAGGTGCTGCGCCGGGTGCGGGACGGCAAGGACCCGTTCGCCGCCGTCGTCAACGCCGCGGCAGGCGCGGCGGCGGGTGGGACAACCGACAGCCCGGACCAGGGGGACGCACACCACGACGCCGACGCCCGGCTGGGCAGGTACCGTTCCATGCGCGACCCCAAGGCGACCCCCGAACCGTTCGCTGGCATCCCGGCCGGCGGCAACAGTTTTGTCATCCAGGAGCACCACGCCAGCCGCCTGCACTGGGACCTGCGGCTGGAACACGAGGGGGTCCTGGCGTCATGGGCCCTGCCCAAGGGCGTCCCGGAATCCGGTGGCAGGAACCATCTGGCAGTCCAGACCGAGGACCATCCCATGGACTACCTCACCTTCCACGGCACCATCCCCAAGGGGCAGTACGGCGCGGGCGAGATGACGATTTGGGACACCGGCACCTACGAACTGCACAAGTGGATCAACGGCAAGGAAGTCATTGTCACCCTGACGGGCTCGGAAAGCGGCGGCCTGGGCGGCAGCAGGAAGGTGGCCCTCATCCACACCGGACGCGGGCAAGGCAAGGACGCCGAAAACCAATGGCTCATCCACCTGATGGACCAGGAGCAGCAAGGCGGACGACGACGGCAGCCGGCCCGGGCAGTGCCGGAACCTTCGCAGGACGCCGGCGGCGAAGAGGCGTCCGAGGCTCCCGCAGCAACGCACAGCGCTCCCGCCGACCCGCTGGAGTACGCGCCCATGATGGCAACCTCAGGAAGCACCGCCGACCTGCACGGCAGCACGTGGCAGTACGAGCTCAAGTGGGACGGCGTCCGGGCGCTGCTGGTGGCGGACAGCGAAAAGGTCCGGATCTTCTCCCGCAACGGCAATGATGTCACCAAGACCTACCCCGAGTTCACGGACCGGGCCTGCTGGCCGGAGCAGCCGTTCGTGGCGGATGGTGAGATCATCGCCGTCGGGCCCGGTGGAAGGCCTGACTTTGGCCTGCTGCAGGGGCGGATGAAACTCACCCGGGCCGCCGACGTCGCCAAAGCCCGCACCTCGATCCCGGTCCAGCTGATGCTGTTCGACCTGCTCTTCGACGACGGCAAGGACCTCCGGCGCCTGCCGCTCAGCACACGGCGGCAGCGGCTGGAGGAATTCTTCCGTCCCTCCGGCTGCCCGGTGGACCTGTCCATGGTGCTTGAGGAATCCGTGGACCTCCTCCTCGACAGCGCCCGGGAGCTCGGCCTTGAAGGCGTGATGGCCAAGAGGACCGACAGCCGCTACGTGAGCGGGCAGCGGACCAGGACCTGGATCAAACTCAAGACGGAGCAGACGCAGGAAGTGGTGGTGGGCGGCTGGCGGCCGGGGAAGGGCGGGCGGCAGGACACCGTGGGATCGCTGCTGGTAGGCATTCCCGACGGCGGCAAGCTGCAGTACGTGGGCCGGGTCGGATCCGGTTTCAGCAGCCGGGAGCTCACGGAACTCCGCCAGACGGTGGAACGCCTGGGCCGGAAGACCTCACCGTTCCACGACGTCCCCCGGCCGGATTCCGCCGACGCCCACTGGGTATCACCGGAGCTTGTAGGCGAGGTGACCTACAGCGAGTGGACGGGCCCGGGCAGGCTCAGGCATCCACGGTGGCGGGGCTGGCGCCTCGACAAGGACCCGTCTGACGTGGTCCGCGAAGGGTGAGCCCGGCGCGATGACTCCCGGCGGGGCGCACGCTTTTCGGCGCGCTTGCGGGTCCGCGGCGCGCAAATTACCTGGCGTCCCCCGATGTCGGGGGCGCCAGGTAACTTCCGTGTCGATATGGACAGCGCGCGTCGCCATGCTGGATCCGCGCGCTGCAGGCAGCTATGAGGAGTGCGGCATCTGCGGCCGGCCGGTGCGGTGGACCGCCACCACGGCGGCCTCGTGCCCCATCCGGCCGTGGCCGGCGCCGCGGTCCTTCGGGTGCCTGCGCTTTCCCATTCCGTCCGGCCACCCGCCCTGCCCTGCCAGCGGAACGCCACCCGTTGCCGCGGGGCCGGGCGTAACAGGCGCATCCATGGCTGCGGCAAGGTGGTCCGCCACCTCAGGCCTGATGTGGAACTGGTTGGATTCTTCACCCATGTGGTTCTTCCCTTCTTTCCTTCGTTCTTCCTTGAAACGAATGCCGACGAAAGCGCCCGGGCGCGCGGACTACTGCCCGGAAAGAAGTGTGTTCATCGCTCTACCATAGGCACGTCCGGGGCTGCTGGGAACCCCTCCGGGGACCGTGGCAGCGGTCACTTTTTGCGGCCGGTTTCCCGCGGGAGCGGGCTTGAAACGGAGCAACTTGGAAAAATTTTGGTAACGGCGCCGTTCATCAGCCTGCTTCCCAGTGATCACGCGGGAAAAGCCGGGGGAAAAATTTCCGGAACCGGCCCCATATCGGGCCCAAAAGGGAGCATGCTACGCCATCAAACTGCCCGGACGCTAGAGGAATCCCGTAAAATTGAAGGCCTGCCCGGAGCGGGGCAGCTACAAGTCGCAAGCAAATGACCTCCACAGGAGTTGCCCAAATGCCCACAGACCGAAGCATGACCGACTCTTCAGCAGGCGCCAGGAGCGCCCGCGGAACCGACCCTGCAGCCCCCACGGCTGCCAAGAAGCCCAGGCTGCTGCCACGCCGCCGGCTCAAGGAATCCGATGTCAACGTGGTGGACCAGCCCATGCTCAAAAAAGCACTGGGCGGCACGATCGTTGGCAACACCATGGAGTGGTACGACGTAGGCGTTTTCGGCTACCTCATCACCACCATGGGCCCGGTGTTCCTCCCTGAATCCGATCCCACCACCCAGACGCTGTTCCTGCTGGGAACCTTTGCCGCCACCTTCATCGCCCGTCCCCTGGGCGGCGTGATCTTCGGCTGGCTGGGCGACAAGATGGGCCGCCAGAAGATCCTGGCCACCACGCTGATGATCATGGCGGCCAGCACGTTCGCCGTCGGCCTCCTGCCCGGATACGCCCAGATCGGCCTCTGGGCTGCAGCGCTCCTGGTGCTTCTCAAGGTCATCCAGGGCTTCTCCACCGGCGGCGAGTACGCCGGCGCCACCACGTTCGTCAGCGAGTACGCCGCTGACAAGCGCCGCGGCTTCTTCGCCAGCTTCCTGGACCTGGGCAGCTACCTCGGCTTCGCCATCGGCGCTGCCTTGGTCTCTGTCCTGCAGCTGACCCTGGGCCAGGGCACCATGGAGGACTGGGGATGGCGCATCCCGTTCCTGGTTGCCGGGCCGCTGGGCCTGATCGCCGTGTACTTCCGGAGCAAGATCGAGGAATCGCCGCAGTTCCAGGCCACCCTTGACGCCCAGGAAGAAAACGCCAAGAACGCCTCCGCCGGGGACACCGCCACGGCCAAGGGACCCGTCGGTATCGTCAAGGCCTACTGGCGCCCCATCATTGTGGCCATGGTTGTTGTGGCCGCTGCCAACACTGCCGGCTACGCGCTGACGTCCTACATGCCCACGTACCTGACCGAGTCCAAGGGCTACGACGAGGTGCACGGCACGCTGCTGACGATCCCCGTCCTGGTGGTCATGAGCCTCTGCATCCCGCTGACCGGCAAGCTCTCCGACCGGATTGGCCGCCGTCCCGTGCTCTGGATCGGCGCTGTCAGTACTATCGTCCTGGCCATCCCGGCGTTCATGCTGATTGGCATTGGGCAGATCTGGTCCACCCTCGCGGGCCTGGCCCTGATCGCTTTCCCCGTGACCTTCTACGTGGCCAACCTGGCATCGGCACTGCCGGCCCAGTTCCCCACCTCCAGCCGGTACGGAGCGATGGGCATTGCCTACAACTTCGCCGTAGCCATCTTCGGCGGAACCACCCCGTTCATCGTGGCCGCGCTGATCGGGGCCACCGGCAACGACATGATGCCGGCGTACTACCTGATGGCCACCTCACTGGTGGGCGCCGTGGCCATCTACTTCCTGAAGGAATCCGCCAACCGGCCGCTCCCGGGATCGATGCCCAGCGTTGACACCCAGGCAGAGGCCAAGGAACTGGTGGCGACCCAGGACGAGAACCCGCTGATCAACCTGGACGAACTGCCGTTCGACACCCAGGACGGCACCGACCCCCACGCACACCGCGGGGTTCCGGCCGGGGCATAGGCCCAGCCTCCCGGGCACTCTTGTAGCCCACGCTCACAGGCCCGTCCCGCGTGCTTCCTTGGGGGAAGCACGCTGGGCGGGCCTTTGCGCGCCTGCCCGATGTCCTCCCGTGACTGCCGGCATGTGGCTCTGCATGGGGCGCGGTGATACGGTCGCAAGGGCCCTCGGGCTGCAGTAGATCCATAGAAACAGGACAGGTCGGGACATGAAGCGCGTTGTGGAGCAGGTACGCGCGCTCCACCGGTTGGAACCTGCCAACGGCGACCACCTTGCCGCGCTCCGCGTGGCCCTCAGCGTGGCGGTACCGTCGCTGCTCCTGCTGGCCGCCGGCCGTACCGACCTCATCATCTACGCCGTGTTCGGCGCGCTCACCGGCATGTACGGCCGCTCGGAACCGCACCAGCTCCGGCTCCGCCACCAGGGCCAGGGCGCCCTGGTGCTGCTCACCGGCGTGGTGGTGGGAGTAACGCTCTCCATCAACCACATCCACTCCTGGTGGCTCGTGGCAGTGGAAGCGACCCTGGCCGGAGTGGGGTCGGTATACGCGGACAGGGTACGGCTGAAACCCAACGGGCCCTTCTTTGGAATCCTCGCCCTGGGCGCCTGCGCTTCCGTTCCCACCGCAGTCCCCTGGTACACCGCCATGCTCATCGCGGTGGCGTCGTCGGTATTCTCCATCCTGATTGGCTTCAGCGGCTGGGTTCGGCGGCGGTCCTGGGAGCCAGGAGCCACCCGGAGCGTCCCGCGCCGTTCGGCGGCGGGGCGCCGGGAGTTGTCAGTCCACGCCGCCCGGTACGTCCTGGCGGTGGGTGCCGCCGGGACCGTGGGCGTCATCAGCGGCAGCGGCCACCCGCACTGGGCCATGGCCGCGGCCGCCGTACCCCTTGCCGGAGCAGACCTGCCCAGCAGCGTCCGGCGGGGCGTCCACCGCATCGTCGGGACGTTCCTGGGACTGGCGGTCACCGCCGTCGTCATCATCCCGGGACCCTGGACCCTGGCGGCGCTGTACCCGGCGCTTCAGGAGCCGGTACACCGGGCGGTGGTGCTGGCGCTGCTGGTGATCCTCTTCCAGTTCGCCACGGAACTGTTCATGACCAGGCACTATGGCCTGGCCATGGTCTGGTTCACCCCGGTCATCCTGCTGATAACCCAGCTGGCCTCCCCCACCGAACCCCGGGTCCTGATCCTTGAGCGGGCCGTGGAGACGCTGGTGGGCGCGCTGCTGGGGATCCTGGTGGTGCTGGCCGTCCGCAGGTCCGGTGCCCGGCCGCGGAAGGCCCTTCCCGGGCTGCCGGCCAGGCGCCCCGGCCTACTTCGGCTTCCGCGCCGGCCCGGCCATTAGCCGCGCCGGCGCCACCTTGGCCACGGCGGCAACCACTTTGTACCTCTTGGAGGGGATGGACACCGCCTTGCCGCGTTCATTGTCCGCCAGGCCTTCCCTGACCACCCGCTCCGCGCGCAGCCACGTCCAGGACGGGGCCACCGACTTGTCCATCCCCATCCGGTCGTGGAACTCCGTATGGGTGAAGCCCGGGCAGACGGCTGTGACCTTGATGCCCCGCTTGCGATAGGCCAGGTTTGCCCACCGGCTGAAGCTCACCAGCCACGCCTTCGCCGCCGAGTAGGTGCCGCGCGGCAGGAACGCAGCCACACTGGCCACATTGATGATCCTGCCCTCCCCGCGCTCCAGCATCCCCCTGAGTGCCGCGTGGGTGAGCACCATGGACGTTTCCGCGTGCAGCTTCAGGTGGCGCCTCTCCTCCGCTGCGTGGTTGTCCTCAAAGTTGTGCAGCAGGCCGATCCCGGCGTTGTTCACCAGGATCCCCACCGGCCGCGTGGCGTCCTCAAGGCGTTCGACGACGGCCGCGACGTCGTCGTCCTGCGTCAGGTCGGCGGGAAGCACCTCAGCCGTGACGCCGTACCGCCGCCGGAAGTCTTCCGCTGTTTCTGCAAGCCGGGACGCGTTGCGCGCCACCAGGACCAGGTCATGCCCCTGGGCAGCGAGCTGCTCGGCAAATTCGTGGCCCAGGCCGGCGCTGGCGCCAGTAACGAGTGCTGTGGTTCGGGTGGTGGTTGGCGTCATGCTGCAAGCCTAGCCAGAGAGACGGCTGTGTGGGCTGTTGTGGCTGCTGGCTGCGGGGCTGATTCCCAGCCGTAACTTGTGCAACAAATAGTAAGCATGCTTTGCTTACGGTGATAGATGAACCTCCGCAAGCAGTTCGCGGCGGGGCTGCCAATGCCGGCGGTTCCGTGAAGAAGCCCAAGGAAGAACATAATGACCACCGCAATGGAACACCAGCTGACGGCGTTTGGGGCGCGCACCGAGGCAGCTGGGCAGCTCTTGTCCACAACCGTACCCGTGGACGCAGGGTTGCTGATGACCCTGAATTCGCGCATGCACTGCCGCACGCCAATGCAGCGCGTCGACCATGACGAGCTTCCGGTCCGGCAGCCCGTCTATGTTGACGGGGACACCGTAGTTTCACTGCGTCCCGGGTCCGTCCCGGACAGTATCGTCACTTACCGCTGCGCCTGCGGCTTCACTATCGATGATCCGGGCACCGCCATGGGGATCACCGACCAGGCGCTGGCCAGCTGACCCGCCGCCGGCACTAATGCCGGCGGCCCGGGATCAGCGCTCCGGCCAATCGACGAATTGTTCGTAGCCTTCGTGCTTTCGCAGGTAGCTGGAAATGAACGGGCAGTGCGGAATGATCCGCTTGCCGGTGGCCACCACGTCATCCAGGGCAAAGTGTGCAAGGACCTTGCCCAGGCCTTGTCCCTCGAAATCCTCGCCGGTCTCGGTGTGGGTGAAATCGATGTGCCCGGGAAGATCGTGGAAAAAGGCCTGGACAGCCAGCTTGCCGTCCACCAGGAGTTCGTACCGGTGCTGTGCGTCATTGCGCCGCAGCGAGACATTTGCGGTGAACTTGTCCTCAGCGGACGTGGTGTTCTCGGTCATGGTTCGACACTGGCACTACTTCAGTCCGCTGGCAATGGTCCTTCGGCCATGGCGGCGCCGGTATGGTTGCCGGCGCCGCAGCGGAAAACCGCCCAGCAAAACGATCGCCACCGAGAAACACACCGTGCCGGCGGCCAGCAGGCCCAGTGACAGTCCGCTGAGCGCGGCGTCCGCCACGGGAATGAAGACCACGACGACGGCGGCCCCCGCCGTGGCGGGCCGGCAGCGCAGGGTGACGGCCGTCGTCGTCCGTTCCTCCAGATGGCCAAACGCGGCGGCCACCGGCAGGAGCAAAATGAGCAGCGCCAGGACCACCAGGGGCCGCGACCACCACCATGCAGCGGTGCCGGCGCCGGGCTTGGGGATCGGCGCCAGGAGCAGCAGCCCGGACATGCCCACCAGCAGCGGCAGGTGCCACAGGTACACCGTGAGGGATCTGCCGCCAACCAGCACCAGCAGCCGGCCGACCCAGCCCACCCCGGCCAGCGGCGCCAGGACCGGACGCGCCAGTTCCATGGTGGCCAGCTGCGGGACGGCCAGGATCACCAGGGTCAGGTTGGGCGGGTTGAGGTTCACCAGCATGTTTCCGCGGTACAGCCCCAGCCCGGTCACGAGTCCCAGCAGCAGGTGTCCGGCCACGGCAATGCCCAGCAGCTCGGAACGGGACAGACGGGAAAAGTGGCCGTCGGCGGCCAGGAAACCCAGTTGCTGGACCGCGCACCACACGAACACCAGGTTGGCGTTGGCGAGGTCCGGCAGGACGCCCCGCAGGCAGTCCA
Organism: Arthrobacter sp. NQ4; assembly: GCF_029077345.1. Classification (NCBI taxonomy): domain Bacteria; kingdom Bacillati; phylum Actinomycetota; class Actinomycetes; order Micrococcales; family Micrococcaceae; genus Arthrobacter; species Arthrobacter sp. NQ4. The sequence goes on along the minus strand of NZ_JARETC010000019.1, from coordinate 19,853 downwards.
CGGCAACCACGAGCCCGGTGAGCAGGCAGAAGCCAAGCCAGGGCGCCCGCGCGTGCAGTGCCGCCAGGGCCGGGATGTTCAGCTGCGCCGCGAGGTAGGCGGCCAGGAACCACAGGGGCATGCCCGCCCCGGCTGCCATGAGCTGGACCACCCGCCGGTCCACGCCGAGCGCCGCCGCCACGGACAAACCCACCACCATCGTTGCCAGCAAAGGGGTGGCGGGGCGGAGGAGGCGCAGGAGCCGGGCGCGGATGAACTGGGCCGCGGTGCCTCCGCTTGCCCTGAGCCGGCGCCAGGACTGCAGTCCGGTCACGCCGCCGGTGACGAAGAACAGGGGCATGACCATGAAGATCCAGATGATGGGCTCGAACCAGTCCTGCTGGGCCAGGGTGTTCTCGGTGGTCACGGTTCCGTCCGGGTGCAGGACCGGGCTGACCATCATGGAGTGCCCCACCACCACCAGCGCCAGGCAGATGAACCGGACAAGGTCGATGACCGGATCACGGTCAACCGTGTCCGCCCCGGTTCCTGTCCCCCGCCCCACGGTGCTGCGCATGGGACCTACAACGGCTCGACGCTGCCCACGGCACTATTGTGCCCCCGTTGCCTGCGCGGGTTTAAGGACTTACGCCCCTTCTGCCCCTATTGCAGCACTGCAAGCAGTCCGAGCACGACGGCGAGCAGCGGCGTGGTGCCCTGGGTTGCCGCGGCGCGGAGGTACTTGCGTCCGGTGAACGCCAGGACGGCGGCCGCCAGCAGCATGGAAACGCAGCAGCTGAAGATCAGGGTCCAGCCTGCCACGTCCTGCACGGATCCCGACCCGCCAAGCGCCACGAGCCCCACTCCAACGAACGCTCCGACGGCCAGGAACAGGTTGTAGAAGCCCTGGTTGTACGCAAGGGATTTGGTGGTCTCAGCGTCCTGTTGGGAGGCAACCCCAAAGCGCTTCCAGGTGGCGGACCGGGTCCAGGTGAGCGACTCCATGGTGAAGATGAAGACGTGCAGTGCGGCGGCAAGGAAGGCAAAGAGAAGGGAGGCCAGGATCATTGCTTGAGCCTAGCCTCCCGACGAGACCTTCCGCCCGACTGGCAGGCGGGATGAAAGCTAAAAGGAGGAGGCCAGGACCGGCTGCTTGATCCTGGCCTCCCGTTCGTGGAAGATTCCGTTCCCGTTACCGTGCCAGCGTGGCCAGCGTGGTGGCAGCGAAGCCCTTCGCCGACGTGTTCCACAAAGCCAGCAGGCCCTGCAGGTTCTCACCGTCGGCACGGTGTGCGGGAAGCTGGTCCTGGAGGGTGGCCAGGACGCCGGTCCGCAGTTCGGTGTTGAAGTTGACCTTGCCAACGTTCATGGCCGCGGCCTTGACCAACTCTTCAGCGGGAATGCCGGACGCACCGTGCAGCACCAGCGGAATATGGATCCGCGCCGCAATGTCCTGCAGCACGTCCCAGCGCAGCCGCGGCTCGCCCTTGTACTTGCCGTGGACGTTGCCCACTGCGACGGCCAGAAGTTCCGCTCCGGTGCGGGACACGAAGTCCTCCACCTGGGCTGAGTCGGTCAGGCCTGCCACCTCGGCGCCGGACTGGCCGGCCCCCGCGACATCCAGTGGGTCCACGCCGAAGGCACGGTCCTCGTCTCCTGCCAGGCCACCGAGTTCCGCCTCAAGCACCACGTCGGAGCCCAGCAGCGCCCGGGCAGCCTGGACCAGCGCAATGTTGTCCTCATACGGAAGGGACGAACCGTCGGCGAGGACGGAATCCGCCCCTGCCGTGACGGCGTCGGCCATCACCTGGAGGTCGGAGGCGTGGTCAAGCTGCACAGCGACGGGGACGGCTGCGGCGTCAGCCAGGCCACGCAGCGCGGAGATCAGCCGGAGGCCGTTCGCGGTGGCGGCGGTCTTGGGTGCCACCAGCAGGATCACGCCCCTGCCGGATTCCTCGGCGGCGCCCACCACGGCCAGCGCGGTGGTGAAGTCGTAGCAGGTGAAGGCCGGCACTGCGGAACCCTGCTGCAGGGCGGAGGTGACCAGGTGGTCCAGACGGGTTTGCATCAGGCGCCCAGGCCTCCCACCAGGATCCAGGCGACGAAGGTCAGCAGGAAGCCGGCCACGCCCAGGATGGTGGTCAGGACGGTCCAGGTCTTCAGGCCGTCGGAGACGGTGAGGCCGTAGTAGCGCACCACCACCCAGAAGCCTGCGTCGGTTACGTGGGACAGTCCCAGGGCGCCGAAGCCGATGGCAATGACGATCACGGCGATCTGCGCCGGGCTGTAGCCGCCGCCGCTGACTGCTGCGGACAGCAGGCCGGTGGTGGTCACGATGGCCACGGTGGCCGAACCCTGGGCGGCGCGCAGGGCCAGCGAGATGATGAAGCCGAGCAGCAGCAGCGGGACGCCGAGGGTGTCCAGGGTCTTGGACAGCGCCGATCCGATGCCGGAGACCTGCAGTACATTGCCGAACACGCCGCCGGCGGCCACCACCATCAGGATGGAGGCGATGGGCGGCAGGGAGCCTTCGAAGATCTCGCCGGTTTCCTTGAAGGACCAGCCGCGGCGGACAGCCAGCAGGAAGAAGGACAGCGCCACGGCCACCAGCAGGGCCAGGAAGGGGTTGCCGATGAAGGCCGCGAGGCCGTACAGCGGATCGGACTTGGGAAGCACCAGGGTGCCAACGGTACCGAGCAGGATCTGCACGATGGGCGCTGCGATCAGGAAGATGATCAGGCCCGGGCGCGGGGGTGCGATGGCGGCGGCTCCGGGACCGTCGTGGCCCACCTTGACCAATGATTTGGAGCCGAACTCCTCCACCTGGGCCTTCACGGCCGGCAGCAGCTCGTAGTCCTTGCGGTTCATGATGGACGCAACCCAGTAGGACAGGAAGCCCAGGGGCACGCAGATCAGCAGCGAGATCAGGGCGATGAGCCCGATGTCGGCACCGAGCACGCCGGCGCCGGCCACGATTCCGGGGTGCGGCGGTACCGCGACGTGGATGGCGAGCATGATGCCGGCCATGGGGAGGCCGAACTTCACGGGGTGGACCTTGGCGATCTTGGCGAAGGCGTACACGATGGGCACCAGCACGATGATGCCCACCTCGAAGAAGACGGGGATGGCCACGAGGAAGCCGACGGCGGTCAGCGCCACGGCAACGCGCTTGGCTCCCAGCTTGCGGGTGAAATGATCCGCGAGCGACTGGACGCCGCCGGACACCTCGATCATGCGGCCCAGCACGGCGCCGAGCGCGATCAGGATGGCAACTTTGCCCATGGTGCTGCCCACACCGCTGGAGACCACGGTGAAGATGTCCTGCAGCGGGATGGTGGCCGCCACGGCCACCAGGATACTGACGGTGAGCAGGGCCACGAAGGCCTGGATCTTGAAGCGAATGATCATCACCAGCAGGATGGCGATGCCCACCGCTGCGATGGTGAGCAGTACCGGGGTGCCCAGCTCAACGGCGGGCTTGATGGCCGGGGCATCGGCCGCCCGCTGTATCAGCGGGCTCATCAGGTGGTTCACGGGGGTATGTCTCCTTTGACGTGCCGGTCCCGGGGCAGGGCGGCATCAGGGAATGGTGGGGTGGGGATAAACGGTGCGGGACTCGCCGGCAACGCTGGGAGGTACGACGACGGCGGAGGGGGGACCGCCGTCGTCGTACGTCTTGTGCCGCAAGGGCAGGAGGGGTGGCTTACTTGGTGCGCTTGGCGGGCGCGACCACCTTGATGACGGCGGAGTCATCGGCGGCGGCGAGGCCCTGGGCCTGGCCCAGGAGGTAGAGCTGTTCGGCGGCGGCGGCAACGGGGGCTGCCAGGCCGGCGGCGCGGGTTGCCTTGCCCACGATGCCCATGTCCTTGACGAAGATGTCCAGGCGGGACAGCACCTCGGCACCTTCCTCGTTGTAGGCCTCCAGGATGCGGGGTCCGCGGTTGGAGAGCATGAAGGAACCTGCCGCGCCTGCTTCCAGGGCGGCGAGGGTCTTGGCCTGGTCCAGCCCCAGGGCGTCGGCCAGGGCCAGGGCCTCGGCGGCGGCGGCGATGTGGACGCCGCACAGGAGCTGGTTGACCGTTTTCAGGGCCTGGCCGTCACCGGGGTTGTCGCCCACCACGGTGAGGGTGGAGGCGAGCAGGTCCAGGGCGGGGGCGGCCTTTTCGCGGGCTTCAGGGGAAGCGCCGACGACGATCAGCAGGTCGCCTTCGCCGGCGCGCTTGGGGCCGCCGGACAGCGGCGCGTCCACGAGGTCCACGCCGTATTCGGCCAGCTTGGCGACCGTGGCGGGGATGGCCTCGGTGCCCACGGTGGAGCCGAGGATGACGACGGCGCCCGGCTCCAGGACGGAGGCCACGCCGTTTTCGCCGAAGAGGACGTCGTTGAGCTGTTCACCGTTGCGGACGGCCAGGAGGACGGCGTCGGCACCCTTGGCGGCTTCGCGGGCCGTGCTGAAGGTGGCGATCCCGGCTTCCCGGGCGAGTTCCAGGCGGGGTTCGGCGATGTCGAAGCCGTGGACGGTCAGCTGCGAGGCCAGGCGGGTGGCCATGGGCAGGCCCATGGCGCCGAGGCCCAGGACGGTGACGGTGTAGTTGCTGGTCATGGTGTTCTCCGTTGAATTCTTGCGGTGGGACGGATCAGAAAGTGCTGCTGAGCTTGCGGGTGACCTGGGCCAGGGAGTCGTCGTCGCCCACGTTGCCTGCGAAGACGATGTACGGGATGCCCTTGGCGGGGCCGTCCACCGGTTCCCAGAGGGAGACGATGCCCGGCAGCATGGGGCCGCGGACAATGGCATGGCGGATTTCCAGGCCGTGGGCTGCCACGTCCGAGGACGTGATGCCGCCCTTGGCGATGACGAACCGCGGCGGGAAGGTCTTCAGGGTCCGGTTGACCACATCCACGACGGCGGCGGAAACGGTCCGTGCGATCCGCAGGCTTTCGGCGGGGTCGTCGGTCTTGATGAGGAGCCGGCTGGTGTGCACAATGACGTCGCCGGCGTGGAGGGCTTCGACGACTGCGTCCACGGTCTGGTCCAGGTGCGCCTTGGCTTCATTTTCCTCGCCGAGGAGTTTCTCGACGTCGATCTCGATGATCCGGGCGGAGCTGTGTTCCGCGGTGAGGACGTTGAGCTGGCGCGTGGTGACGCCCACGTGCGAGCCCACCACGATCAGGCCGCCGGCCTCCGACGGCGTGTTGCCCGCGTAGGCCTCCTCCGAGGTCAGCGCGCTGCGGATGTCCTGGCCGATGCGGCCGCGGACGAACGGCGGGCCGACGCGGTACAGCAGCTTCTTGCCGCGGCGCTCGGCTTCTTCCAGGCCCAGGGCCAGCGCGCGGAAGTCGTTCTCGGTGACGATATCCGCGACGATGGGCGTGGAATCGGAGGCCGGTTCGATGGCGTCGGCGATGGCCTTGGCCGAGATGGCCGGGTCCTGGGCGGCGGAGCCGGCACGGATGATGTTCAGGTCCAGGACAATCACGGAGTCTGCCGGGAACCTGCCCTGCGACTTTTCGGCGACGTAGTCCGCCATGACGGAGGTGCTGAAGCCGAAGGAGGCGTCCTTGGCGAACTCGGTCTCGGACACGGGGACCAGGGTTCCCTTGGCGTCGCCGGTGCCGCGCATGTAGTGGACACCGCCGATGGTGAGCCGCCCGGCATCCGGGAATGCCGGAACCAGCACGACGCCGTCCGTCTTCTCGCCGCTGACTTCGGCAACCGTGGCTGCGATGACGTCCGGTTCCAGGGGGAAGTGGCCGCGGAGGGTGGAATCGCTGCGGCTGACGAAGCCCAGTCGAAGACTGGAGCCGGCGGAGTCCTGCGATCCTGCTGCCGCCAGGGCGTTGCGGACCACTTCCTCGTTGCGGGCTGCCGCCTCGGCCGGGTCAAGGCTGCGGGTGTTGGTGAGGACGTACACGGCGGGCTTGCCCTGGCCGAAAGCCCAGGTGAAGTCTTCCACTTCCCAGCGGGTGAGCACGGGCAGGTCTGCCACGGACTGCGTGCCGGTGGGGTCGTCGTCGAGCACTACCAGGACGCGGGGAACCGCCGCGTTGGAAGCGGCCAGCGCGCCGGCAACCAGCCCGGCGGGAATTTCGAGGTCTGCCGGATAGGCGGCCAGAACGTCTGCTTCATGCGTCACAGTGCACTCCGTTGTGTAGCGATCCGGGCTCGCGGATCCAGATGTAAAGGTAACTGTAAGATGTCTGACATCTTGCATTTGAAAATTAGTGTGGCACACGGCATACGGACGCGCAAGTACACTTGTCTGACATATCCGCCAGGCGTCGGCCGGAGAGAGCGATCGGGGGCAACATGGCAAGGAAGTCACTGGTGGGCGTGGTGGCCGATGAGCTGCTGGACCGCATCATCGAAGGCGAGTTTCCGCCCGGCTCCACTGTTCCCGGCGAACACGAACTGAGCGCCCGCCACGAGGTCAGCCGCATGACGGTCCGCGAGGCGATGAAGACGCTGCAGGCCCAGCGCATCCTCAGCGTGGAGCGCGGCCGGGGCACCTTCGTTAATCCCTTGAGCCGCTGGGCCTCCCTCGAAGCCGTGCTGCGCGCCGCTTCCGAGGGCAAGAACGACGCCGATGCCTCCATCCAGCTCATCGAGCTGCGCAGGATGCTCGAAACGGGCGCCTGTGAACTTGCCGCAGGACGGATTGCCGAGGAAGACATCACGTCCCTTTTCAACTACATTTCCGCGATGAAGGCCGCCCACAGCATCAACGATGTTGCCGCTTTCGTGGAAGCAGACCTTGCCTTCCATGACGTCATCCTGCGGGCATCCGGGAATGTGTTCGTGTCGGTCCTGTTTGAGCCGCTGCACCGCGTGCTGGAAAAGCGCAGGACCGAGACCTCCGCCGTCCCTGCGATCCAGGAGCACGCAATCGGCCATCACCAGAACATTGCCGAGGCCTTGGAATCCCGTGACCCCGACCGGTCACGCCAGGCCATGGACGCGCACATGCAGCAGACCCTCGATGACTTGAAGCAGCTGGTGCTGGACGCCAAGTAGCCTCCCGTGCCGCGGTCCTGATTGACCCGGGCCCCTGTTCAACGCTCCCGCAGTCCTACTAGGCTTCAGGAACGGCCCGCAACCGGGAGCATCGACGATCACGAGGAGCGAAGTTGTCCAACCACACGTACAGCATTTCTGAAATTGTCGGCACCTCCACCGAGGGCGTGGACGACGCTGTCCGCAACGGCATTGCCAAGGCATCCCAGACCCTGCGGAACCTCGACTGGTTTGAGGTCAAGGAGGTCCGCGGCCACCTGGAGGACGGAAAGGTCGCAGACTGGCAGGTCACCATCAAGATTGGCTTCCGACTGGAAGATCACTAACGCCAAACACAGCTGACCCGCAGCCAACACGTTCCTGACGATGTTGGCTGCGGGTCAGTTGTGCTTAAGGCAGGACCTAGTTTGCCGTGCCGGGGCTGCGCCGCCGCCAGACGGTGGGCACGCCGTCGAATGCCGGGAACACGTGGCCCTCGAAGAAGGACAGGACCGTGTGGGGATCGATGTCGGGGCTCCAGAGGCCGGAAGCCGGGCAGTGGGAACCGGTGGCGGTGGAGGCGGCGCCGGCAGAGGCCTGGCGCTCCTTCAGCAGGGCGATGCGTTTCATCGTTGAGACCATCCTGGGGTGATATGAACTGGGCAGGGAAATCTGGTACTCCCACCCTAGGAAAGGGCCGGCCCGCCACCAATGGGCGGCTGGCCAGAATCACCCCATTTCGCTGGACGAATGTACAGTGGCGTGGGCACGCGCATGGCCGGTCAGCCCGCGTCGCCGCTTTCGGCCACCGCGGCAGGGTCCCGTTCCAAGCCGGCATCCGGGGCTGCACCGAGGCTTCCCAGCAGTGCCAGGGCGTCCGACGACGGCGATCCCGGCCGGGCGGAGTACACCCGGAGCGTCTGGTCGGGGTCCTCCGGCAGGACCAGGTTTTCAAAGTTCAGTTCCAGGTCCCCCACCGCGGGATGGTGCAGCCGGACGGTGCCTGCAGCGCGGGTGGCAACCCGGTGCCCCGCCCACCACTGGCGGAAGTGTTCGCTGTGGACCGCCAGCTCCCCCACCAGGTGGTTCGCCTGGGGGTCGTTGGGGTGCCGGCCCACGTCCAGGCGGAGGGAGCCCGCGGCTTCTGCCGCCACGGTTTTCCAGTCCCTGAACAGTTCCCGCGCAGCCGGGTCAAGGATGGTCCAGCGTGTGAGGTTCCGCTCCGCCAGCGGCAGCGCGGGGAAATCGGCGAACAAGAGGAACGCCATCCTGTTGCCCGCCAGTACGTCGTTGCGGCGACCCAGCACCAGTGCGGGCACCTCCCCCACCGCGTCCAGGAGTTGGCGCAGCGCCGGCCGGACGCCCTGGGCTGCATTGGCACCCGGTTCGCGGGGAGCTCCCGCGCAGTTCTCGAGCAGGTCCAGCATGTGCGCGTGCTCGCTGCTGTCCAGCCTCAGGGCCCTGGCAACGGCGTCCAGGACCGTGCGTGACGGGTGGATGTTGCGGCCCTGTTCCAGCCGCACGTAGTAGTCGGTGCTGACCCCGGCCAGGCGCGCCACTTCCTCACGCCGCAGGCCCGGAACCCTGCGGGCGCCCGTACTGGGGCCCGTCCCTGCGACTTCCGGGCTCAACCGGGACCGCATGGCTTTGAGGAATTTTCCGAACTCGGCGCTTTGACCCATGCAGACCATTGTGCCTGCGTTGGCGTGGCCTGCTCTACAACGAAGGTAGGACTGGCGGTCCTAGGAAAAACAGGATCAGCCTTGGCTGCTGACTTGATGGCGGAAAGTGCATAGGCTCAGGGGTGAGCCGGTGGAAACCGATTTCTCACTGTGTTTCCCCACTCGTCGAGCAACCGGCATCGTTCCCAGCACCATACGTCCAAGGAGTACACCCATGTCAGAGCTGACACTCAACAACGGCGTCACCATTCCGCAGCTTGGCTTCGGCGTTTTCCAGGTCCCGCCGGAGGATACACAGCGGACCGTGGAGGATGCGCTGGAAGCGGGCTACCGCCACATCGACACCGCTGCGGCGTACCGCAACGAGGCAGGGGTAGGGGCAGCCCTCGCGGCTACCGGGATCCCCCGCGGGGAAATTTTCGTGACCACCAAGCTCCGCAATGGCGAGCAGGCCCGGGCACAGGAAGCGTTCCAGAACAGCCGCAAGGCCCTGGGCCTGGACTTCATCGACCTTTACCTCATCCACTGGCCGGTTCCCTCGCAGGGCCTCTTCGTCCAGGCATGGAAGGAGATGGAGCGGCTGTACGAAAACAAGGAGATCCGCGCCATCGGCGTCTCCAACTTCCTGTCCGACCACCTGGACACCCTGCTGGAATCCGCGGAAACAGTGCCCGCCGTCAACCAGATCGAGCTTCACCCCAGCTACCAGCAGGCGGACCTTGCGGCCAAGTGCCGCAGCCTGGGCATCGCCGTGGAGGCGTACAGCCCGCTGGGGCAGGGCGGTGACCTTAACGGCAACGCCGTCACCGCAATCGCCGACGCCCACGGCGCCACTACCGCCCAGGTAGTGCTCGCCTGGCACCTCGCCAACGGCAACATCGTCATTCCCAAATCCGCGAATCCGGGCCGCATCCGGGAAAACTTCGCGGCTTCGTCCCTCAAGCTGTCCGAAGACGAACTGTCCGCCATCACCGCACTGGAGTCCGGCGCGCGCATTGGCTCCGATCCCGCCGTCGCCTCCTTCACCCAGATGTAGGTTCCAGCCGGCCCACCCACCGGTTTGGCAGGCCTACCCTTGAAAGGATCTTCCATGCAGTACACCCATCTGGGCCGCTCCGGCCTGAAAGTCTCCCGCCTCTGCCTCGGCACCATGAACTTTGGGCCGCAGACGGAGGAGGCGGACGCGCACAGCATCATGGATTCCGCGCACGAAGCCGGCATCAACTTCTTCGACACCGCCAACGTGTACGGCGGCGCCGACCACCGCGGCTGGACCGAAGAAATCATCGGGCGCTGGTTCGCCAAGGGCGGCGAGCGCCGGGAGCACACCGTCCTGGCCACCAAGCTCTACGGCACCATGACGGACCGGCCCAACGAGTCCAAGCTCTCGGCCCTGAACATCCGCCGTGCGCTGGACGCGAGCCTCAAGCGCCTGCAGACGGACTACATCGATGTCTACCAGTTCCACCACATCGACCGCGACACTCCGTGGGACGAGATCTGGCAGGCCATCGAAGTGGCCGTACAGCAGGGCAAGATCCTGTACTCGGGCAGCAGCAACTTCGCCGGCTGGCACATCGCCCAGGCGCAGGAGGCAGCACGCCGCCGGAACTACACGGGCCTGGTCAGCGAGCAGTCCATCTACAACCTGTTCATGCGGCAGGTGGAACTGGAAGTCATCCCGGCTGCACAGCAGTACGGGCTGGGCCTCATTCCCTGGTCGCCGCTGCAGGGCGGGCTGCTGGGCGGCGTGCTGAAGAAGGAACGCCAGGGAGTCCGCCGCACGGAGGGGCGGGCAGCGGAAACGCTGAAGAAGCACGAGGACCAGATCCGCCAGTATGAGGACTTCGCCGACGAACTGGGCCACGAACCCGGCGACGTGGCCCTGGCATGGCTCCTCCACCAGCCTGCCGTGACCGCACCGATCGTGGGGCCCCGGACCCAGGAACAGCTGGACGCCGCAATCCGCGCCCTGGATGTCTCCCTCGATGGGGACGCACTCAAGCGCCTGGAAGATATTTTCCCGGGACACCGCACGGCACCGGAAGACTACGCGTGGTAGGCACAATCACCGCAGATACGGTGGCGCCGAGGAGCATCCTTTTCATCGGCGGGACCGGGGTCATCAGCGCGGCGGCGGCAGAACGTGCCGCCGCGCTGGGCCACCGGCTGACCATCCTGAACCGGGGGCAGTCCGGCAGGCCTGTCCCCGACGGCACCGAAGTGCTGCACGCCGACGTCCGCGATGCGGCCTCCGTCAGGGAGGTGCTGGGCGGAAGGGAGTTCGATGCCGTGGCGGACTTCATTTCCTACACTCCGGACCAGGCCCAAACCAGCATGGAGCTGTTCCGGGAGCGGACGGGTCAGTACGTCTTCATCAGCTCGGCCTCCGCGTACCAGAAGCCGCCCACCAGGCTGCCCATCCGCGAGTCCACGCCGTTGAAGAATCCGTTCTGGCAGTACTCCCGGGACAAGATCGCGTGCGAGGAGCTGCTGTTCAGGGCCTACCGGGAGGACGACTTCCCGTTGACGGTGGTCCGGCCCTCGCACACCTATGACCGCACCAAGATTGCGATGGTGGGCGGCTGGACGGACATCCACCGCATGCGCAGCGGCCTCCCGGTCATGGTCCACGGTGACGGCACCTCGCTGTGGACGCTGACGCACAGCAAGGACTTTGCCAAGGCGTTCGTCGGCCTGCTTGGCCGGCCGCAGGCGGTGGGCGAAAGCTACACCATCACCTCCGACGAGTACCTGCCGTGGAACCAGATCTACGGACTCTTCGCCCGCGCCGCGGGCGTCCGGGAACCGGAACTGGTGCATGTGGCGTCCCAAACCATCGCCGCGCACGACCAGGAACTGGGGTCCAACCTCCTGGGCGACCGGTCCCATTCCGTGGTCTTCGACAACACCAAGATCAAGGCCTTGGTCCCGGACTACACCGCCACCATCCCGTTCGCGGACGGAGCACGGGAAATCGTGGCCTGGCATGACAACCACCCGGAGCTGCAGCAGGTCAACGAGGCGTACATGCAGCTTTCGGACAAGCTGACCGGCTGGGCACGGCAGGGCGCCTGAAAGCGGCCACAGGCTGGCCTTCCGCAGCCGGCGGCAGGCCAGCCTGCCGGAGCGCGGCTGTGCTAGATTTCGGCGCATGACTTCGCCCCCTTCCCACCGTCCCGTCGAGGGGCACCCTGCCGATGGGCCCGTCGCGGCAGCCATTGGCCTCCTGGCGAAGCAGGGATTCGACGCAACATCCGTTGAGGAACTCGCAGAAGCCTCAGGCATGAGCCGCAGCACGTTCTTCCGCAGGTTCGGGTCCAAGGAGGACGTTGTCTTCGCCGACCACGAGCAGATCCTGCACCAGGTCAATGAACGGCTCGCCGGATCCAGGCTCGGGCCGCTGGCCGCGGTGGCGGACGCGGCGCTGCTGGTTTTCGACCACCACCTGCGGAACCCCCAGACCTCACGCGCCCGGTACGGGCTGTTGCAGGCAGTGCCGGCCCTCCGCGACCGGGAACTGGTGACCTCGCACCGGTACGAGCGGGCGTTCCTGCACTACCTGAATGACAAGCTGCCCCGGAACAGCCCGCGCGAATACAAAGCCGTCGCCTTCGCTGCAGCGGTGGTGGCCGTGCACAACGCCTTCCTGCGGGAATGGCTGCGGGCCGCGCCTGCCGCCGGGGACACCGCTGCAGGAGACCGGGAAAGGGCCACCGCCCTGGCCGCCGAACTCCAGGCCTTGGCGGAAACGTTCCGGCCTGCACTCCTGGGCAGCCCGGCGGACGCCGCCGCGCCCGCCCAACCTGCGCCAACCGTCGTCGTCACCGTTTTTCCCGGCACTGCCGACAAGGATGCGATCGCCCAGGCGGTCCGGGACGCGCTCCCCTAGCCCCAGCGGCGCCACCTCCAGCCTTGGTACCCAGTTTCTTGACGTGGAACTCCGTTTCATTGCATCCTTGGTTGGTGTGGTCCAGGCCACAAGGTCCCGGCCCTCCCGCCGCCGCTGATTCAAAGGATGCATGCAATGACGACGACGTCGCCCGCCCTCGCGCCCACCCGCACCGGGGATCCCGCCGGCTTCCCCGCCGGAACAGTGGAGCCGGAATATGTCCTGACCGAGGCCCTCGGGACGGACCCGGCGTCCATCCTGGCCGGCGTCGGAGACGAGGACCGCGCCTACTGGGAGCGCGCCCGCAGCTTTGTCCAGGACGAGGTCCTGCCCGTCATTGACGGCTACTGGGAACGCGGCGAGTACCCACTGCACCTCCTCCAGCGCCTGGGCGAACTGGACCTGCTCCGCGACGGCATCACCGTGGAGGGCTTCGCACCCATGAGCAGCATGGCCGCCGGCCTGGTGAACATGGAAATCAGCCGGGGCGATGGTTCCGTGGCCACGATGATTGCCGTCCAGGGCGGCCTGGCCCTGCGCTCCGTGGCTGAATGCGGATCCGCGGCGCAGAAGGAGCGCTGGCTGCCGGCGATTGCCAGGGGCACGGAATACGCGGCGTTCGCCCTCACCGAGCCTACCCATGGCTCCGACTCGGTGGCCCTGGAAACCACGGCAACCCGCACGGACGGCGGGTTCCTGCTCAACGGCGAGAAGAAGTGGATCGGCAACGGCTCCGTGGGCGGCGTCAGCATCGTCTGGGCCCGGGGCGACGACGGCCAGGTCCACGGCTACTTGGTTCCGCAGGACTCCCCCGGCTACACCGCCACCAAAATCGAAGGCAAGCTTGCCCTCCGCGCCATCTGGCAGGCCCACATCCGCCTGGAGGACGTCTTCGTCCCCGAAGAGAACGTCCTGCCGGGTGCGCGCAGCTTCAAAGACACGGCCCGGGTGCTGCTGGCGACCCGGCTGGGCGTGGCCTGGTCCGCCGTCGGCCATGCCACCGCCTGCTACGAAACGGCCGTCCAGTACGCCAGGCAGCGCAAGCAGTTCGGCCGGCCGCTGGCCGCGTCCCAGATCGTCCAGGAGCGGCTGGCCCGGATGCTCAGTGAACTGGCCACCATGCAGCTGATGGTGGTGCAGATGACGCGGCTCGATGAAGCCGGAACCCTCACGCCCGAGCAGGCATCGCTCGTGAAGTACACCTGCACCCGGACCGCACGCGGCATCGCCTCCAACGCCCGTGACCTGCTGGGTGGCAACGGCATCCTGCTGGAAAACCGCGTCGCCAGGCACCTTGCCGACATCGAAGCCATCCACACCTACGAAGGCACCGAAACCATGCAGGCGCTCATCATCGGCCGCGGCATCACCGGCACCTCCGCCTTCGCCTGAGCCTGCCGTTCGGCTTTGGCTGCCCGTCATCCCCTGAAAGGACTGTTCTTGAACCAGAACGCCAACATCCCCGTCATCCTGGGCGGCGCCCGCACCCCGTTCGGCAGGTTCCGCGGCGGACTCACGCCCTTTTCCTCCAGCGAACTGGGCGCCCACGCCATCCGCGCCGCGCTGGAACGCACCGGCGTGGCCCCGGAGCAGATCGGCGCCGTCATTGTCGGCCAGGTCATCCAGGCCGGCGCGGGCCAGGGCCCCGCACGCCAGGCCAGCCTGGCCGCCGGAATCGGCTGGGACGTTCCCACCATCACCATCAACAAGCTCTGCCTGTCCGGCCTGACGGCCGTGATCGACGCCGCCCGGATGATCCGCACGGGGGAAGCCGACTTCATCGTGGCCGCCGGCCAGGAATCAATGACCAACGCGCCGCACCTGGTCCCCGGGCTGCGCGCCGGCGTCGTCATCGGAGATGCCCCCATGCTGGACTCCCTGAACCATGACGGGCTGCAGGACCCGGTGAGCAAGAAGCTCATGGGTGAGGCCACCGACGCCGGCAACGCCGAACGCGGCATCACGCGCGAAGAGCAGGACGCCGTCGCGGCCCGCTCCCACCAGCGTGCCGAAGCCGCCCGCGCCGCCGGGATCATGGCGGAGGAAATCGCACCGATCGGGATACCGCAGCGCAAGGGACCTGCCGTGACCCTCGAACACGACGAAGGCATCCGTCCGGACACCACCGCGGAATCCCTGGCGCAGCTCCGCCCGGCGTTCTCCAAGGCGGAGACCGCCACCATCACGGCAGGGTCGTCGTCGCCCCTTTCCGACGGCGCAGCGGCGCTGGTCATTGCCAGCAAGGCAGCCGCGGAAGCAGCAGGCCTGGAGTGGATCGCCGAGATCGGCGCCCACGGCCAGACCGCAGGCCCCGACGGATCCCTGCATTCCCAGCCAGCCCGCGCCATCGAGCGCGCACTCAAGGTCCAGGGACTCACTGTGCAGGAGCTGGACCTGGTGGAAATCAACGAGGCCTTCGCCTCGGTCCTCATCCAGTCCGCCAACGATCTCGGCATCGACACCGAAACTGTCAACGCCGAAGGCGGCGCCATCGCGCTGGGCCACCCCGTGGGCGCCTCGGGTGCACGCCTGGTGCTGCACCAGGCGCTGGCGTTGAAACGCCGCGGCGGAGGCACCGGCGTCGTGGCCCTCTGCGGGGGCGGCGGCCAGGGCGACGCCCTGATCCTCACAGCGTGACCCATCCCAACAAAGAAGCAGGCCATGACCAACAACAACTCCGCTGACGGCTTCGCCACCATCTCCGTCGCTGCCGTCCTGGCAGAATCAGCCAAGAGGAATCCTGACAGCATCGCCCTCGTTGTGGACGAGGACCAGGTCAGCTACGCCGACCTGTGGAGCCAAACCCGCGCGTATGCCGGTGCACTGCGGGCGCGGGGAATCGGCCCGGGAGACGCCGTCGCCGTCCTGATCCCCAACGTCCCGGACTTCGCCCGGGTGTACTACGCCATCCTTTCGCTGGGCGCCATCGTTGTCCCGGTCCACGCCCTGCTCAAGGCCCGCGAGATCGAGTACGTCCTGCAGGACAGCGGCGCCAGGCTGCTCATCTGCGCCGCTCCCTTGCTCACGGAGGGCGCCGCCGGTGCTTCAGCCAGCGGGGTCGATGTGCTGACGGTCATGGCTCCCGACGACGGCGGGCTTCCGCGGCTGGAAGCGGAGGCGGCCGCCGCGGAGCCGATCCGGACGTACGAACCCTGCCGCCCATCGGACACGGCCACCATCCTGTACACCTCAGGCACCACCGGCAAGCCCAAAGGCGCACTGGGCAGCCACTTCGCCCTGGTGGAACAAACCAGCGTCCTGCTGACCAGCGTGATGGACTTCCGGCCCGGCGACGTCCTGTTCGGCGGCCTGCCGCTCTTCCACACCTTCGGCCAGACTGTGGTGCTGAACACGGGCCTTCGCGCCGGGGCCACCATCGTCCTCATGCCCCGGTTCACCGGCCCGGACGCCTTGAAGCTGCTGGCGAAGCACGACGTGAACATCTTCCTGGGCGTCCCCACCATGTACGTGGCACTCCTGGAGGCCGCCAAGACCGTGCCGGATCGGCCGGCGGCCCTGCGCTACGGCATCTCCGGTGGAGCCTCGCTTCCACTGGCAGTGATGGACCGGTTCCGTGACGTCTTCGGCGTGGAGATCCATGAGGGCTACGGCCTCACCGAGACGTCCCCCGTTGCGGCCTTCAACCACGTGGGCATGCAGCCACGGCCCGGCACCATCGGTATCCCGATCTGGGGAGTTGATATCGAAATCGCCCGCCCTGAGGTGACGGAGCGGATCGAATTGCTGCCCAACGGGGAACTCGGCGAGCTGGTGATCCGCGGCCACCTGCTGATGAAGGGCTACCTCAACCGGCCTGAGGCCACCGCCGAGGCCGTGGTGGACGGCTGGTTCCGCAGCGGGGACCTTGGCACCAAGGACGACGACGGCTACCTCACCATCGTGGACCGCAAGAAGGACATGATCATCCGCAACGGCTACAACGTGTATCCGCGGGAGGTGGAGGAAGTCCTGCTGACACACCCTGCAGTTGTCAGCGCCGCCGTTTACGGCATCCCGCACGATGTCCACGGCCAGGAAATCGCGGCCGCCATCGTGCTGGACGCGGGGGCCAGTGTCACCGAGACCGAGCTGATGGACTTCGCCAGCGCCCAGCTCGCGGCCTACAAGTATCCGCGCGTGGTCAGGATACTGTCCGAGCTCCCGCTGGGACCCAGTGGAAAGATCCTGAAGCGGAAACTGGCGGAGGAACCGGCCTAGGCCGCCGGCAGTATCCTCCGGGCCGTCCCGAATCGCGGGCACCGGGAGCCGGGACGGCCAGGAGGGGGCAGACTGATCGCATGACACTTGCACCGCTCATCGACCTCAATGACGGCAACAGGATTCCGCAGCTGGGGCTTGGCACCTGGCCGCTGGACGACGAACAGGCGGCCGCCGCCGTCGTACAGGCCGTGGAAGCCGGGTACCGGCATATCGACACCGCCGTGAAGTACGGCAACGAACGCGGTGTGGGCAACGGCATCAGGGCCAGCGGCGTGGACCGCAGCGAGCTCTTCATCACCACCAAGCTGGACGGGGAATTCCAAGGCCACGACCGCGCCGTAGCAGGCCTGGAGGGGTCGCTGGCGCGTCTTGGGCTGGATTACGTGGACCTGCTGCTGATCCACTGGCCTCTGCCCGGCAGGGATCAGTACATCTCCACCTGGCAGACCTTTGAACGGCTGCAGGCCGAGGGAAAAGTCCGGTCCATCGGAGTGTCCAATTTCAAGCCGGCGCACCTCGAGCGGCTGATGGCGGAGACTGACGTGGTGCCTGCGGTAAACCAAATCCAGCTCAGTCCGGCCATCACGCGGTCCGCCGAGCGGGAATTCCATAGCCGGCATGGCATTGTTACTGAGTCTTATAGTCCGTTGGGCGGCTCGGGGGCGGGTTTATTGGGCGCTCCCATCCTTTCCCAACTGGCGGAAAAGCATGGGAAAACCCCTGGCCAACTCGTCCTTCGGTGGCACATACAAAACGGATTGGTAACGATTCCGAAGACCGCTTCGCCGGTGCGGATGGCAGAGAACCTGGACGTGTTCGATTTCGCCCTGGATCCGCAGGATCTAGCGGAATTATCGATCCTTGACGAGGGTCCCGGAGCGGGCAACGACTCGGACCAAACGGGACACTGAAACCAGCCTCAACTGCACTTTTTTCCAAAAACGGGGTTGGCAAAAAGATAGTAAGCATGATTACTATTGAGCCAGAAGGATGAAGTGCCTCCGGAACCTGGAGGCCTCCTTTACTTAGGAAGAGAGCTTCAAATGGGATTTATTGCATTTCTGATTCTCGGACTTATTGCTGGTGCGATCGCTAAGGCGATCCTCCCGGGCAGGCAGGGTGGCGGCTGGGTCATCACTCTGATCCTGGGCGTCGTTGGCGCACTGCTCGGTGGCTGGCTGGGCGGGATGATCTTCGGCAGTGGACTGCAGGAGTTCTTCTCGATCCAGACGTGGCTGCTGGCGATCGTCGGCTCGCTGATCGTCCTTGCCATTTACGGCATGGTCACCAAGCGCAGCGCCCGCGGATAACTGCACGGGCAAGCCAGGAAGCCGGCCTGGGGACATCATCCCCGGGCCGGCTTTCGTTTTCCCCGGCAACCGGCGCCCGCTGCCCCGGCCGGGACTGACAACCTTCTCGCAGAGCAGGAGATCATCGTGAAAAACAAGCTTCTTTTGGGTGTAGGCGTTGCCGTGGGATACGTCCTCGGTTCGCGGTCAGGCCGCGCTGCTTACGACAAGCTGAAGGCCCGCGCGGCCGGCATCTGGGACAGCAAGCCGGTCCAGGACAAAGTGTCCGTGGCGACGGAAACCATCAAGGAAAAGGCGCCTGAAGTGGCAGACCAGCTTGGGGAAGCCGCACGCAGGGCAGGCACTGTGATCGGCTCTGCCATGCACCGTGACGGCGCCTCCGGTGGCGGCCAGGCCTCAGGACCCTCTACTGCTGCTGCCCCTGGTACTTCCACCGGCACGTCCGGGACCGGCGACGCCGGCGCCCTGGGCGGGGACCACATCCCAGCCCACAGCACCCACCCGGAGACCACCAACCTTGGTACGTCCGATGGGAACGGCACGAAGTCCTAGTTGACGCTTCACCGGTCATTCATGACGCGGGTCCCCCCGCATGACATGGGAATGACCAGCCGTTGTGCTACAACTGAATCGCCTTGCCGGCCGTCGCGATCCTTGGGGGACGCGGCGGCCGGCAGTGTTTAAGGGTGGATCCACTACGGTTCGCGCGTATTCCACATAGGGGTCTTTGGGTCTCTTCGTTGTCCGGGGTGGCTGGCAGAGTGTGGTTATGGAGGCCATCGGGGAGCATCTTGGTGAGGCGTACGGCCGGAAAGCGTACGACGCCTGCAGCTGGCTGCCGCACCCGGCCCACCTTCATGCGGTCCCAGGGGAGGCTTCACAGCACCGCGCCACAGGTCCTGGCCACCAGGACCTCCTGGCTGGGTTGGCGGCCCGGCTCGCGGCCGTTTCCCTGGCCGCCCCGGATGTGCTGGAGTCTGCCTCCTATCTCGAAGCCGCCGAGTTCGCCGCCCGCGCGGAGGAGCTCGCCCGGAGCGTGGAGTACCTGCAGCTCCTGGGCGCCGGGGCGGTGGACCGGACCCGCACCCAGACCATCAGCTATGCCAACACAGCAGCAAGGACCCGTGCCGCCCGGTCCGCCGCCATGGCTGAGACCGCCGGAAACTGGCCCAGCCTGGCCGCCGGTCCCGGCCACCCGGTCGTGGTGTCACCGGCGGATGACGGGTGCCGGAACACCGCAGAGTTCCTCCGCCTGCGCTTGCGGATCCCCATCCGCGAAGCCCGCCGCCGCCTCGCCGTCGCCCACCACGTCCTCCCAGCCACCAGCCTTACCGGCGAACCACTCCCACCACCGACACCGGGATCATGTCCCCGGCCGGGTACGGACCTGCCGTGTCCTCGCATGCTGCGGCCATCATCACGGCAACCCTCGACCGGCTCCAGCACCACACCACCGCCGAGACCCTGGACGCGATCGAACACCACCTCACCACAACAGCCACCACCACCGACCCTGACTTCCTGACCCGCCTCGCCTCGCTGGACCGACACCATCGACGCCGACGGCACCGAACCCACCGAAGAAGCCCTCCGCCACACCCAGGGCGCCTTCATCCGCAAGCCCCGCCACGGCCTCCATCACCTCGAGATTTTCGCCACCACCGACCAATACGAACACCTCCTCACCGTCATGAACACCGCCACCAACCCCCGCACCGCCGGGGACAAGGCAGCAGCACGCCAACCCGGCGGGATTGACCTGGACCGGCGCACCCGCG
>NZ_JARETC010000018.1:0-42041 GCF_029077345.1 Arthrobacter sp. NQ4 | reverse complement strand
GCGGGTTCGTCCGCGAACACTTCTTCGGCAAGACCCCGCAGACCAAGGACCTCGTCGCGGACCTCACCGATGACCAGATCTGGAACCTCAAACGCGGCGGCCACGACTACCGCAAGGTCTACGCCGCCTACAAGGCCGCCACCGAATTCAAGGGCAAACCCACCGTCATCCTCGCCCACACCGTCAAGGGCTACGGGCTGGGCCCCAGGTTTGAAGGCAGGAATGCCACACACCAAATGAAGAAACTGACGGTTGAGGATCTCAAGGACTTCAGGGATTACCTGCGCATTCCGATTTCGGATGAACAACTCGACGCCGACCCGTACCGGCCTCCCTACTACCACCCCGGATTCGATGCGCCCGAGATTGCCTACCTCCTTGAACGGCGGAGCGCATTGGGCGGGCCGGTTCCCGAACGCCGCGGCGGACACCAGGCGGTTGATCTTCCGGACGCGAAGTCCTATGAGGTGGCAAAGCGCGGTTCAGGCAAGCAGATGGCCGCAACCACCATGTCTTTCGTGCGCCTGCTCAAGGATTTGCTCCGCGACAAGAAATTCGGGAACCGGATTGTGCCCATCGTGCCGGACGAGTCCCGCACGTTTGGGATGGACGCGTTCTTCCCGACGGCGAAGATCTATAGCCCCGCCGGGCAGAACTACCTGTCAGTGGACCGGGACCTCGTCCTGGCCTACAAGGAATCCCCCGCAGGGCAGCTGATCCACCCCGGCATCAACGAAGCCGGCGCCGTGGCAGCCTTCACCGCCGCCGGAACCTCCTACGCCACCCACGGCGTACCCCTGGTCCCGGTCTACGTGTTCTACTCCATGTTCGGCTTCCAGCGCACCGGCGACGCCTTCTGGGCCGCCGGAGACCAGATGACCCGCGGCTTCATCATCGGCGCCACCGCAGGACGGACCACCCTCACCGGCGAAGGCCTCCAGCACGCCGACGGACACTCCCCCCTGCTGGCCTCCACCAACCCCGCCGTCCTCACCTACGACCCCGCCTACGGCTACGAAATCGGACACATCGTCCGCTCCGGCCTGGAACGGATGTACGGTGCGGATTCGACGGACAAGAACGTCATGTACTACCTCACGGTGTACAACGAACCCATCATCCAGCCCGCAGAACCGGAGAACCTCGACGTCGAAGGCGTCATCAAGGGCATCTACCTGCTCGCCCCGGCCAAGATCGACGGTCCCCGCACCCAGATCCTTGCCTCCGGCGTCTCCGTGCCCTGGGCCATCGAAGCCCAGCGCGTGCTTGCCGATGACTGGAACGTCTCCGCCGACGTCTGGTCCGTGACCTCCTGGAACGAACTGCGCCGCGACGGCCTCGCCGCCGAAGAGGAAGCCTTCCTCAACCCCGGCCAACCCGCCCGCGTCCCGTTCGTCACCCAGCAACTCGAAGGCGCCACCGGCCCCATCGTCGCCGTCTCCGACTACATGAAAGCCGTCCCCGACCAGATCCGGCAATTCGTCCCCAACGAATACGCCACCCTCGGCGCCGACGGCTTCGGCTTCTCCGACACCCGCGCAGCAGCCCGCCGCTTCTTCAAGAACGACACCCACTCCATCGTGGTGAAAGTCCTGCAGATGCTCGCGGCGAGGGGCGACGTGGAGGAGGGCGCGCCGTCGTACGCCATGGACCGCTACAAACTCCTGGACGTCAACGCCGGCACCACCGGTGGGGCGGGTGGCGACGCCTGAGCGTTGCTCCCGTAGGGTGCAGCTATGGGTGACGGAAGCAGGACCAGTTCAGCGGGAATGAGGACCACCGGGGTGGTGCTCGCCGCAGGGGCGGGCACCCGCCTGGGACTGGGCCCGAAGGCCCTGCTTCCGTACCGGGGACGCCCGTTGGTGGAGGCTATCGCCGGAACACTGCTCGACGGTGGCTGCCGGGAGGTGGTGGTGGTCCTCGGTGCAGGTGCGGCCCAGGTTGAGGCTGCCGCCAGGCTGGACGGCTGCCGCGTGCTGACCAACCCGGAATGGGAATCAGGAATGGGCAGTTCCTTCCTGCTCGGCAACCAGGCCTCGGACCCGGCAGACCATCTCTTGGTCGCGCTGGTGGACCAG
The DNA here is from genome assembly GCF_029077345.1 of Arthrobacter sp. NQ4. NCBI lineage: Bacteria > Bacillati > Actinomycetota > Actinomycetes > Micrococcales > Micrococcaceae > Arthrobacter > Arthrobacter sp. NQ4. Next base: position 39,963 of record NZ_JARETC010000018.1, on the reverse strand, counting down.
CCGGGCCTGACACTGGAAACGGTGCACCGCCTGTTGTCCTGCCACCGCACTGGGCGGATCACCGCGGCCGCGTACGGCCGTCGTGATTCCAACGACGGCGGTGCGGCGGGGCTCCGCCGCGGGCATCCCCTGATCATCGACGCCTCCCGGCGCGACGCCGTGTGTGCAACGGTGACGGGTGACGCCGGGGCCCGTGGCTTCCTGCGGAGCCACCCGGACCTTGTGGATGAGGTTGACTGCAGCGACCAGGACACGGGCGAGGACGTGGATACACCGGACCAGCTTGGCCTTCTCCAGTAGCACCAGCACCCGGAGACCGTCAGGCGTGAGCCCGCAGGAACCGCTCAAGGGCATCCTCCCAGGGGGACGCGCCATGGCGAACGAGGTCGATGCTGCCCGGCCACTTTCCGTCCGGCCACGTTCGGTCCGGCCACTTTCGATCCGGCCAGCGTGGTGGTTCCCAGTCCTGGTGTTCGCTTGTGTAGTGGCGGCCGGTGGGTGAGGTCCAGCCGGGTGGTTCGTTCTTGGTGGCGGGGGTGGGTTTCCAGGCGGTGGTGTGGCGGAGTTTGTGGTGTTTTGGGCAGGGCTGTCCCAGGTTGCTGATTCCGGTGGTGCCGCCGTTGGCCCAGGCGAGGATGTGGTCGGCGTCGTTGTCGAGGGAGTTGTTGCTGCAGCCCGGGAACGGGCATTTGCCGTCCCGCAGCCGCAGCCAGGCCCGCATGGCTTTGGTGACCCGGTAGCTTGTCCGGGCGATTTCCAGCGGTGCCCCGTCCCGCGGGTCCACCAGGACCCGGTAGAACGAGCCAGCACCGGAGGCGACGAGTGCCCGGGCCATTGACGGTGGGATGGGGCCGTACCCGTCGAGCATCGCCGGTTCATCGGTCTGGCCCATTAGGGAGAACACCGGGACCGTGACCAGCACCTGCGCCCGGATCGGTGATTGCCCACGGCCCCGGGCGGCACCCGCGCCCTCGGTGAAGATACTGCTGCCGCGGGTTTCGGCGTCGTTCGTGGTGCCATTGGTGAGGATCGCATCGGCGAAGGTATCCGCACGGAGTTGGGGCATGCTGCGGGGCTCGTCGGGTCCTTGCATGCCCCGGGCGGCGGCGGTGAGCCGGTTCCACCCGGCCAGGGCCTGGTCCGCGGGCAGGTACGCGGAGAGCCAGGCCATCCCGTCCTGGTCCGGCCGGAACTCCACCCGCCGCTCAGCCACGCCTTTGGCGTGGCGTTTTTCGATGGACCCGGCCTGGTGGCGTTCCCGCCAGGTCCGGGCTTTGGCCTTGAACCGGTGCGCCGGCAACCCACCCACAGGGCACCCCCTCGCCGGGTCCGGGGCGTCCGGGTCAAGGAAATGCGCTTCCAACGCCGCAGCCCCATCAGGATCAAGGCACGCTGTCTCGTCCGCCATCACCACCGCGTGGCTCCAGGAGATCGCCCCGGCCTGCAACGCCTCCAACGTCCGCGGCAACGTCGCCGTCACAGCGTGCGAGGTGACCAGGAACGACGACGCCGCCCGCGGACCCAGAGCCAGCACACACCCGATCTCCGCCGCGACCGCGATCTCCTGCGCCCGCACCGGAACATCCGGCCCCGCAACAGCAGCGGCGCTCTCCATATACCCAACGGCAGCCTTGGCCTTCAACCCTGCGATCCCGGCCTCAACCTCACGGGCCCCGGCCAGAATCTCCAGGCAACCATCCGCTAAACCAGCCAACGGGTCAGCCACAGAAAAAGGCACCGAACCGGCCCCATCCACCTCAGCATTCAGCACAGCAAGGGCAGCACGGATCTCCCCGAACGCCCTCACCACCGCCGCCTTCCCCATAAACCCATCATGACAAAGGGGTACGACATTCAAGACGGGACGCGGAGAGTCAGCTCAGGCCGGCATCCCACGCTCCAGCAATTGCTCCAGCCCCTGTTTGAAACCGGACCTGCCACCGTGGGCGGGATGCCGGACCTTCGGTACGTCCAGGCCGCTGCGTTGCAGGCTGTGCTGGGCCACGTTGCCTACGGCCACGATGGTTGGTGAAGGGCACCCCGGTGATACGCATGCCCCTGAAGCCCGGCGCCTCCCCCACCAGCAGTACCTTGGGCCGGCGTTCCAGCATCTCCTGCAGGTAGAGCTCCAGGTTGTGCCGGCGGAGCGCATTCTCCGGAACTGCGTGGTTGAAGAAATTGTTGGCCGCAGCGCCCGTGTCGACCACTGCAAGCTGCTCAACGAATGCCGCGATGCCGGAAGCAGGCTCCACTCCAGCCACCTTGGTCGTTGTAGTTACCAGCGCGGGTGGATGGCCTCGCGGAAGTAGTGGTCGTAGATCCAGCGGACGCCGTCGTCGAACTCTTTGCCGATGCTGACGCCAGCCGCGGCCGCGTTGGCACGGGCCTGCTCCACGTTGCGGGCGCCCGGAATCACGGTGGTGACACCGTCCTGGGCCGCGATCCAGGCGATGGCGGCCTGGGCCGTGGTGGCACCGGAAGGCACCAGCTGCTCGAACTCCTTCACAGCTTTCAGGCCCAGCTCGTAGTCCACGCCGGAGAAGGTTTCCCCGACGTCGAAGGCCTCGCCCTTGCGGTTGTAGTTCCGGTGGTCGTTCTCCGCGAACGTGGTGTCCTTGGAATATTTGCCGGACAGCAGGCCCGATGCCAGCGGAACGCGGGCAATGATGCCCACGCCTGCGGCTTTGGCGGCCGGGAGGACGTCGTCCAGGGGCTTGAGCCGGAAGGCGTTCAGGATGATCTGGACGGAAGCGGTTCCCTCGTGGCGGATCGCTTCCAGGGCCTCGTCCGTGCGTTCCACGGAGACGCCGTAGTTGCGGATGGCGCCCTCGGACACCAGGGTGTCCAGTGCGTCGTAGACCTCGTTGTTGCTGTAGACGGGAGTGGGCGGGCAGTGCAGCTGGACCAGGTCCAGCGTGTCCGTCCCCAGGTTCTTCCTGGAACGGTCCACCCACTGGCGGAAGTTGGCCAGGGTGTAGTTTTCCGGCTGCTGTTCCATCCGGCGGCCCATTTTGGTGGCCACGGTAATGCCGAGGCCCGGGTTCTCCTTCAGGAACTTCCCGATGGCCTGCTCGCTGCGTCCATCACCGTAGACGTCGGCGGTGTCAAAGAAGGTGACTCCCGCTTCCACGGAAGCCGCGAGGATCGCCTGTGCCTGCGCTGGGTCCACGTTGCCCCAGTCCGCGCCGAGCTGCCAGGTGCCGAGCCCCACAATGGACACATTCCGTCCGGTCTTGCCTAAAATCCGCTGTTCCATCCCCCGACTATATGCAGCGATGCAAGCCGGGGTCAGATCCGCCCCGCCCGGGGCCCACCCCGGGAGCCGCATGTGGCCCCCGGCGTGGTCCTATGCAGGAACCTGTTCCAGCCCGGGCACAAGTCCCGCTTCCTTGAGCCCCAGGTAGATCCGGTCACGGGCAATGGGCAGGGACGTAAACCGCACTCCCGTCGCGTTCCGGATGGCGTTGGCAAGCGCCGGAGCCACCGGATTAAACGGGCTTTCGCTCATGGATTTCGCCCCCAGCGGCCCCATCTTGTCGTTCGTGTCGGCGAAGTACACCTCGCTGCGCGGCACGTCCGCGAACGTGGGGATGTGGTACTGCCGCAGGATGTCCGTGGTGACCTTTCCGGCGTCGTCCACCACCACTTCCTCATACAGCGTGGCACCCAGGGCCTGGGCGATCCCGCCCTCGATCTGTCCGCGGCACTGGCGCGGGTTGACCACCACCCCGGCGTCCGCTGCCTGCACGCTTTGCAGGATCTTCAGTTCGCCGGTGCCGCGGTTTACCGCCACCCGGAAGCCGTGCACGTTAAAGGCGACCGAGCGCGGTGTACCGCCCCAGCGCCCCTCCGCGGCCAGTTCGACGCCGGCATCCGCGGCGGCCCGCGCCAGTTCAGCCAGTGCCACGGGAGTTCCGTCGACCACCACGGCGTCACCGTCGAGGACACAAGCGGACGCCTGGGTCTGCCGGATCCCGGCGGCAAAGGCGCGGATCCGGACAGCCAGCTCTTCCGCGGCTGCCAGGGTCGCCTTGCCGGCCACCACGGTGCCGGCGGAGCCGAACGCACCCGTATCGTGCTCCACCAGGTCGGTGTCCGACTGCCGCACCGCCACCCTGGAGGCCTCCGTGGACAAGGCTGTAGCCGCCAGCTGGGCGTGCACGGTGGTGGTGCCGTTGCCGAACTCGGCGGTCCCGACGTCGGCCTGGTACGTCCCGTCCGGCAGCAGCCGGAGCCGGGAATGGGCAAAGTGGCCGCGCGGGGGCACGGTGTCGATCATGGACAGGGCGGCCCCTTCACCCACCATCCAGTCGGGTCCAAGGTCATCCAGGCCTGCGTCCCGGTACCTGGCCTTGCCGCGGTCCAGGGCATCCCGGACGAGGTCCAGGCACTGGTCCAGTCCGTAGCTGCCGTAGTGGACGTCTTCCTCCGGGTCCGGCTGGGTGGACAGCATGTGGTCGCCCTCGCGGACCATGTTGCGCCGGCGGAACTCCAGAGGGTCCATGCCGATTCCGGCGGCGAGCTCGTCCATGGCGGACTCGATGGCGAAGATCATCTGGCTCAGCCCGTACCCGCGGAACGCACCGGACGGCACGGTGTTGGTGTAGACCGAATGCGCATCCACTTTCTTGTTGGCGCAGTTGTACACAGCCAGGGATTCGCCGCAGCCGTGGAACATGACGCCGGGGCCGTGGTTGCCGTAGGCGCCGGTGTTGGTCACGACGTCCAATTCGAGCGCGGTCACCCGCCCTTCCCTGCTGGCCCCGGCCTTCAGCTTGATGGTGAACGGGTGCCGGGTGGTGGTGGCGGTGAACTGCTCGGTGCGGGTCAGTTCCAGCTGGACCGGCCGCTGCAGCTTCAGGGCCGCGAGCGCCACGAGGTCCTCGGTAAGGACCTCCTGCTTGCCGCCAAATCCGCCGCCGACGCGGCCCGCCACCACATGCACTTTGTCTTCCGGCAAACCGAATACCCGGCACAGGGTGCGGCGGACCAGGAACGGGACCTGGCTTGACGTGCGGACCTGGAGCCGCCCTTCGGCGTCCACCGAAGCGATGGCTGCGTGGGTTTCCAGTGCCACGTGCTGCACCCGCTGGGTCTGGTAGGTCTGTTCGTGGATAAAATCGGCGGCGGCGAAGCCGTCAGCCACGCTCCCCAACTCCGAGTGCAGTTCCGCCACCACGTTGCAGTCCGGCCGCGAGATGCGGGAGTGGGCGGCATCCTTGTCCCCGTGGACCAACGGCGCGCCGGGACGCAGGGCCTCCTGCGGCGAGAAGACGGCGGGCAGTTCCTGGTATTCCACCTGGAGCGCCCGCACCCCGGCCTCCGCGGCGCCCACCGACTCGGCGACGACGGCGGCCACCCGCTGGCCAATGAAGCGCACCACGTCGTCCAACACCCGCGTATCGTCCGGGTCGTCGGTGAAGAGCTCGTGCTGGGCGGTGGAGAACAGCTGCTCCGGCGCATCCTCGTGGGTGAAGACCGCCACCACCCCCGGAATCTTCAGGGCAGCCTCCGTATCGATGGACACGACCCGGGCGTGTGCGTGCGGCGAGCGCAGGATCTTCAGGTGCAGCAGTGCCCGTTGCTGGTCACCCGGGAGATCCAGGGTGTAACGGGCGGTCCCGGTGACCACCGCCCGGCTGGCAGGCGCGGGAACGTCGTCGCCCAAACGGCCCGGCTCCGGGTCAGGCTGCCCCTCCCCTGCGATCCCGGACCCCGGTCCCTGGGGATCGGGGTGGCCGGCGTTCCCGCAGACCGCGTCCGCGATGGCGCGGTAGCCGGTGCAGCGGCAGAGGTTGCCCTTCAGGTTGCGGGGCAGGTTCTCCCTTTGGTCGTCGTCGAACGTGGCGGCCGTCATCACCATGCCCGCCGTGCAGAAGCCGCATTGGAAGCCCTGGCGTTCCATGAACTGCTGCTGCACCGGGTGCAGCTCCCCCTCGGGACCACCGGCGGCGGCCAGCCCCTCGATCGTGGTGACCGCATGGCCCTCCGCGCGTACTGCCGGGTAGATGCAGCTGTGGACCGGCGTCCCGTCCACGTGCACGGTGCAGGCACCGCAGTCTCCGCCGTCGCATCCCTTCTTCACACCGGTGTTGCCCTGCTCGCGCAGGAACGTCCGCAGGCATTGCCCCGGGCGCGGGTCCGCGCCGGCGGGGGTTCCGTTAATCTCGATGGCCATGCTCAGGCCCCTTTCGGCAGTGTGGTAGTCCCGGCGGCCGGCCTGTCGCCGGCCCGGGGCGGCCAGAAGTCGCCGGAGACAGGAACATCGTGGGCACCGGCGGGTGCGGCGAGTTCTGCGCGGATTTCCTCGGCCAGCCGGGAGGTCATGTCCCGGCGCCAGGCAGGCAGGCCGTGGATGTCATCGTGGTAGAGCTCCGCGGGGATGTGGTCATCCAGCGCGGCGGCCAGCCGGCCTGCGTCCGGGAGCGTGTCGAAGCGCAGCTGCACCGGCCGCTTGGTGGCGGCGGTGACCGTCAGGGTTAGGGAGGCGTCGCCGTCGAGCCGTCCGATGAGCAGCGCCCCGGACCGGCCCAAGTTGCTGAGGGAGAGGCGCCGGAAGGCCACGCGGGCGGAAAGGGCCGACGCCGGCAGGTGGACGCTGCGAAGCAGCTCGCCGGGTGCCAGGCAGTTTTTCGCATCCCCGGTGACGAACTCCGCCACGGGGACGGTACGGCTGGAACCGCCTGGCGCGAGGACGGTGGCCACGCCATCCAGTCCGGCGCACAGCGAGATGATGGGACCGGCGGGCAGCGAGGTGCAGAGGTTGCCGCCCACCGTGGACATGTTCCACACCTTGAAGGACGCCACGAAGGAATCGCAGCACGCACGGACCAGGTCCAGCCCCGGCCAACTGCGGCCGGTCACCTCCGGGGAACCAGGCAGGACGTACAGCTGCGCGATGGTGCAGGTGGCTGCCAGCTCAATCCCGTCTTCGGTGACGGTGATGGGCGTCCAGCCGGCGTCGCCGAGGTCCAGCAGCCGCTTGAGCGGCTGCGGACCAAACGCATAGCTGCCGTAGGAGAAAAGGACCGTGCCGCCGGCAAGCCAGGCGTCGCCGTCGCGCCATTGTGCGGGGTCGGTGGTGCGGACCACCGCCTCGATGGTGTTCATGTCCATGCGATCTCCTGCGTATTAAGGTCTGTGGGCGCCGGGGCAGCCGGGTGGTGATGGATGGTGCCGGAGGTTTCCCGCAGCGGCTGGCAGCTGGCTGCGCGGGTGCGGGCGGCGATCAGTTCAGCGGTGACGGATACCGCCACTTCGGCGGGAGTGACCGCACCGAGGTCAAGGCCGATGGGTGAGTGGAGCTGGGCGATACGCTCCGGCGCGACGCCCGCGTTGAGGAGCTGCTCAACCCGTTGGAGGTGGCTCCGCCGGGACCCCATGGCGCCAACGTAGGCGAGGTCCAGGGCCAACGCCGTTTCCAGCAGGGGGAGGTCGAACTTGGGGTCATGGGTGAGGACGGCGGCCACGGTGCGGCTGTCCGTCCGGCCTGCCGCCGCTTCCGCTGCCAGGTAGCGGTGCGGCCAGTCGGTGACCACCTGGTCGGCGGCCGCGAACCGGGGCTGGGACGCGAAGGCTGGCCGGGCATCAACGAGGGTCACGTGGTAGCCCAGCAGCTTAGCTGCGGGGACCAGTGCGGCACCGAAGTCGTTGGCGCCGAATACCAGCATCCGCGGCGGGGCCAGCCTGGACTCCACCAGGATGGCGGGTTCCGCGGCAGGTTGAGCGTCGCCGGACTTGGCGGGGGCGCATTCGCCCGGCTGCAGGAGCCGGACCAGCCCGGCACCGCCGCTGCGCACCAGGGATTCCACCTGCAGGGCCGGTTCCCCGTGCAGCAGCGCTGCCAGCTCCGAAGATGCTGCCAGGCGGAAGGCGCCCGGATCGGAGAGGACGACGGCGGCACCTCCTGGAGTACCGAGCAGCCGTACCAGCGCCACGGCGTGGGCCGGACCCAGGCCGGCGAGCTGCAACAGGACGGCCCGAAGCGGGTGCGGGATTTCGCCAGGCACGGCGGCGGGTACGGGCTGGATCTGGATGCCCAGTTCGCCCCCGCAGGTGAGTCCGGCCGCGAAGGCATCTGCGGAACTGAAGCCAAAGGTCCCGTGGCGCGGGACGGCGTCGTCCATTGCCTCCTGGGCGAGCGCCACCACGGCGCCTTCCACGCAGCCGCCGGACAAGCTGCCCAGCACGTCACCGGAACCGGCGACCAGCATGGACGTTCCCACGGGCCGCGGCACAGACCCGGAGGCCGCCACGATGGTGGCCACGGCGAACTCCCGGGCTGCGAGCCGGGGCACCCAGAGGCCGAGCGAAGGGATCAGGTCAAGCATGGCGTCGCTCCTTCTTCCGCAGCGGTGATGTCAATTGTCGGTCCTTCCGGGGGCCGGGCCAAGGGCTGGCACGGCCCCCGGAAGGAGAGGGCACTACTTAGCCGCCCAGCAGGGCGTTGATCGGCCCGCGGGCGAAGTACACCAGGAACCCGGCGCTCACCACCCACATCAGCGGATGGATCTTCTTGGCCTTGCCGGACGCCGCCCCGATCACGGCCCAGCTCACAAAGCCCACGCCGATGCCGTTGGCGATCGAGTAGCTCAGCGGCATGGTCACGATGGTGAGGAAAGCCGGCAGGGCCACGGTGAACTTGGTGAACTTGATCTCCCGGATCTGCGCCATCATCATGGCGCCCACCACCACCAGGGCGGCGGCGGCAACCTCGAGCGGCACCACGCTGGTGAGCGGGGTGAGGAACATCGAGCCGAGGAACAGGACGCCGGTGACCACCGACGCCAGGCCGGTGCGGGCACCTTCGCCGATGCCGGCTGCCGAGTCGATGTAGACGGTATTGGAGGAACCGGAGGTGGCCCCGCCCGCCACGGCGCCGAAGCCTTCCACGATGAAGGCGGACTTCAGCCGCGGGAAGGTGCCGTCCTTGTGGGCGACGCCGGCGCTCTTGGCCAGGCCGGTCATGGTGCCCATGGCGTCGAAGAAGTTGGTGAACACGAGCGTGAACACCAGCATGGTGGCTGCGAGTCCGCCGATCCTGGCGAAGGAGCCGAAGAGGTCGAAGTGGCCTACGAGGCCCAGGTCCGGGGCGGACACCAGCTGGCCGGACAGGACCGGGGTGTTCAGGTGCCAGCCGCCGGGGTTGGTGGCGCTGGCGGGGCCCAGTTTCATGACTGCTTCCACGACGGCGGCCAGCACGGTGGTGCCGACGATCCCGATCAGGAGTCCGCCCTGGACCTTGCGTGCCACGAGGATGCCCATGGCAAGGAGGCCGACGACGAACACCAGCGTGGGCACGGAGGTGATGGAGCCGCCGTCGCCCAGCTGGACGGGCGGCCCGCCCGCGGTGGGCCGGACGAAGCCGGAGTCCACGAAGCCGATGAAGGCGATGAACAGGCCGATGCCGACCGTGATGGCGGCCTTCAGTTCCTTGGGCACGGCCCGGAAAATGGCCGTCCGGGCGCCGGTGACTCCGAAGAGGACGATCAGGATGCCGTTGATCACCACCAGGCCCATGGCCTCGGGCCAGGTGACTTCCTGGATCACCGAGACGGCAAGGAAGGAGTTGATGCCCAGTCCGGCGGCGAGCCCGAACGGCAGGTTGGCGATGAGGCCGAAGAGGATGGTCATGACGCCGGCGGTGAGGCCGGTGACGGCGCCCACCTGCGCGGCGGAGAGCCAGCCTCCGGCGACGTCGGTGGGGGCGTTGTCCGCGCTGAACCCGCCCAGGATGAGGGGGTTGAGGATGACGATGTACGCCATGGTGAAGAAGGTGACCAGGCCGCCACGGAATTCGCGGGCAAGGGTTGAGCCGCGCTGCGTGATGTGGAAGAACCGGTCCAGGAGGGAGTCCGGCGCCGGCGGGGTGCTTCCCAGCCGCGTCCGTCCGGTTGCCTTTTGCGTTTCGCGTGTCGCTGCGGGCTCTGCGCTGTTGTTCCCGTTGGGGAGCAGCGCAGCCTGCTTTTCAGCGGAATTGTCCAGGATTGTCATGTCAGCCACCGGGCCCTAGTAGTCAATCCTGGTTTCGAGCGTGTTCCAGGTGTTGAACGGTTCCAGCGGGGCCGGGGCCTGGGGATCGCCCAGCTCCAGCTTCGAAACCGGCATCAGGGAATCCCTGTCCTGGTTGTCGAAGTATTCGTAGAACACTGCGTCGTCGAAGCCGACCGAGGCGGCGTCGTGGCGGTCCGCCGCGTAGACAACGCGGCTGACCCGTGCCCAGAGTGCGGAGGCCAGGCACATGGGGCACGGCTCGCAGCTGGTGTAGAGGGTGGCGCCGCTGAGGTCGAAGGTGCCCAGCTCGCGGCAGGCGGTGCGGATGGCGGTGACTTCAGCGTGGGCGGTGGGATCGTTGTCCGCAGTGACGCGGTTGACGCCGTCGAACGTCTTGCCGTCCGCCGTGACGATCATGGCGCCGAACGGGCCTCCGCTGTTGAGGACGTTGGCCGTTGCCAGCCGGATGGAGCGGGCCAAAAACTGTTCGGCCGTGACGGTGGTACTCATGATGCGACTTCCTTTTGCCGGGAAGCCTGTTGCCGCGCAGGACCAGTAAAACCAGGTGCGAACGGTTACCAGGCTTCAGCATGTGCTGTGAAGGTTAAGTTGCGCCTGGTAGATAGCTTCCCGGGTTCGGGCGCCCGCCTTTGGCAGAATCGAGATTAGCACCGCTTTGTGGGCCGCGCCATAGTTTTCTGGAAATTTAATTTCGCGATGTGAAATCTATGTTTCGCGCTCTTCACCGGCCCGTCCGTCTCCGCGGTCACAAACAGAGGCATTGACGCAGGCCAGGCCGTTTCCCTACTCTGGTCGCACCCGCGCCGCCCGACGGCACGGGAACCTGGATCAGCAGACAGGGCCTCACTGAGCTGGATATAACTGCACCGCACTCCGCTCAGACAAGGACAGCCCATGACCATTTCCTCCCCTGCCCCCATCAGCCGGCTCTGGATCAGGAATCCGTTGGCCGCGTTTACCGCCAACTCCCTCGACGCCTCCGGCGGCGTGGTGGTCAGCGGCGGTGTTATCACAGAGGTCCTTGCCGCCGGCCAACAGCCGTCCGCGCCCTGCACCGAAACGTTCGACGCCGGCAACCACGTACTGCTGCCCGGCCTGGTCAACACGCACCACCACTTCTACCAGACCCTCACCCGCGCCTGGGGCCCGGTGGCCAACGCCCCACTGTTCCCCTGGCTGCAGAACCTCTATCCAGTGTGGGCGCGGCTCACTCCCAAGGACCTGGAACTGGCCGCAACGGCTGCCCTCGCCGAACTGCTTCTTTCCGGCTGCACCACCGCAGCGGACCACCACTACCTCTTCCCGGCAGGGCTCGAGGATGCCATTGACATCGAGGTGGAAGCAGTGCGCCGGCTGGGCATGCGGGCCACACTGACCCGCGGCTCCATGACCCTTGGAACCGACGACGGCGGCCTGCCGCCACAGTCCACGGTGCAGGATCCGGAGGTGGTGCTGGCGGACAGCGAGCGCCTGGTTTCCACGTACCACGAGCGCGGCGACGATGCCGTGATCCAGGTTGCCCTGGCCCCATGCTCCCCGTTCTCGGTGACGAAGGACATCATGGCCGAAAGCGCTGCCCTCGCTGAACGGCTGGACGTCCGGCTGCACACGCACCTGGCAGAGACCCTTGATGAGGAGGACTTCTGCCGGGAGATGTTCGGGTTGCGCACGGTGGACTACCTGGACAGCGTGGGCTGGCTGACGGACCGCACCTGGCTGGGCCACGGCATCCACTTCAGCGACGCCGAGATCACCCGCCTCGGTGCGGCGGGGACCGGCGTCGCGCATTGCCCCACCTCCAACATGAGGCTTGCCTCCGGTACAGCCCGGGTCTTGGAACTGGAGGATGCCGGGGTACCGGTGGGGCTCGGCGTGGACGGTTCGGCGTCGAACGATGCCTCCAACATGATCCTGGAAGCACGCCAGGCGCTCTACCTGCAGCGGCTGCGCTACGGGGCCGACGTTCCGGTGGAGCGGGCGCTGGGCTGGGCCACCCGCGGCTCGGCTGCCGTGCTGGGCCGGCGGGGACTGGGTCAGCTGGCACCCGGGATGCAGGCCGACCTGGCGCTGTTCACCCTGGATGAGCTGCGCTTCTCCGGCAGCCACGACCCCGTCGCCGCCCTCCTCCTCTGCGCCGCCGACAGGGCCGACCGGGTGATGGTCGGCGGGAAGTGGCGGGTGGTGGACGGCCAGATCCCGGGGCTGGACATACCGGGGCTTATCGCGGAGCACTCAGCCGCGGCACGGCGCCTGGTCAACGGCGGCCGGTGAACGGCTGACAGCGGTCCGGGCCGCTGCTACCGTGGCGGCATGACCCCGTCAAAGACGCCGCCCGAGGTTCTCGACATCGATGGAATCGAAGTCCGCATCTCCAGCCCGGACAAGGTGGTATTCCCGGAGCCGGGGCTGACCAAGCTCGACCTGGTGCGCTATTACCTTGCAGTGGCGGAGGGCGCACTGCGGGGCGCGGGCGGCCGGCCCATGGTGCTCAAGCGGTTCCCGAAAGGCATTGACGCCGAGCCGTTCTTCCAAAAACGCGTGCCGGAAAACCACCCGCCCTTTATTGGTACCGCCTCACTGCATTACGCGTCCGGGACCTCGGCCGAGGAAGCCGTGATCCGGGATGCCGCCGGCCTGGCCTGGGTCATCAACCTTGGCTGCCTGGACCTGAACCCGCATCCCGTGCGGGCAGAGGACCTGGAACACCCGGACGAACTGCGGGTGGACCTTGACCCCATGCCGGGCGTGGACTGGTCGCAGATCGTGGATACGGCGTACGTGGCCCAGGAGGTGCTCGATGACGTGGGTTTGGTGGGATGGCCCAAGACCAGCGGGTCGCGCGGACTTCACATCCTGGTCCGCATTGCCCCGGAGTGGTCCTACTCCGATGTCCGGCTGGCTGCCGAAACCCTGGCACGGGAAGTGGAAAACCGGGCTCCCGGCCTTGCGACGGCACGGTGGTGGAAGGAGGAGCGCGGCGAGAGCGTCTTCGTGGACTTCAACCAGAATGCCAAGGACCGTACGGTCGCGTCCGCCTACTCAGTCAGGCCATTGCCGGATGCCCGCGTTTCAGCGCCGCTCACGTGGGAGGAGATGCGCACGGCCCGGCCTGGACAGTTCACTGTTCCCACGATGCTGAAGCGGTTTGCAGAAACCGGCGATCCGCACGCAGGCATTGACGGGGCGGCCGGATCGTTGGATGGATTGCTGGCCCTGGCGAAGGAACTGGGTCCGGCGGAGAAGGCTCCGCGCAGCGGCAACGGGTCCGGCCGCCGCCAGTCGCTGATGCCGCTCATCGAAGTGGCCCGGACCAGGACCAAGCCGGAAGCGCTGGCTGCGCTCGACGAATGGAAGTCCCGGCACGCCGCCGTCGTGAATTCCCTGCAGCCTGCCGACATCCTGGTCGACGGGATGCGCGGGTCCAGCTCGCTCTGGTACCGGGTACGGGTCAACCTGCAGCACGTCCCCGACGGCGAGCGGCCGCCGCAGGAGGAGCTCATCGCCGACTACGACCCCTGGGCCGGCAGGCAGTGGCCGGGGCGGCCCAGGGCCTGAGGAACGAGCACGCGGAGACGGAGACTGGGTACTGGCAGCCGGAGGGCAGGTTCCGGGCTACTGCCAGGCCCGCACCCAGTCCACCTTGATGGCTCCGGTTTTGCCCAGGACCAGTTTGTCTGGGTTGATGCCGACATTCAGGAGGAGGTAGTGCGGGGCATTGCCGTCGCTGGTGGGGTAGGAAAACTCAAGCTTCCCGTCGAAGTAGACGTCGTTGACGCCGGCCTTCCGGTGCACCCCGTAGGTGTGGTAGCCGCCCGCCCAGCATCCAATGAACCATTTTGCGGGATCCCTGTCCGCAGAGTGATAGACCGTGGTCATGGTCCCGGCGAGGGGTTCTGCAATGTCGATCTCGCCGGTTGCGGGGAACTTTTGGCCGGTGGTCCACCAGGCCGGCCAGTTGTAGATACCGCCCGAGCAGGTTCCCGGGAAGTAGATCCGGGCCTCAACGTAGCCGGTGGTGTACTGGAACCCCACATGGCCCGGAACGCCGTCCTTGGGATTGGTGGACAGCAGCGCCCCCGATTCTGCGTCGGACAGCTGCAGGACCGCGTTTCCGTTCTCCACTTTGACATTGCTGGAACAGGTCTTGACCCCGTTCTTTGTCGATCCGGGATGGCAGTCACGGAACCAGTAGGGAGTCCAAAGACTGGTGTTGAGGGTGTCGAATTCCTCATCGAGCACCAGCTTCCACGCTCCCGGAGGGCCGAGCGGACCGCCCTCCTTGCTGGCCACAACGGGGGTGCCCTTGACCAGGGCTTCACTTACCGGGCCATCGGCGGGGGCTTCCTGGGCTTTGGCCGGTTCTTCCGCGCTGGGCTGCTCCGCTGCCGGCGGCTGGGCAGCTGATGCGTCAGTCCCGCCCGGAGCGGCCGGCTGTTCCGCACCAGTGCCACCGGTGGAATCTGAAAGCGCGGGCCCGGGGTCGGTACCGGCCACCGACGCCTCCTGTCCGGGCGGTGAGGCATCAGGCTGCCCCGCCTGCAGCATGGCACTGCCCGAGAGCCCTGCAACGACCAGCACACAGCACAGGACCTGCAGTAGGCGGGCTGTGGCTTGTGGCATCGCTGTCCTTCCCTCGCACGTAATGGCGATGGCCAGACCAAGGACGAAGCCTCCAAGCCCACGGTCGGCTGTCTATCGTGCAAGGCTAGAAGAATTTCCCACGCCAGTCCCGAGTAGCCGCTACTCAGCTTTAGGGACGGCTTTTACGCGCTTTCGCTGCCGGGGTACGCAGCGACTGGATCCACCGGGACAGGCGCCCGGTGGAGTGGAGGCGCTCCTCCGGCACGTACAGATCAGGGTCGACTCCTCCGCCGAGGGGGAGGTAGAACTCCTGCGCACCGGGCCCTGCGGACGGTGCTGCCGGAACAGGATGGTTGTCTTGCTGGTACATCGGAACCTCCTTTTTCATATTATGGAAAGCAATTTCTGCTATGTGAAAAGAATAGGCGGGCATTGGGAGGCGGTCAAGAGGTCAGCCCTACACTCCCGGCGCCCGGACGGTCACAAATGGAATTTTCAATCTGTGATGTACACCACCGGATTGCAGGGGTACGCTGGTATGCAACTCGTGGCGCAGGTCACGTAACCTGGGAGCAGCAGGCAGGGTCGTAATGAGCTGGCATCAACGGATGCCGGCTCTTTTTTGTTGGGTCGGCTCCATCGGAAACGCGCATGAAACGCGCGCTTAATTTCAGTGATGGAACCTAGGTTCCACTTACCGGAAGTTGGGAAAAGACCATGAGCAGCAAGATCATCCTCGGCGAAAACCAGTACGGCAAGGCAGAAGTGCGGGTCGTCAAGATCACCCGCGACACGAACCGCCACGAGATTGAGGACCTGAATGTCACCTCGCAGCTGCGCGGCGACTTTGCAGCGGCCCACCTGGAGGGCGACAACGCCCACGTGGTGGCCACCGACACCCAGAAGAACACCATCTACGCCTTTGCCCGCGAAGGCATCGGCTCGCCGGAAGAGTTCCTCCTGCGCCTCGGGGAGCACTTCACCTCCAGCTTCGACTGGGTCACCGGCGGACGCTGGGAAGCCGAGTCCTACGCCTGGGACCGGATCCAGGCCCACGGCAGCGAACACGACCACTCGTTCGTCCGCAACGGCCAGGAAGTCCGGACCGCGGTCCTGGTCCGGGACGGCGCCACCAGCCACCTCATCTCCGGACTGAAGGACCTGACCGTCCTCAAGTCCACCCAGTCCGGCTTTGTCGGCTACCCCCGGGACCGCTACACCACCCTCCCCGAGACCACCGACCGCATCCTGGCAACGGACGTTTCAGCCCGTTGGCGCTTCAAGACCGGCACCGATTTCAGCGCGCTGGACTTCAA
This sequence comes from Arthrobacter sp. NQ4, assembly GCF_029077345.1. Taxonomy (NCBI): domain Bacteria; kingdom Bacillati; phylum Actinomycetota; class Actinomycetes; order Micrococcales; family Micrococcaceae; genus Arthrobacter; species Arthrobacter sp. NQ4. Next base: position 24,052 of record NZ_JARETC010000018.1, on the reverse strand, counting down.
CAAGAGCTACGACGACGTCAAGGGTCTCCTGCTCGAAGGCTTCACGGAGAAGTACTCCCACGCCCTGCAGCAGACATTGTTCGACATGGGGACCAAGGTGCTTGAGGCGCACAGCGAAATCGACGAGATCAAGTTCTCCATGCCCAACAAGCACCACTTCCTGGTTGACCTCTCGCCGTTCGGCCTGGACAACCCCAACGAGGTCTTCTTCGCGGCCGACCGTCCGTACGGCCTGATCGAGGCCACCGTCCAGCGCGACGATGCCGCGGCAGCCCCGGCGGCCTGGTCCGGCATCGCCGGCTTCTGCTAAAGCACTCCACCAGGTGGTTGAGCCTGCCGGGTTTGGCGACCCGCAGGCTCAACCGCCAAACCCTGAAGCACCTCCCACAGCCTTACCTGTTAGCCAGACACCAGTTAGCCAGACGATGACGTCTGCCATGAACCAAGAAAGTCTGCCATGAACATCAAGAAGAAACTGGCCCCCGCGGCCGCCCAGCGAGGCGCCCGGCCGGCCCGTCCGGAAGACCAGCGGCTCCCGATCGGCAGCATGTTTGCCTACGGCTTCCAGCACGTCCTCACCATGTATGGCGGCATCATCGCCCCGCCCCTGATCATCGGCGCCGCCGCGGGAATGAATTCCCAGGACATCGGCCTGCTCATTGCTGCCTGCCTTTTCGTTGGCGGCCTGGCCACCATCCTGCAGACCGTCGGCGTCCCCTTCTTCGGTTCCCAGCTGCCCCTGGTGCAGGGTGTGTCCTTCGCAGGGGTTTCCACCATGGTGGCCATCGTCCACGGCGGAGGCGGAATCCAGGCTGTCTTCGGCTCTGTCATCGCAGCGTCCCTGATCGGGCTGCTGATCACGCCGCTGTTCTCGAAGATCATCCGGTTCTTCCCACCGGTCGTCACCGGCACAGTGATTACCACCATCGGCCTGACGCTGATGCCGGTCGCAGCCAACTGGGCCATGGGCGGAAACAACAAGGCACCCAACTACGGCAGCGTGGCAAACATCGGCCTGGCCGCAGCCACCATGGGCATCGTCCTGCTCCTGAGCAAGGTGGGCAGCGCCGCCATTTCGCGGTTGTCGATCCTGCTGGCCATGGTGCTTGGCACGCTGATCGCCGTCGTTTTCGGCATGGCCGATTTTTCCAAGGTGGGTCAGGGCGAAATCGTCGCCTTCCCCACCCCCTTCGCCTTCGGCCCGCCCACGTTTGAGGTCGCCGCCATCATCTCCATGCTGATCGTCATCCTGGTCACCCTCACGGAGACCTCCGCGGACATCATTGCAGTGGGAGAGATCGTGGGCACCAAGGTGGACTCCAAGCGGATCGGCAACGGCCTGCGCGCGGACATGCTCTCCAGCGCCGTCTCCCCGCTCTTCAACTCCTTCACCCAGAGCGCCTTCGCCCAAAACGTCGGCCTGGTGGCCATCACCGGCGTCAAGAGCCGCTTCGTGGTCAGCGCCGGCGGCGTGATCCTGGTGGTCCTCGGCCTGCTTCCCGTCCTGGGCCGTGTGGTCGCAGCGGTGCCCACCCCCGTCCTGGGCGGCGCCGGCGTCGTTCTCTTCGGGACGGTCGCGGCCAGCGGCATCCGGACCCTGTCCAAGGTGGACTACAAGAACAACATGAACCTGATCGTGGTGGCGGCCTCCATCGGCTTCGGGATGATCCCCATCGCCGCCCCCACGTTCTACGACCAGTTCCCCACGTGGTTCGGCACCATCTTCCACTCCGGCATCAGCTCCGCCGCCGTGATGGCGATCCTGCTGAACCTGCTGTTCAACCACCTCCGGGCCGGCAATTCGGACAACCAGTCCGTGTTCGTGGCCGGCACCGAGCGCCTGGTGCGCGCCGAAGACCTCCACTGCCTGGCAGAAGGTGACCGGTTCGAGAACGGCAAGCTGATCGACTGCGACGGCAAGGAAGTCCCCGTCCAGTCAGCCGAAAAGGCACCAGAACATTAGCAAGGACACCGCGAACGACGGCGGCCCGCACCTTCCAGCGAAGGTGCGGGCCGCCGTCGTCCGCTGTCGTGACGCGTCAGGTGCGGTTGAGCTCGCGGGAGATTGCCTCGGCCGCTTCCCGGAGGATCGGCACGGCCTTGTCGGCGAAGTTTTCATCCACCCGGGACACCGGGCCGGAGACCGAGATCGCGGTGGGCGTGGGGGCGTTGGGCACTGCCATGGCGAAGCAGCGGACGCCGAGCTCCTGCTCCTCCTCGTCGATGGAGTAGCCCCGCTCGCGGATGAGCTTGAGGTCGGCCAGGAGTTCCTCCACGTCGCCGATGCTCTTGGGGGTGGGGGTGGGCATCCCGGCGCGGGCAACGATGCCGCGGACGGTGTCGTCGTCGAGCTGGGCCAGGATGGCCTTCCCGACGCCGGTGGCGTGGGTGTGGGCGCGCCGGCCCACCTCGGTGAACATGCGCATGGAGTGCAGCGAAGGCACCTGCGCCACGTAGATCACCATGTCGGAATCCAGCACGGCCATGTTGGAGGTCTCCCCCAACCGGTCCACCAGGATCTTCAGCTGGGGCTGCGCCAGCGCACCGAGCTGCTTGTTGGCCCCCTCACCCAAACGGATGAGCCGGGGGCCCAGCGCGTAGCGCCGGTTGGGCAGCTGGCGAATGTAGCCCAGCGACACCAGGGTGCGGAGCAGGCGGTGGATGGTGGGCAGCGGCAGGTCGGTTGAGGACGAAAGCTCGCTGAGGGTGACGTCGCCGCCGGCATCAGTGATGAGCTCCAGCAGTTCGAAGACGCGCTCCACCGACTGCACCCCACCGGACGCTTTTTCTGCCATTCCGTTGTCTCCTGTGGCTCGGAATCCGACAACTCTTATCCGCATCGTGAAAAGAGTTGCTTAGAACACCCAAGATACAGCACGGCCGTCCCCACGGCGATGCGGGCGTACAGTCGCATTCGGAGGGGTTGTGTTTCCATAAAGTAGATAATAATATCCATAATACGAAAACATTCGGATCAGAGCAGAAGCCGGACCCGGCCCAATCAGGAGGACATTCAATGGCGAACCCCAGCCCCGGAAATTCGATCACCCTGCGCGTGGAAGCACCGTCAAGCTTCAGCGCCACCAGCGAGCTCGCCGCAGCCGTGGGAGCTGCCGGCGCCGCGATCACCGCCCTTGACGTCACCGAGTCCCACCACGAGACCCTGGTGGTTGACGTCACCTGCAATACCACCGATGACGCGCACGCCGCCCGCGTCAAGGACGCCCTCAACGCGCTCGACGGCGTCACGGTCCAGCACGTCTCGGACCGCACCTTCCTGATGCACCTGGGCGGCAAGCTCGAGGTGGTCCCCAAGGTCCCCCTGCGCAACCGTGACGACCTCTCCCGGGCCTACACCCCCGGCGTCGCCCGCGTCTGCCTGGCCATCGCCGAGGACCCCGCCGCCGCGCGGAACCTGACCGTCAAGCGCAACACGGTGGCCGTGGTCACCGACGGATCGGCGGTGCTGGGCCTGGGCAACATCGGCCCCGCCGCGGCCCTTCCGGTCATGGAGGGCAAAGCCGCCCTGTTCAAGCAGTTCGCCAACGTCGACGCCTGGCCCGTCTGCCTGGACACCCAGGACACGGAGGAAATCATCCGCACCGTCAAGCTCCTGGCACCGGTCTTCGGCGGCGTAAACCTGGAGGACATCGCCGCACCCCGCTGCTTCGAGATCGAGGCCCGCCTGCGCGAGGAACTGGACATCCCGGTGTTCCACGACGACCAGCACGGCACGGCAATCGTGACCCTCGCCGCCCTGGTCAACGCCCTGCGCGTGGTGGACAAGAAGATCGCGGACGTCAAGATCGTGGTGTCCGGGGTGGGCGCCGCCGGCTCTGCCATCATCCAACTGCTGAAGGCCCAGGGTGCCCGGCACATTGTGGCCGCGGGCCGCTCCGGTGCCATCCACAAGGGTGAGGCGTACAACGATCCGCACCGCACCTGGATCGCGGAAAACACCAACCAGGAAGGCTTCTCCGGCAGCCTGCACGAGGCCCTGGTGGGCGCTGATGTCTTCATCGGCGTCTCCGCCCCGAACATCCTGGAAGAAGAGCACATCGCATCCATGGCGAAAGACGCCATTGTGTTCGCCATGGCCAACCCCACTCCGGAGGTGGATCCGGCCATCGCCTCCCGGCACGCCGCCGTGGTGGCCACGGGCCGGAGCGACTTCCCCAACCAGATCAACAACGTCCTGGCCTTCCCCGGCCTGTTCCGCGGGCTCCTCGACGTGGGGGCGAGCGACATCACCCCGGACATGCTGGTGGCCGCTGCCGAGGCAATCGCCAACCGGGTGAATGATAATGAGCTCAATGCGAGCTACATCATCCCCAGCATCTTCGATCCGCACGTGACCGCCGACGTCGCGGCAGCAGTGGCCGCCGCGGCACACGCCTCAAATGTGGCAACGGCTGCCGAACCGGCCGATTCCGCCGCGGAGCCTGCACTGGCCTCCGCCTGACCGCCCGACTTCCAGCCAAAGGAAAGGACCAGAAATGGCCATCACCGTCACCGATCCCCGTCCGATCAACCGCGCAGAGGAGGTCCTCACGCCCAAGGCGCTGGCCTTCGTGGAGGAGCTCCACAACCGGTTTGCCGGCACCCGCAACGAGCTCCTGGCGGCCCGCGCCGTCAAGCGGCAGCGCGTGGCGGAAACGGGCAAGCTGGACTTCCTGCCGGAGACCCAGGACGTGCGCGACGGCGACTGGAAGGTTGCGCCCGCACCGGCAGCTTTGCAGGACCGCCGGGTGGAGATGACCGGACCCGCCTCGCCGGCGAAGATGGCCATCAATGCCCTGAACTCCGGCGCCAAGGTGTGGCTGGCGGACCTCGAGGACGCCAGCACGCCCACCTGGGCCAACGTCATCGACGCCATCCTGAACCTCCGCGATGCCGCCCAGGGCACGCTCAGCTACACCTCGGAGGAAGGCAAGGAATACCGGCTCCGCACCGACGCGCCGCTCGCCGTCGTGGTGGCCCGCCCGCGCGGCTGGCACATGCAGGAGAAGCACCTCCTGGTCAACGGCGAACCCGCCGTGGGCGCATTGGTGGACTTCGGCCTGCACTTCTTCCACATCGCCAAACAACTGGTCCTCAACGGGCAGGGCCCGTACTACTACCTGCCGAAGATGGAAAGCCACCTCGAAGCGCGGCTGTGGAACGACGTGTTCGTTTTCGCCCAGGACTTCCTCGGACTGCACCAGGGCACCATCCGCGCCACGGTGCTGATCGAGACCATCCCGGCGGCGTTCGAGATGGACGAGATCCTCTATGAACTGCGGGACCACGCCTCCGGCCTCAATGCCGGGCGCTGGGACTACCTGTTCAGCATCATCAAGTACTTCCGGGACGCCGGCGAGGAATTCGTCCTGCCGGACCGCGCGTCCGTGGCGATGACCGCCCCGTTCATGCGCGCCTACACCGAACTCCTGGTCAAGACCTGCCACCGGCGCGGCGCCTTCGCCATGGGCGGCATGGCCGCGGTCATCCCCAACCGGCGCCACCCCGAAGTCACCGAGGCCGCCTTCGAGAAGGTCCGCGCGGACAAGACCCGCGAGGCCAACGACGGCTTCGACGGCTCCTGGGTTGCCCACCCGGACCTGGTGCCCACCTGCCGCGAAGTCTTCGACTCCGTGCTCGGCGACAAGCCCAACCAGGTGGACAAGCAGCGGCCCGAGGTGTCGGTCACCGCGGAGCAGCTGCTGGACGTGCAGTCCGCCGGCGGCCAGGTCACCGAGGCCGGCCTGCGCCTGAACCTCTACGTGGCCGTTGCCTACACGGCCGTGTGGCTGTCCGGGAACGGCGCCGTGGCCATCCACAACCTCATGGAGGACGCCGCCACGGCCGAGATTTCCCGCTCGCAGGTGTGGCAGCAAATCCGCAACAAGTCCATCCTCGCGGACACCGGCAACACGGTCACCAGGGAGCTGGTGGAAAAGATCCTGGCGGAGGAAACCGAGCGGCTGCGCACCGAATTCGGGGACGAGGCGTTCCGCCGCTACTACCAGCCGGCCAGCGAACTGATCGCAGACATCTGCCTGTCGGATGATTACACCGACTTCCTCACCACGCCCGCCTACGAGCTGGTGGGCTGAGATGGCAGCACCCAAGTCCTCGCTCTCCGCGGGGGACCTCGCGCACATCGACGGGCAGCTTGCTGCCACGGACCGGCTGCTGGAACAGAACTACCCGGGCGACGACGGCTCCCGCCAGCCCGTGCACACGGTGTACGTCCCCGCGGACCGTTTCACGGCGTCGTTCGCGGCCGACTGGGGCGCCCAGGCAACGGCGACGGCGGAAGCACACGGCGGGTTCGGAAAACTCTGCGAACTGCTGGGCCAGGACGCCGCGCTGGCACAGGCTGTAGCCCCGCGGGTCGAAGCGAAGCTTTCCAGCGAGCCGATCGAAGACCTGCGCCTGGACTTCGAGGACGGGTTCGGGGACCGGGGCGACGACGCCGAGGACGCCGCAGCGGTTGCGGCAGCGTCCGTGGTGGCCCAGGCCGTGGCGGCGGGGTCCGCTCCCCCGTTCATCGGCATCCGCTTCAAGTGCTTTGAGGCTCCCACCCGGGCCCGTGGCCTGCGGACGCTCGACCTGTTCGTGTCCGGCCTGGCCGCAGCCGGCGAACTGCCGGACGGCCTGGTCCTCACCCTGCCCAAGGTCACCACGGTGGCCCAGGTCCAGGCCATGGACTATGCGGTCTCCCGGCTCGAGGAGATCCACGGGCTGGCCGCCGGCCAACTCCGGTTCGAGGTGCAGGTGGAAACGCCGCAGCTGATCCTGGGCCCGGACGGCACGTCACCGGTGGCGCAGCTCCCGCACGCCGTCCCCGGCAGGATCAGCGGCCTGCACTACGGCACCTACGACTACTCGGCGTCGCTGCAGATCTCCGCCGAATACCAGTCCATGGAGCACCCGGTTGCCGACTTCGCCAAGGAAGTCATGCAGCTCGCCGTGGCAGGCACCGGCATCCGGCTCTCCGACGGGTCCACCAACATCATCCCGGTGGGCGACAACGTGGAGAACGCCTGGCAGCTGCACGGGCGCCTGGTCCGAAGGTCGCTGGAACGGGGCTACTACCAGGGCTGGGACCTGCACCCGGCCCAGCTGCCCAGCCGCTTCGCAGCCACCTATGCCTTCTACCGCGAGGGCCTGCCGGCCGCCGCCGCCCGCCTGCGCAACTACGTGGAGCGGACCGAAGGCGGCGTGATGGACGAGCCCGCCACCGCCCGCGCCCTGGCCGCGTTCGTCCTGCGCGGCGTCCAGTGCGGCGCAGTGGGTGCGGAGGAAGTCCAGGCGCTTGCCGGCGTCGGACTTCCGCAGCTCACGGCGCTGGCCCATCCGCGGCTTGCCACTACTTCCAACTCCTAAGCAAAGGATTCCTTTCATGGGCAAGTACTACTCCCCCAGCGGCGGACTCCCGCCGCAGACCCACCTCACCACCGAACGGGCCATCGTCACCGAGGCCTACACGGTGATCCCCAAGGGCGTCATGACGGACATCGTCACGTCCAACCTGCCGGGTTTTTCGAACACCCGGTCGTGGATCATCGCCCGTCCCATCTCGGGTTTCGCCACCACCTTCTCCCAGCTGATCGTCGAGATCGGCCCGGGTGGCGGGGCCCCGAAGGCCGAATTCGAGGCCGGGGTGGAGGGCGTCCTTTTCGTGACGCGGGGCAAGGTCAACCTCACCCTGGACGGCGAACTGCACCCGCTGGAGGAGGGCGGCTACGCCTACCTGGCTGCAGGTTCGGAATGGGGCCTGGAAAACGTCTCTGACGATGTCGTGTCCTTCCACTGGATCCGCAAGGCCTACGAGCGCCTGGAAGGGTACGAGGCCAAGTCCTTCGTCACCAACGAAAAGGACGTGGAGCCCACGTCCATGCCGGACACCAATGACGTCTGGAAGACCACGCGGTTCACGGACTCGAACGACCTCGCCCATGACATGCAGGTGAACATCGTGACGTTCCAGCCCGGCGGGGTCATCCCGTTCCCCGAAACGCATGTGATGGAACACGGCCTGTACGTGCTGGAAGGCAAGGCCATGTACCTGCTGAACAACGACTGGGTGGAGGTGGAGGCGGGCGACTTCATGTGGCTGCGCGCCTTCTGCCCGCAGGCCTGCTATGCCGGTGGCCCCGGTGAATTCCGCTACCTGCTCTACAAGGACATGAACCGCCAGGTGAAGCTCACCTAAGCGCCCCTGACCCATCCGGGCAGACAGCAGAGGCCGTTATGGAATGTCCATAACGGCCTCTGCTGTTGATGCTGTTGGTCAGGCGCCGGGGTTCAGGACCACCTTGATGCAGCCGTCTTCCTTCTTCTGGAACTTCTCGTACAGGGCAGGCGCCCCGTCCAGGCCCGAACGGTGGGTGACCAGGTCCATGACACCCAGCGGATCGCCGTCGTCCTCCACGAGCGGGAGGATGTCATCGGTCCAGCGACGCACGTTGCACTGGCCCATGCGCACCTGGAGCTGCTTGTCGAACATGGTGAGCATCGGCATGGGGCTGGCCTGTCCGCCGTACACGCCGCTCAGGGACAGCGTGCCGCCGCGGCGTACCGCGTCGATGGAGGCGTGCAGGGCCGCGAGTCGGTCCACGCCGCCGGTCTCCATCGCCTTCTGGGCCAGCTTGTCGGGCAGGAGGCCCAGCGCCTGGTGGGCAAATCCTGCCACCGGGGATCCATGGGCTTCCATGCCGACGGCGTCAACCACCGCGTCCGGGCCGCGCCCGGCGGTCATGTCCCGGAGTTCGTCTCCAATGGTCTTGCTGTAATCGAGCGTTTCCACGCCGTGCCGTGCCGCCATTTCCCGCCGTTCAACGACGGGGTCGATGCCAATAACCCGGAAACCGCGGTGCACCCCGATGCGGCTGGCGAACTGGCCAACCGGCCCCAGGCCGAACACTGCGAGCGTGCCGCCCGCCGGGACGTCCGCGTATTCCACGGCCTGCCAGGCGGTGGGGAGGATGTCGGAAAGGAACAGGTAGCGTTCGTCCGGAAGCTCGCTGCCCACCTTCACGGGCCCGTAATCGGCGTGCGGCACGCGCAGGTACTCGGCCTGGCCGCCGGGGACTGACCCGTACAGCTCGGAGTAGCCGAAGAGGGCGGCACCGGATCCCTTTTCCTTGACCTGGGTGGTCTCACACTGGGACTGCAGGCCCTGCTTGCACATGTAACAGGAGCCGCAGGAAATATTGAACGGAACCACCACGCGGTCGCCCTTGCGGAGATTCGAAACGCCACTGCCTACTTCCTCCACGATGCCCATCGGCTCGTGGCCAATGACGTCGCCCTTGTGCATGTAGGGGCCCAGGACCTCATAGAGGTGCAGGTCGGAGCCGCAGATCGCGGTGGAGGTGATCCGGACGATCGCGTCCGTGGGTTCCTGGATGACGGGATCGGGCACTTCTTCAACGCTTACCGACCGCTTTCCTTGCCACGTCAGTGCTTTCACAATCTCCCTTTCGTCTGCTGTGCCCCTGGGGTTCTCCCGGGGCGGGGCAGGGCACCCGCGGCACCCTTTCTTCGACGCTATCTGTTTTGGGCGAAAAAAGTAAGCATGCTGATTAAAAGCTTGTGGCCGCCGTCGGCTGCTCATAGCGTAGGAAGGGACCAAGGGAAGACCACGTGAAAGAGGAACGCCATGTCGTTGTACCAGCCGGAACCGGTCGAGATCTCCACCCGCATGCGTCCGGGTGAATGGACGGAAGAAAGCCTGGCGGAACTGGTCAGCACCTACCGCACGCGCGTCCGGGAAATGGGGGCGCCGGCCACAGAGGTGGCCACCGACATCGAGCGGAACGACGACGGCTCGGTGAAGGTGGTGGTGTCGTGGACAAAGCCCGCCATCGCCGGCGACGAGGATTCCGTGCCGGGCGGGCAGCCACTGTAGGCCGGTCAGCCTTCCTGGCGGTGCGGCTGCAGCGCAAGCAGCCGGCCGATGGCGCTTGAGCCCAGGTTCTGGAGCAACTGGCGCGGCCCGTCGAAGACCTCAACGGCACCCGCTTCGCGGAGCTGTGCCGCCTGGATTCCACCGCAGGTAAGTCCGATGGCAGGAATGCCCAGCGCGCCCGCCGCCTTCATGTCCCATACAGCGTCGCCCACGTAAACGGCATTGGCAGCCTCGACACCCACGGCCTCCAGGGCGGCTTCCAGGATGTCCGGTGCAGGCTTGCTCTCCTCCGCGTCGTTGGCGCTGGTGGCGGCATCAATGAAGGAGTCGGCGTCCAGCACGGAGCGCATGACCTGCAGGTCCCTTTCCCGCGCCGAGGACGCCAGGGCCACGGCCAGGCCTCCGGCATGGCACTGGCCCAGCAGGTCCTTGGCGCCATCAAGGGTGCGGAGCGAGGGCCAGTGCGAGGCATACAGCGCGCCATGGCTGGCCATGATGTCCTCATCCTCATCCCGGTTCCGGCCATCCGGAAGGAGGGTGTCCACCAGCCGGGCGCCGCCCATGCCCACGAGCTGGTGGATGGCTGCCATGGGGACGTCGTGGCCATACTGGCGGAAGGCATTCCACCAGGCGATGGTATGGATGTACGACGAGTCGATCAGCGTACCGTCGACGTCAAACAGGACCCCCCGGCGGGGGCCGCCAGGGGGTGTGGTGGATTCGGCCATCAGCCCACCGCTGCCCGTCGGGCGCCGGGGGCCTTTTTCAGCTTGGCCGCTTCCTCCTTGGGAGAACTGACCGGCCGGACGCGTTCCCGGATGACGGATCCGGCGCCGTCCAGGCTCTTGTCCCGGATCAGGCCCGTGCCGGCAATTTCCCGGGCCATCGCAACGCCCGCCACAGCGGCCCGCTTGGTGGGGAAGGTAACCGAGATGGCCATCAGGTTCCCGCTTCCGTCCATCATCCTGATCCGGTAACCGCCGTCAGGGGCATCCACGAGTTCAAAAAATCCGGCCATAACTATCACTCCTCCGTCAATCACGGCACTGTGCTTGGGAGCACTCCATGAGGTGTTAGTAAGTATACTTATCTATCCTGCGAAGGAGAAGTTCCGGCCCCGTCCGCGCCGCCTCAGCGCGTATCCGCCTGTGCAGACGGAAGGGGGGTGTCACTGCGCCGAACCGTATCCTGATGAAGCTCCAGGGCGCTAGTCACAAGGGCGAAGTGGCTGAATGCCTGCGGTGTGTTACCCAGTTGGCGCCCGGCTTTCACCGCCCACTCCTCGCTCAGGAGCCCCACGTCGTTGCGCAGTTCCAGCAGGCGTTCGAAGAGCTCGCGCGATTCCTCGTGGCGCCCCGCCCCCAGGAGCGCCTCCACCATCCAGAATGAGCACGCCAGGAAGACGCCCTCGTCGCCCGGCAGGCCGTCGTCGCTCTCTTCCGGCTTGTACCGCAGCACGAAACCGTCCTGGGTCAGCTCCCGCTGAATGGCGTCGATGGTTCCTATGACCTTGGGGTCGTCGTTCGGCAGGAAACCCACCCTCGGAATCAGCAGCAGGCTGGCATCGAGCTCCGGCCGGCCGTAGGACTGCACAAACGTATTGCGCCGGGCATCGAACCCGTTGGCCATGATGTCCCCGCGGATCTGCTCCCGCAGCGCCTCCCAGCGCTCCACCGGACCCGGCAGCCCGGACTCCCGCACGCCCTTCACCATCCGGTCCGCGGCCACCCACGCCATGACCTTGGAGTGGGTGAAGTGCCGGCGCGGCCCCCGCATCTCCCAGAGCCCGTTGTCCGGCTGGTCCCAGATGGTTTCCAGGTGCTCCATCAGGGCGATCTGCACGTCCCAGGCCTCATCCGTGTGCTTCAGCAGCGAGTTCCGGGTCAGCGCGAGGCAGTCAAGGACCTCGCCCCACACATCCAGCTGGAACTGTTCCGCAGCCGCGTTTCCGATCCGCACAGGTGACGAGTTTTCGTAGCCCTTCAGCCAGGGCAGCTCCATCTCGGGCAGCCGCCGCTCGCCATGGATTCCGTACATGATCTGCAGGTCGGCGGGGTCGCCGGCCACGGCCCGGAGCAGCCAGTCCCGCCAGGCGGCCGCCTCGGCGGTGTATCCGGCGGCCAGCAGGGCCTGCAGGGTCATGGCGGCATCCCGCAGCCAGCAGTAGCGGTAGTCCCAGTTCCGCTGGCCGCCCGGCTGCTCCGGAAGGGATGTGGTGACGGCGGCGACGATGCCCCCGGTGGGGGCATAGGTGAGCGCCTTGAGCGTCACCAGGGATCGGACCACCGCGTCCTGGTATTTTCCCTTGACGGTGCACTGCGAGGACCAGCCCCGCCAGAATGCGTAGGTGCTGTCAAGGACGTCCTCGGCATCAACACTGACCGGCCGGCCCACATGGCTTGGTGCCCAGGTGAGCACGAACGGCACCTTCTCGCCGGCGCTCACGGTGAAGTCGCTGATGGTGTGCATGTTCTCGCCGTGCAGGGGCGCAGGGGTGACCAGGTAGACGGCGTCCGGGCCGGCAATGGCGTGCAGCCCGCGCTTGTCCTTGCGGACCCATGGCACGATGTGGCCGTAGTCGAACCTCAGGACCAGCTCCCCGTGCATCTTGACTGTGCCGCTGATGCCCTCCACGATGCGGACAATGTCAGCAACGGAATCCCTGGGCGGCATGAAGTCCGTGACCCGCACCGTTCCGTCCGGCGTCTCCCACTCCGTATCCAGCACCAGGCTGCCGTCGCGGTAGCTCCGCCGGGTGCACGGTCCGCCGCCCTCCGGCGCCAGCAGCCAGCGACCCGAGTCAGGGGTGTCCAGCAGGGCGTTGAAGCACGCCGGGGAATCGAACCGCGGGAGGCAGAGCCAGTCAATGGAGCCTTCCTTGCTGACCAGCGCCCCTGTTTGAAGGTCGCCAACTACCGCATAGTCTTCGATTCGCGCCATGACATTACCCTGCCACACAGGGCTCCGAAGGGAAGGGGAATGTGCAGGTGTAGCCTGAGGCAAATGGCTATCCACATCGGCACCTCCGGCTGGAGCTACGACCACTGGGAGAACGTCCTGTACCCGCCCGGGCTGCCCGTCCGGGACAGGCTCCAGTGCTACGTCGCCAGGTTCAGCACGGTTGAACTGAACGCCAGTTTCTACCGGTGGCCCAGGGACACCACCTTCGCAGGCTGGAACAGGCGCCTCCCGCCCGGATTCAGCATGTCCGTCAAGGCACCCCGCGGGCTGACCCACGCACGCAAGCTCTATTCACCGGAGGTGTGGATTGAGCGCATCACCAGGTGCTGGCATGAGCTGGGGGACAAACGGGCCGTGCTCCTGGTCCAGCTGCCGCCGCAGCTGGAGCGCGACGACGCCCGGCTGGATTATTTCCTGGCCGCGCTCCCCTCCTGGATCAGGGTGGCCGTGGAGTTCAGGCACCCCAGCTGGGATTGCCCCGAAGTGTTCGCCCTGCTGGAGCGGCACCAGGCGGCCTACTGCATCATGAGCGGCGCCAACCTCCCCTGCATCCTGCGCACCACCGCGCCGTTCGCCTACGTCCGGCTTCACGGGCCGGATCACGAGCACCTGTACGGCGGCTCCTACTCGGACGCCGACATGCACTGGTGGGCAGACCGGATCCGCGAGTGGGACGGCGCGGGCATCGACGTGTACGCCTACTTCAACAACGACGGCGGCGGGAACGCTGTGCGGAACGCCGAGACCCTGCGGGCTTTCCTGGGCGTCAGCTGATGCCTGCTGCCGCCCTGTGGCAGAGTTAGGGCATGGACACGGCTCCGCAGAACCCAGCCCAGGACACGGCACACACACCGCGGCAGAACAAAAAAGGCCAGTACGCACTGTCGGGAAGCCAGTTCTTCCGGCTGGCGCACAGGCTTTCTGATGCGGTCAACGATGTCCGGATCACCCTCGCCAAACGGTGGGACTTCGTGCCGCAGACCATCGCCTACCAGGGCTACGGTTCCACCACCCGTGTACGGGTGCTGGGGCGGGTGCTGCTGACCCAGAAGCCGTTACCGGGAAGCAAAGCCGAGCACGAAGCGAAAAACGGGAACCAGAACATCCGGGGCTGGCGCGCCTTCACCGGGGTGCCGCTGCAGTTTACCGACGTCGAAATCACCATCGGCGACGTGGTCACCCACGTCACGGCGGACCGGGGCGGACTCATCGACACCGAGGTGGATGTCCAGCTGTCCCCCGGCTGGCATACGGCAGTCCTGCGCGCCGAGGGAACCGAGCCGGCGGAAGCACTGATCCAGGTCATCGCGCCCGGCGTGCAGTTCGGCATCGTCTCCGACATTGACGACACCGTCATGGTGACCGCCCTGCCCCGGCCATTCCTGGCGCTGTGGAACACCTTCGTGCTCAGCGAACGGGCGCGCATGGCCACGCCGGGAATGGCCGTGCTGCTGGACCGGCTGACCATTGAGCATCCCGAGGCCCCCGTTATCTACCTGTCCACCGGCCCCTGGAACGCCGCCCCCACGCTGGGGCGCTTCCTGACCCGCAACATGTACCCCAAGGGTGCGCTGCTGTTGACGGACTGGGGCCTTACCCAGGACCGCTGGTTCCGCAGCGGCCAGGACCACAAGCACCGCAACCTGGAGCGGCTTGCCGAGGAATTCCCGGACATGCGGTGGCTCCTGATCGGCGACAACGGCCAGCATGATGAGGCCATCTACTCCGCCTTCGCCGCCGGGAACCCGGAAAAGGTTGCGGCCATCGCCATCCGGCAGCTGTCCGTCAGCGAATCGGTCTTCGCCGGCGGCCACTCCGAGGACGGCGACCACACCACCTCCCGGGTGCCGTGGATCTACTCCCCGGACGGCGCCGGCATCGCCAAGCAGCTCGCCATGCTGGACCTGCTCCGGGGCTGACCATTCCGGGGCCGGCCCCGTTGCGTCCTACGCCCCGGCACCCAGGGGTGCGCCGTCGTCGGGCGCTTCATTGCCCAACAACTCCCCGTTGTCGAGCAAATCCTCACGGTCCAGCACATCCTCACTGCCGAGCAGATCCGGAACCACGGCCTGGGCGATGGTGGCGTCAGCAGCGGCAGCCAGGTCACGTTCCTCGATGAGCTCCTGGTACCAGAAGTAGGATGCCTTGGGCGTGCGGTCCAGTGTTTCAAAGTCGACGTGCAGCAGGCCAAAGGGCTGCTTGTAGCCGGCGGACCACTCGAAGTTGTCCAGGAAGGACCACACGTAGTAGCCACGCAGGTCAACGGACTCTGCCACGCCGCCGGGGGCCGTGGCCCGCAGTGCGGTTTCAAGGTGGTCGGAGATGTACTTCAGCCGCCGCTCGTCCGGGATGAACCGGGTGTTGGTGGACTTGTCCCGGACGATGATGTCCTCGAAGCTGGCCCCGCCTTCGGTGATGATCACCGGCGGCAGGTTGGGATACCGGTCCGCCATCTCCTTCAGGGCCACGGCCATGTACTCCGGCTTGACCGGCCACCCGTAGGCGGTGATGTCCGCTTCCGGCCAGGCTTCCACGTGGAATGGCGTGGCACCGCTGCCCGTGGCGTTGAGGTCGCTGCCCATGGCTTCCGCCATGCTTGACGGCACTGTACCGCTGCCTGGCCCCGCCGCCACCTTGGTGGGCATGTAGTAGTTGAGCCCGTAGAAGTCCAGGGGCTGGGAAATGATCTCCATGTCCTCGTCGGGGTGTTCAAAGGAGCTGAAGAACTTTGCGGCGCGGATCAGGTCGGGGTATTTGCCCGTCAGGACCGGGTCCGCGTAGAGCCGGTTCTGGCCCAGGTCCATAACCCCGGCGCTGATCTTGTCCAGCGGGTTGATCGAGTTCGGCACCATGGGCGAGTAGACGTTGGTCATCCCGATTTCGCCCGGCACCTTGGCAGCGCGCAGGGCCTGGACGGCGAGCCCGTGGCCCAGCAGCTGGTGGTGGACGGTGGGGAAGGCGCCCAGGGCCAGCTCCTTGCCGGGTGAGTGCAGGCCGAATGCATAGCCATTCGCGCTCACGGTGGCCGGTTCGTTGATGGTGACCCAGCGTGCCACCCGGTCCCCGAACGACTCAGCCACGATCGCGGCGTACTCCCCCAGCCGGTAGGCGGTGTCCCGGTTCATCCAGCCGCCTGCTTCATCCAGTTCCAGGGGCGTGTCCCAGTGGTAGATGGTGGCCATGGGCGAGATGCCGTTGGCCAGGAGCTCGTCCAGGAGCCGGTCATAGAACGCCAGCCCTGCGCGGTTGGCCGGCCCGGTCCCGCCGGGCTGGATGCGCGGCCAGGAGAAGGAGAACCGGTAGGAATCGACGCCCAGCTGCTTCAGGAGGGCCACGTCCTGCGGCATCCGGTGGTAATGGTCCGTGGCCACGACGGGGCTGTGGTCCTCCACGATGGCGCCGGGCCTGGCCGCGAACCTGTCCCACCCCGAGGGCCCGCGGCCATCCTCATCCAGCGCCCCTTCAATCTGGAATGCTGCGGTTGCGACGCCAAGCGTGAACCCCGGGGGGATGAGCGCTGCGAGGTCCTTGGCGGTGATGTGCATTGGGGTCCAGCCTTTTGGTCACGGTGGTTTGGGTACGTCCCAGAATGTCACAGCGCAGGACGGCTGACGAGCAGCAACTCCGCGGCGGGCACCGGCGGCTACTGTGAACCGAAAAGGAACTCCTTGGCGTGCGCCACTGCCTTGCGAAAGGCGTCGTTGCGCAGGGTCACCAGGTGCTCGGAATCGCCGTCGGACGGTTCCAGGTAGCCGGTGTACCCGGGCCGCAGGACCCAGATGTCCCCCGCCGGGGGCAGGTAGAACACGCCGAAGGAACGCTGCTGCCTCTCGTCGGCCGTCCAGACCGGGACCGCCGCCAAGGCCGCACCGGTGGCAGGGTTGATCCACTGCGCGCGCGGCAGCGGCTGTTCGTGCGCCTCGGGGTCCAGGAAGGGCGCGGTTCCCGGACCCCAGCGCTGCTCAAAGCGCTCATGGAATGCGGGAATGAGGTGTGAATCGTAGCGCCGCCAGTCGCTCATGCAGCTTTCCGCCTCCTTGGATGAATGGCACTGCGTTGGTTGGTTTTACGGGGTTCAGGGCCCGCTTCAGGGCCGGATTCAGGACCAGCTTTAGGGCCGGGGCCGTTTTCAGGCCCAGGGCCCGCTCTCCCACCGCACGGGGGTGACACGGATGGGAGGCCCGGACGGGCCGCCGGTGCTGCGGACTTTGCGGACCGGAACGATGGTGGGCACCGCCGCCGTCAGCCTCCGGTCGTACTCGGCCCGGCGCCCGGGGTCACGCAGCACGTTGAACGCCTGCATGATCCTCAGGAGTTCGTCACGCTGCCCGGGGTTGCGCGCCACCGCCGGCTGGCTCCCCCCTGGCTGATTGTTCCCGTCCGCCTGCGCGCCGTCCATGTCCGGATGGTGGCTGCGCATGAGGGCCCGGTACGCATGGGAGATTTCCTGCCGGGTGGCATCCCGGCCCACGCCGAGGATGGTGTAGTAATCGGGGACGTCATTCATGCCAGCCTCCTGCTCCGCCGGTGCCCCTGCCGGGCCGGCAGGGGCACGCGAAGGAAAGCCCTACGTGTTGATCTGCTGCATCCCGCCCTGCTGGGTCTGGATTTCGATCCTGCGCGGCTTGGCCTGTTCTGCAACCGGTATCCGCAGGGTCAGGACGCCCTGGTCGTAGCTGGCCTTGATCTTGTCGGTGTCCAGGGTGTCGCCCAGGATCAGCTGGCGGCTGAACACGCCGCGGGGACGCTCAGAGGCCACCAGTTCCACATTGGGCTGCGTGGGGTCCTGGCGCTCGGCCCGCACAGTCAGGACGTTTCGCTCGACGTTCAGGTCCAGCGAATCCACCTTCACTCCGGGAAGGTCGAACGCCACCACGAACTCGCCGTCCTCCTGCCAGGCGTCCATGGGCATGGCGGCCGGACGGGCGGCAGTCCCAAAGACCTGCTGCGTGAGCCGGTCCAGCTCACGGAACGGGTCCGTACGCATCAACATCATTTCCCACTCCTTCAGCTTCCAAGTGTTGATCTGCGTCTGCTCCACTATCACCTAATCTATGGCGGTGGATATAGATTTTTTATAGCACTCGTGGGAAACTGAAGCAAGACACGGGCCGCAGCGATTTTTGGGAGTACACATGGCAGAACCTGATGCGGGACGGCCTGCGCGCTCCGCCGGCTCACGGGCCCTGTACGCCATCTCGGTGGCCGCGGAGCTCACGGGAACCGGGCAGCAGAACATCAGGCTGTACGAAACCAAGGGGCTGCTGACGCCGTCGAGGACGGCAGGCGGCACCCGCCAATACAGCGATGACGACATTGCCGTACTGCAGCGGATCGGCGAGCTCCTCGAGGAGGGGCTGAACCTGGCAGGCGTTGCCAAGGTCCTGGAGCTGGAGGCAGCGAATGTGAAATTGCACAGGGCCCTGAAGCGCGCCAGGTCCCGGCCGCAGTGATGCAGCCGGGACCTGGCTGCAGCGAATCAGCCGAGCGACACAACCGGAATCAAGCAGCCGCGGTGACGCAACTGCAGTGAATTAGCCTGCCGGGGAGGGCGTTACTCCCGGGCGGATTCTTCCTTCGACAGCTCTCCCGTGACCGGCTCCCCGGGGATTCGCGCTGTCCGCCAGGTGTCCAGCGCGATGACTCCGCCCAGGATGAGCAGCGAGAGGGAAAACGATGCAAGGGTATCGGTGGGCCAGTGGTAGCCCAGGTAGAGCCGGCTGCCGATGGCGAGGATGATTCCGATTCCGGCCCCGATGAAACCGAACACCGCTGAGCGGGGGTTCCGGCGCCGGGAGAAGATCAGGTAGGCGCCCACCAGCAGGAAGTCGCAGGCTCCCAGGACGTGCCCGGACGGGTACGAGAAGGTCTGGTCCGCACCGAACAGCATCTGGTCAACGGGAGGCCGCGAGCGCTGGACGATGTGCAGGATGATCTGGGAGATGATCACCCCGGTCAGCATCGCGGACGCCAGCAGGATGGGGCGCCAGGCGTGTTTGGCCGCGAAGCCCCAGACGAGGATCACCACCAGCACGATGATGGGCAGGGCGATGGGGCCGAAGAACACGGCCAGGAAGATCATGAACGCGGTAAGTGCCCCTGAACGGGTTGTCAGCAGCCAGTCGTGCACCGGCTGGTCTGCAACGGTAAGGCCGACACCCTGCACCACGCTGATCAGCGTGGCGATAAAGAGTGCCAGCCCCACCACCGCCAGGATGACCGATGCACGGTAAAGGCGGCGCCGGTCGGCAGGATCGATGTAGCGCTCCTCCACCACGAACTTCTCATGGAAGGTGTGCCACCTGCCCGAGTTTCTCTGCGTGACTGCGGAACCTGCTGATTTTTGTGCCAATGTGCTGCCCGTCCCTGCGCCCTGTTGAATGCACGCCGTGTATGCGTGTTGTTGAATGCCTAGGCTGAAGATTATCCCCATGATTGGCCATTCACTCCATCACCGGGTCACCGGCCATGGAGCCGGCCCCGGCCAGGTAGGGCGCCAGGGCGGCCGCCACGGCCAACGGCAGGGCCGGTCCGGGCGACTAGTACGACCCGGTGGTGAACTGCCAGCTCCGGCCGGCCAGCGGATTGCCGGCGAGGTCGCGGATCCCGGCGGCCCCTCCAACCAGGGTCACCGTATACCGGGCCTTGGCGGCCAGGGGTTCCTGGGGATCGAGGATCCACTGGTTGGTGGTGCCGTTGCGGTAGACAGAGGCTGCCACCAAGGCACCGGTGGAAGCGTTCTTCAAAGTGAATGTGGCGGTGCCGGCGCCCTGGACGGCTTCGCTGAAGGTGGCGCTGACGTTGCTGTTCCTGCGGACCAGGAGCGCATTGCTGCCCGGGGTGTAGCTGGTGAGGGTGGGCGCGGGACCGGTGGTGAAACTCCAGCTGGTGGTGGCCAGTGGCGTGCCTGCCGCGTCGCGGATGGCAGAGGTTCCGCCGGCCAGGGTGGCCGTGTAGGTGGTGTCCGCGGCGAGGCTTGCGGCCGGGTCAAGGGTGGCGGTCCTGGTGGTTGCGTTGTACGTGACGGTGGCGGCAATGTTGGTCCCTGCGGCGTTTTTGAGCACGAAGGTCGTGGCGGACACGCCCTGGACGGCGACGCTGAAGGTGGCCGCCACGTTCGTGCCCGCGGCCACGGCGGTGGCCTTGGCGGCCGGCGAAACCGAGGTGACGGTCGGGGCAGGAGCAGGGGCAGGAGCCGTGGCGTCCGCACCGGTAAACAGCAGGCGGTTCGGGGTACCCGCGGTGACGCCGGTGACCACCCCGGAGGTGGCATTGGCTGCCAGTGCCGCGGCCACGTCCGCCGGTGCCAGGGCGGGGTTCTGCGAGAGCAGCAGGGCAGCGGCGCCGGCGGTGTGCGGAGCCGCCATGGATGTTCCGGACATGGACGCCGTGGCCGTGGTGGAGGTGTAGTAGTCGGAGGTGATGCCGACGCCGGGAGCATACAGGTCAACGCAGGACCCAAAGTTGGAGAACGATGCCTGCTTGTCGGTTGCATCGCTGGCCGCCACGGTGACGGCGCCGGACACGCGGGCAGGTGAGCCCGTGCAGGCGTCCACAGCGGAGTTGCCCGCGGCCACCACAGTGGTGACGCCGTCAGCCAGGACGGCCTGGACGGCGCTGTCCACCGTGCTGCTGGCCGCTCCACCCAGGCTGAGGTTGGCCACGGCCGGTGTTCCGGCTGCATGGTTTGCGGCGATCCAGTCCAGGCCGGCCACCACGTCCGAGTTGTAGCCGGACCCGCTGCAGTCCAGCACCCTGACCGACACCAGGGTGGCGCTCTTGGCGACGCCGTACGTGGACCCTGCCACCGTTCCGGCTACGTGGGTGCCGTGGCCGTTGCAGTCAGTGGTGCCGTTGCCATCCGCCACGGCGGTCCAGCCCGCCGCCACCCGGCCGCCAAAGTCGCTGTGCGAGGCCAGGATGCCGGTGTCCACCACGTAGGCCGTCACACCGGCGCCGGACCCGGTCCACGAGTAGCTGCCGGAGAGCGGCAACGCCCGTTGGTCGGCACGGTCCAGGCCCCAGGGGGCCGGCTGCTCGTTCCCGGAAACCGTGAGGGGGGCGTCCGGTTCCACCGACAGCACCTTCCCCGACCTGGCAAGGGCTGCCGCCTGGGCGGGGGTTGCGGTGACAACGGCGCCATGGATTGCGTGCTCAAACGTGCGGCCGACGGCGAGGCCCTGGCCGCGCAGTCCGGCCGTCTCTGAGGCGACGTCCGCAGTGGGGGCGTACTGGACGATGTAGCGTCCGGTTGCAGCGGCGGCGGGTTGGACAGTGACAGCAGCCGCGATAGGAGCAGCGGCGGCGGGCAGGGCTGCCGTGGAAAGGACGACGGCGGAGAGCATCGCCGTGAGCGCAGGCAGCACGAAGAATCGGGTACGCATGTGGGGGTCCTTGCGGTGGCGGTTGGCGGTACCAAAAGGATAGGAGCCGGAAGCGCACGGCTTCCGGCTCCTTGGATGATCCTGTGCCAACCTTCGGCGTTTCCTGCGGCCCGGTTACTGCAGGCCCGGTTCTAGCCCTGGCCTCCTCCAGAGCCGGAGCCGGCTGCTGCATGGTTCCGCCAGCTGTGCTCGGGCTCGAAGCCCAGCAGCCGCCGTGCCTTGTCGATGGAAAGCATCGTTTCGTGCTCGCCCAGTTCCTTGGTGACCTTGACGCCGGGGAACACCTCAGCTGCGAGGCCGGCGCTTGACCGGCTCATGACGGTATCGGCATTGGCAATGATGAAGGCCTCGAATCCTGGCTTGGCGTTCTCCAGCGCCCGCGCCACGGCCTGCGCGCCGTCCCTGCCGTCGATGTAGCCCCACAGGTTCCACTTCCGCAGCATCGCGTCCCCATCGAAGGAAGGGAACTTTTCGTAGTCGGCCTCGTCCATCACGTTGGAGAACCGCAGCCCCGTAATGCTCAGCTCCGGGTCCCACCGCGTCATCTCCACGGCCATCTGCTCCTCCAGCGTCTTCACCAGGGAGTAGGTGCTTTCCGGCCGCGGCGGGTATTCCTCGTCCACCGGGATGTAGGGCGGGTCAATGTCGAACGGCAGCCCCAGCACGGTCTCGCTGGACGCGTACACCACCTTCTTGATGCCGGCGCGCCGCGCGGCCTGGAAGACGTTGTAGGTGGACAGCATGTTGTTCTCGAACGTGGCGGCGTCCGGAAGGATGCCCGGGGCGGGAATGGCTCCCAGGTGCACCACGGCGTCGAACCCGTCATGCCGGTCATCAACCCCCAGCAGCGCGTCCACCACCTGCCCGTAGTTGCGCAGGTCCACTACCAGGAGCCCCGGGCTGCGCTCGCCAGCGCGGTCCAGGGTGAGGACCTGGTGGCCATCGTCGGTGAGCCGGCGCACCACGTGCCGCCCCAGTTTTCCGTTTCCGCCTGTAACGGCAATTCTCATCAGTGTTTCCTTCTGTTGGAGTGCGTTCACCGTGCGGTGTTTCGGTCAGGACGGGGGCCGCGGGGCTGCGAGGAACTGTTCGACGGCGGCGATTGCCACTGCGGTGATCCCGCCTTGATCGCCGCTGCCGTTGACGGACACCAGGATGCCCCGGCCCGCGTACACCGAGACTACTTCATGGGTCTGGCGGTGGTAGAGGTCCAGGCGGCGCCGGAAGACATCGATGGTGTCGTCCGTGCGGCCCTGTTCCGCAGCGCGGCGCTGCATCCGCTCCTCCAGTTCGGCGTCCGGCGCCTGCAGTTCGATGACGGCGTCCAGCGCATGGCCCTGGGCCGCGAGCATGGCATCCAGTTCGGCGGCCTGCGGCGCCGTGCGGGGGTAGCCGTCCAGCAGGAACCCGTGCCTCGCGTCGCCTTCAAGGAGCCGGTCCTTGACCAGTGCGTTGGTTAGGTGGTCAGGTACGAAGTGGCCGCCGTCCAAATACTGCGCAGCCTGGTTCCCCAGGTCTGTCTTCCGGCTTACGTTGCTCCGGAAGATGTCGCCGGTGGACACGGCAGGGACCTGGAAGTGGCGCGCCAGGTGTTCGGCCTGGGTTCCTTTGCCGGAGCCCGGTGGGCCGATGATGAGAAGCCTGGTCATGTTCCTGTCCTTCCGCGGCGGGACCACAGTCAACGGGCCGGCAGAGGCAGCACCGGCTCCCGCATCATTGTGCCGGTTGGTCCTTGCCCGGCGCCAGCAAGCGCTGTCGCCGCCCGGAAGCACATGGGCTTCGCCCCGGCCGGGGATGTATATACTCTGGTTATCGGTTTAGCAGCAGGCCGTTGGAAAGTTCGTCGATCCAGCGACCATCACCGGTTCCCCGCCCTGCTGCGGGGTGCTTGTGTGTTGCAGGCTCGTTTTGACCTGAACGAATGGCACCAGAAAACCGTGGCCAGCGAGTCAACAGCAAAAACCGATACATCCATCACAGAGCACCTGCATGAACTGGTCCTCAACAGCTCCGATGTTGAGGACTTCCTCAATGAACTGGCACAGGTGTCCGCGCGTAACCTCTCGGAGCCAGGCGATGAGATGCTATGCGCCATCACCCTGCTCCGGCAGCGGAAAACCGCCACCGTAGCCAGCAGCAGCCGGGAAGCAAAGTCCATCGGACGCCTTGAGCACAGCTTCGCCGAGACCCCCAGCCTGACGGCATTCACCGTCCAGGAGACAGTCCACGCTCCGGACCTCGAAGGGGACGGCCGCTGGCCGGAATACTCCACGGCAGTTGTGGCACGGGGAGTCAGGTCGGTCGCGGCTCTTCCCTTCCGGCTTGAAGGCGAAACCAAGGCAGCGCTGCTGCTGTACTCCGGCCGGGCCCACCGCTTTGAGGGCCGCGTGCTCAAGTTCGCCGAAGATTTCGTCAGCCAGACCTCGCTGGCACTCCGCCTTGCAGTGCGCTTTGCGCATTACAGCGAGACGGCGGCGAACCTCCGTGCCACGCTGGAGTCCCGCACGGTCATCGATATGGCGGTGGGCATCATCATGGCCCAGAACCGATGCAGCCAGCAGGACGCTTTTGCCATCCTGAAGACCGCGTCGAGCACCCGCAACACCAAGCTGCACGATGTTGCTGCTGCCGTGGTGAATGCCCTGGGCCAGGGCCCGGCGCGCACCCATTACGACGGCTAGGTGTACTGTCCCGCCAGGTTGGTGACACTGGGTTGATTTGAAGCAATAAGAGGACCTCCGGGTGTTGTGTGGTGCTTGTCGAGAGCGAACACAAACCAGGAGGTCCTCGTGTCCCACCGTAACGCGTT
>NZ_JARETC010000017.1:0-46375 GCF_029077345.1 Arthrobacter sp. NQ4 | reverse complement strand
GTGGGGTCGGTTGCCGCCGGTTGTGGGCAGGGTGTTGGTGGCGAGGGCTGTTTTTGCGGCGGTGATGAGGCCGTCGAGTTGTTTTTGGGCGCGGGTGCGCCGGTCCAGGTCAATCCCGCCGGGTTGGCGTGCTGCTGCCTTGTCCCCGGCGGTGCGGGGGTTGGTGGCGGTGTTCATGACGGTGAGGAGGTGTTCGTATTGGTCGGTGGTGGCGAAGATTTCGAGGTGGTGGAGGCCGTGGCGGGGTTTGCGGATGAAGGCGCCTTGGGTGTGGCGGAGGGCTTCTTCGGTGGGTTCGGTGCCGTCGGCGTCGATGGTGTCGGTCCAGCGAGGCGAGGCGGGTCAGGAAGTCAGGGTCGGTGGTGGTGGCGGCTGTGGTGAGGTGGTGTTCGATCGTTTCCAGGGTCTCGGCGGTGGTGTGGTGCTGGAGCCGGGCGAGGGTTGCCGTGATGAGGGCCGCAGCATGCGAGGACACGGCAGGTCCGTACCCGGCCGGGGACGTGATCCCGGAGTCGGAGTCGGTGTCGGTGGTGCGGGTGGGGGCGAGGGCGGCAGCGAGATGGGGCCGGGCTGGTGGGAGTGGTTCGCCGGTGAGGCTGGTGGCTGGGAGGACCTGGTGGGCGAGGGTGAGGCGGCGGCGGGCTTCGCGGATGGGGATGTGCAGGCGCAGGCGGAGGAACTCTGCGGTGTTCCGGCACCCGTCGTCGGCCGGTGACACCACCGGGTGGCCGGGACCGGCGGGCGGATTGGGCCAGTTGGCGTCGGTCTCAACCACGGCGGCGGACCGGGCGGCACGGGTCGTGGCTGCGGCGTCGGTGATGGCCTGGGCGCGGGTGCGGTCCACCGCCCCGGCGCCCAGGAGTTGCAGGTACTCCACGGTCCGGGCGAGGTCCTCGGCGCGGGCGGCGAACTCGGCGGCCTCGAGATAAGAGGCAGACGCCAGCACATCCGGGGCGGCCACGGCAACGGCCGCGAGCCGGGCCGCCAACCCAGCCAGGAGGTCCTGGTGGCCAGGACCTGTGGCGCGGTGCTGTGAAGCCTCCGCGGGGACCGCGTGAAGGTGGGCCGGGTGCGGCAGCCAGCTGCCGGCGTCGTACGCTTTCCGGCCGTACGCCTCACCTAGATGCTCCCCAATGGCCTCCATAACCACACTCTGCCAGCCACCACTGACAATGAAGAGACCCAAAGACCCCTACGTGGAAAACGTGGGCGGCGGACCTCAGCCCGCGGCGGCGGTTGACCCGGCACGGGCCGCTGAGGGTTCCTTCTGCCACGGCCAGCGCCCGGTGATTTCCAGCTCCAGGGAAAAGCTGAGGAACGTCCTGATCAGCACGATGATGGCCAGCACCCCGACGCTGGCGAACGTAGGCGTGACGGCAACGGTGCGGATGATGTCGGCAGCGACGAGCAGTTCCAGCCCCAGCAGAATGGATCTGCCCAGCAACTGCCGGTAGGAGCGGTAGAAACTCAGCTTTTCAGCACCTGGCGGAAGAAGCCGGGGCTGATGGCCACGGATCGCCAGCGGGAGGGAGACCACCGCGCCGATCACCATCACAGCAACTCCGGCGAAGTCGACCAGCTGCCCAACCGTCTCAATAATCTGCCGGAATTCCATGCCCTGCCTCAACTCAGGCCAAGGCCCGCTGGGCGGGCCGTGGCAGTGGTCAGGGGACGGCGGACGCACTCACGGATGGCGGACGCACTCACGGATGGCGGACGCCGTTCCCCGCTATAACGTCCTTGTACCCTTCCCGGAATGTCGGAAACGAGAAGGAAAATCCCGCGCTGCGGAGGAGACCGTTACGGCAGCGCTTGTTGCCCCCGCGGGCAGGTCCTGCGTCACCCACCTTGGGCTCAGGCAAACCAAGTTCAGCTGCCAGGAATCGCAACACCGAGCCGAGGTCGGCCGGCTCATTGTCCACGCCGATGTATACGGGGCCCGGTACAGCTGCCATCCCGGCAAGGTGCACGATGGCAGCCGCGGCGTCGTCGCGATGGATCCGGTTGGTGTAGCGCACGTCTTCAGGGATCACGGCAGAGCCCGTCTTCACCTGGTCAATCAGGCGCGTCCGGCCCGGCCCGTAGATGCCTCCCAGCCTGAGTGAGACGCCGGCCGTGCGGGTCCCCGAGAGCCTGGCTTGCAGAAGCCCCTCGGCTTCCAACAACACCCGGCCGGAAAACCCGCCCGGCTCCGCGGTGGTGGACTCATCCACCCAGCCCCCACCCGCGTCCCCGTATACGGCAGTGGAGGACACAAAGATGATCCGCTCCGGCGACACCTGGTCACGCTCCAGGGCATCAAGGACATTTTCCACCCCGCGTACATACGCAGCGCGGTATGCCTCCTCGGTAGGAGAGTCAGCAGCAACAGCGATGACGACGGCGGTGGTGTCCGCGGGGACGGGCGGCAGGTCTTTTGATCCCAAGTCAGCCGCGGCACCTTCGATGGCCGCCGGCAGCTTGGCGGGGGAGCGGCGCCAGCCCACAACCCGGTGGCCCAGGGCAGCAAACCGCAGGCCCGCCTCGGTGCCCAGGTCCCCACACCCCGCCAACAGAACCGTCATGGCCTACGGTGCCTCTACCGGGAAGAACACGCGGGGATCCTGCAGCAGGGCGGGGTACGCGAATGCCGAGCGGTCAATGATCTCCGTGACTTCGAAATTCCTGCCGAAACGGCCGTCATCGAGCGTAAGGGGGCGCCCAACCACCTGTCCGACGGCGAACCTGGCCCCGTTCTCGAACGGAACAGCAACCGGCGTTTTTCCCGGAAGGGTCCGGAAGGCCTCCTCCTGCGCCAGGCGCTTACGGGTGGGCTTCTTCATCTGCGGCCTGGGCGCCGCCTTCTTGGGGGCCCGGGAAGGCCGGCGGGAGCCATCCTCCACGTAGACGGGAGAGTAGCCGTCGTCCCCGGTCGCCGCCGCAGCGGCAGCAGCATTCCGGTTCACGGGCGGAAGCGCCACGGTGGTAAGGGACTGGGGGTCGACGTCGTCGTGCGGCTCCCGCAGGATCCACAGAATGTCCCCTTCCGGCTCTTGCGGCAGGAACTCGTGCCGCGGCTCCGGCCAGACGTAGTCCATATCCGGGACCGCGTCCGGGAAAACGCGGGTATAGAACTTGGGCTCCTTGTGCACCAGCTTGGAACGGTGGCTCAAGTGGAAGTCGGGGTCCCCGAGCCACGGCGGCATCACGATTTTGGCGGCGTAGTCAGGGTGGGCTGCCTGCGGCGCGAACTCCGCGATGTTCGCGCGGGTGTTGTCCGGGTGGCCGCGCTCGATCCATTCGTCCGCCATGGCCAGGCCATACATGGTGAGGGCGGGAACGTGGCCCATCCACATCCGGATAGCTGGATGGGTCTGCCAGCCGTACTCCGGAATCACCAGGGCACGAAGGGTTTGCAGCGCTTCAACCCGCTGCTTGCCCAGCCGTGCGGTGTCCAGGGCTTTGGCGCTTTCGCGGAAGTCAGGGTACGGGAGGAAGGTTTGCATCTATTCAGTCTGACGGCATGCGCCGGATGTTCCAATTACAGTGCGCAGGACCACTTGAGGCAGCGCGACCTGTCCAAATAATGGACGCATGCATACGGCTTTCAGGTTAAACCACTAAGATCACCGCAACCACCCCCGCGTTTTGGAAGCTCTCTCATGACATCTACACCTGACAAAGCCGTCGACCACGCCCGCACCGCGCTGCCCCGCTACGGGCAGATGCTGGGCCCGGAAGCCCAGGGAATCCTGGTTCTGGACGAGTTCATTATCGATCCCGCCGCCGCGCGCAAGGATCAGCACCGTTTCCGCGACGGCATGGCTGCCGTCGCCAGGACGGTCCGCCGCATCGCCGCCCTCCGGGTGGTCATCGCGCTCGTGGCCATCGGAAACCTGCCCCTGTTCCTGCTCTCCAGCGGCTGGTGGATCTACGGCGTCTCGCTGACCCTCGTGGTTGCAGTGCACACCGCCGTGACACTGCTCAACCGGCACGAGCCGCGGCTCAAGCAACGCTCCGCGCTGGAACTGCACATGCACCGGGAACGCAGCGCCAACTACCGGCAGTTGCGCGACGCGGTGAAGTACATGATCGACACCCCCAGCCGGATGAACGAGCACCTCTACCTGGAGCTGCTGGCCGTCAAGCGGGTTGCCCTGAATCTGGCACATGGCACCGTCGCCCTGCTGGACACCAGCGACGAGTCCGCCTGGAAGGTGCGGATCGTCCGCGAGCTCCCCGCCAGCTGACCGTCCGGCCCCTGCCGCCCAAGGCGGCAGGGGCTGACTGATTAAAGTACGACGCCGGCACATCCCTTATGGGGGTGTGCCGGCGTCGTACTTTGGTCAACGGAATTTGTCTATCGCCGACCTGCCTGTGGCGCCTGTGAAAGGCGCGGCGGCCGCAGCCGCTGGTGGAACGTCCCCAGGTATTAGGCGGGGAGCTGGATGACCTGTCCCTCGAACACGAGGTTCGGATCCGAAATGGTGTCCAGGTTTGCGTCGGCAAGGTGCTGCCAGCCGCCCTGGATGCCGAGCTTCTGGGCCACGATGCTCAAGGTGTCCCCGGCCTGCAGGGTGTAGGTCTCGCCGCTGAGGGGAACCGAAGTGGCATGCCGCGGCGCAGGTGCCTGCTTGACCGGAGCGCTTTGGACCGGCGCGCTCTGAACCTGGGTGCTCTGCACGGGGGCGCTCTGAACGGGGGCACTCTGGACCGGTGCTCCGCCGCCGCCGCTCAGTCCGAGCTGCGACGAGCAGGACGGCCAGGCGCCCCAGCCTTGGGATGCCTGGACCCGCTCGGCGACAGCGATCTGCTGTTCACGGCTGGCGTTCTCCGGGGAACCGGTTCCGCCATAGGCTGACCAGGTGCTGGAGGTGAACTGCAGGCCGCCGGAGAAGCCGTTGCCCGTGTTGGTGGACCAGTTCCCGCCGCTCTCGCACTGCGCGAGTGCATCCCAAGTGGACGTGGGGGTCGCTGCGTTGGCCGCCGTGGCTGAGAGGGCCAAACCTGCCGCGGAGACGGCGGCCAGGGTGACTCCGCGGCGTGCGGCAGTACGGAATTTGGTGTTTTTCATGATGGTGATGCTCCTGAAGGCCACCAGCGCTGGTTCCGTCCCCGGAGATCGTCGCGCCACTGCCCGCCCCTGACGAATAGAGGTCACTATCGGTGGCTGCCGCTGGGCAGTTCTGGTGAAGGCAGCACCGGGCAATCAAGAAGCCCGTCGAACGGGCATGCATTTCACGCTAGGACATCGTTTGGGCGTTATCAAATCGAGATTCCGGCAGGCGTGTTGAGTGTGGGCCATGGCACGCTCCACGGGTTGGACCATTCCGCTTCCAGAGGCCCGGGCAGGCGCGAAACTGGGCGGGGCACTATCCTGACCGGATGGACAACTTTCCCGGCGGCAGCACCATGCCCGAAACCGAAACGGACTTCGCGGAACCTGCGGTCCCTGCCAAGCCCCTCCCGGTGGCCGAACTTCACCTGCACATTGAGGGCACGCTGCAGCCCGAGCTCATCTTCGCCCTGGCCGAACGCAACGGCATTGCGCTGCCGTACTCCGGCCTGGACGAACTGCGCGAAAAGTACGAGTTCACAGACCTGCAGTCCTTCCTGGACCTCTACTACGCCAACATGGCCGTGCTGCGGACCGAGCAGGACTTCGCGGACATGACGCGGGCATACCTGGAGCGGGCTGCTGCCGCCGGCGTCCGGCACGCGGAAATCATGATGGACCCGCAGGCGCACGTATCCCGCGGGATTCCCCTGGAGGCCTGCGTCCAAGGTGTGGCTTCTGTCCTTGCCACGTCGGAGGAGGACTACGGCATCTCCACCATGCTGATCGCTGCATTCCTGCGTGACCTCCCGGAGGACTCCGCCCTCGAAGTCCTGGATCAACTGCTGGCCATGAATGCTCCGATCGGTGCGATCGGCCTGGACTCGGCCGAAGTGGGCAACCCGCCTTCCAAGTTCGAGCGGCTGTACGGCAAGGCCCGTGAAGCTGGGTTGCGGTTGACGGCCCACGCAGGGGAGGAGGGCCCGGCGTCGTACATTATCGAAGCCCTGGACGTCCTGGGCGTGGAACGGATTGACCACGGCATCCGCTGCATGGACGATCCCGACCTGGTGGAGCGCCTCGTGGACGCACGCATTCCCCTGACGGTCTGCCCCCTGTCCAACGTCCGGCTCCGCGCCGTGGACACCCTCGCCGATCATCCCTTGCCCGCCATGCTGGCAGCCGGCCTGAATGTCTCGGTCAATTCCGACGACCCTGCGTACTTCGGCGGGTACGTGGATGACAACTTTGCGCAGCTCACCGCGGTGTTCGACCTCTCCGATTTCGACAAGGCACGCCTGGCCGCGAACTCCATCCACTCGTCCTTCGCGTCGGAGGAGCGGAAGACGGAACTGCTGGCGGAATTGAACGGCAGGGAAGTGTCCGACTGACCCCCGCTGTGTCGGGCGCAACAGCGGTGCTTTTCGCCCGGTAAACTAGGTGCCGCAGGCGTGTCCGGGGAGTGCAGGGCGGCACCCATGCCAGCGCTTCCAGGGTTATGCAGACAGCCCTTACCCGAGACCTCCGCCTCACTTGCGGCACCATCCGCTTCACAGTCGGTCACGACACGCAGAGTTAACCAATTAAAGTCGCGCGATTTAATGGGCAGTTGGCAAGATGCCTAAGACCGATCGCTTTTATATAAGGGGAATCATGGCCAAGTCCACCGCAGAAAACACCTACCTTCGACTCAAGACCGTCCTGGATGTCCTGACCGAAGGCGTGTGGTCCGGCGATGCACTGAATGCGGGCCAGGTCCTGGCGGAGGCAACCGCCCGCGTGCCCTTCAACGACCATGAGGCCGAACTCCTCAGCGGCGGCATCCCGCGCGGCCACAAGACCCTCACCTCGGCCACCGCCAAGCTCGTGAAGGCCGGCTGGCTGATCAAGGGCCGCACCGGCTGGACCATCACCGAGGACGGCATGCGCGCCACGGTCGCCTTCCCGGACGCTGACTCCTTCGCGGCTGCGCTCGACGCCGGTACTCCCGTCCCTGCCGACACCCCGGTCCCCAGCGCTCCCGCAGGCTTTGTCCGCCCCGTCTCTGCCGCCGCGGCCACACTTGAGGTTCCGGCCAAGACGGAAGCTCCGAAGAAAACCGCCAAGAAGGCCCCGGCCAAGAAGGCAGCCTCCGTTGTGGGCAAGGCAGCCAAGGCGATCGAAGACGCCGTCGAGCCCGTGGTGGCAGCCGTCCGCAAGGGCAAGACGCCCGCCAAGGACAAGGCCGCTGCTGCACCTGCTGCCGATGTTGCTGCCGAACCGCTGGAGGGTCCGGACGTGGAAACCCTGCCGCAGCCCGAAGCCGTGGCCCTGGCCGGCGACTTCAACACCATCCTGGGTGCACCCGAGAACTGGGCGCCGCAGTATGACGAGGCACAGATGGAGTTCGACTTCCTGGACCAGCTGTGGAAGAAGAGCGCCGAGCTTCCCGCCGGCTTCTACACGTTCAAGATCGCCCTCAACCGCTCGTGGACTGAGAACTACGGCGCGTTCGGCACCTTCGATGGCCCCAACCACGAGCTGCACCACGCCGGCGGCACCGTGACCATCCGTTACAACCACGCCACCCGCGACATCACCATCAACTAGCCCTTACGCAGCCCCGTCGGGTCGTAAGTAACCGTCTCCCGGGTTGGGAGACGCGGTTACTGCGACCCGATGGGGGCAGCAAGGTTTGGAGAAGGAGCACCATGGGCAGGCACGCAGACTCAGCGCACGATTCGGCGCGGGGCGGTTCGGCCCAGGACGCTGTCCGCCTGGACGCCCGGGTGTTTGGGATGGTCCAGGGTGTGGGCTTCCGCTACTGGACCATGGGCACCGCGGAGGAACTTGGATTGTCCGGCGAGGTGAGCAACCTCGACGACGGGTCGGTGTCGGTAATTGCCGAAGGCGCCGAACCGCAGGTCCGGAAACTGCTGGACTGGCTCAAGTCGGACCGGACCCCTGGGCGGGTGGAGCGGGTTGAGTCCGGCATTTCAGCTGCCCAGGGGACCTTTGGCGGATTCCGGGCGCACTGACGGCACCGTTTCTGTGCGGCTAATCCCGGGGGCTTAGGCCGATGAAGGCGCCAAGTTCTTCCAGCGCCGCGGGCTTGTGCGGCATGTAGCTGGTGAGCTCCGGGGAGCGGATGATCACGGCACGCCATTGTCCGCGGGATACGGCCACGTTGATACGGTTCCGGTTGAGCAGGAATTCCGCACCGCGGGGGGCCTCGGCCACCGCGGAGCACGCCATGGAGACCAGCACCACCGGAGCTTCCTGGCCCTGGAATTTGTCCACAGTTCCCACCCGCACCTCCGGCAGGCCGGCCTCTGCCAAATGCTTACGGATCAGATGGACCTGGGCGTTATAGGCAGCAACCACCAGCAGGTCCTGCTGCTCGAGGGGACGGGCCTCGCTCTCCGGGCCGCAGGTCCACTTCAGGCCAAGATGGCGGCGGGCCTGGCGCACAACTTCCGCCGCCTCCTCCCGTGACGCTGTGGTGTTGCCCGCGTGGTTGACCAGGACGGTCTCCACGCCCGGGGCCAGCTGCTTCAGTTCGCGGAGGGACGCGGCAGGAGCGGAACGCAGCTTTCCTTCATAGCTGAGATTGGACACCGCCCGGCACAGCTCCGGATGCATGCGCCATGTATCTGCCAGGAAGTACCCAAGGTTGGCGGGCAGGGTAGCGTGGCCGGCGGCAAGCCAGCCGAGAGCGGATTCATCCACGGGTTCGGGGTGCTTGCCCTGTGTAACCTGCGGGAGCTGCTGCGGGTCGCCCAGCAGGAGCAGCCGCGTGGCTGCCACAGAGACCGCCAGGGTGTTGGCCAGCGAGAACTGGCCTGCCTCGTCAATGACCAGAAGATCCAGTGACCCTGCCGGGACTTCCTTGCCGGTCACGGTCCATGCCGTGCCCCCGACCAGGCATCCGCCCGGCGACGCCAGTAGCCGGGCCACATCGCCTTCCGCCGTATGGTTCCAGGGAACCTGGTGTGGAGCAGCCAGTTTCTTGCCCACCACCTGCGGATCCACTCCACCGGTTTCAATGGCCCGGCACAGCAGGTTTTCCACCACGTTGTGCGACTGGGCCACCACACCGATTTTCCATCCCTGGGCCACCAGCCTGCCGATCACATGGGCACCCACGAACGTCTTGCCTGTCCCCGGCGGCCCCTGGACGGCCAGATAGGAATGGTCCAGGTCCTGCAGCGACTCGGTGATCGCCCGTGCATAGTCAGCGGTGCCGTCCTCACCAGGCAGCACGTCGGCTGGTCCTTGCCGGGAGCGGAACCGCGGCGGCAGCTTCCGCAGGATGTCCAGGCCCGGCTGCGCGGGGAGGGACGGCACGGAGGAGCCAACAGCCTGGGCTATCGCCGCGATGGCGCCTTCAATACTGGCGGTCGCGAGGGGCTGGTCCTCGGTGAGGGCCACCGGCAGGTGCGGGTAGGCGCGGACCTTTCCGGTCTCCCGCTCCGCAATGGTGATCAGCTGTTCCGGGCTGTCCGGCGCCGCTTCCAGCTCACTGATCCTGGTCCCGAACGTGAATGCCCGCGCACCGGACGCGGCCGGCGGATCGGTCATGCCATCGGGTCCAGGCGCGTCATACAGGCGGCACCAGCTGGAGTCGGGGCGGAAATCTGAGCCCTCGGTCATGGTTCCCCGGAGCTTGAGTATCCGCGTGCGCATCCGTTCCCGGGGCTTTGCCAGGGCCCAGTCCGACACAACTTCCGCCGAGGACACAACGAAGACATTCCGTTGGTCGGACCAGTTGTCCAGCGGTGCCTCGACCCGGTCGAAATGCTGCCACCAGAACTGCTTGCGCTCGCGGCGGTGGTATCCGGTGGCGGCGGCAACCATGGCGATGGCGCGCTCGTCGTCGGTCCACGGACGGTTGTCCGGCAAGCCTGCAAGGTACTCCCGCAGCCTGGTTTCCTCAGGGGACTCACCGGCGTGGGCTGAACCGTCACCGGCAGTGCCCTCGCCGGCCGATGACAGCACCTGCCCGGGCAGAGTGGCCTGTCCGCCCGCAGCATCCACCGCTCCCAGGGCCTCCTGGCTTGGCTCTCCGGGGACACCGGCTTGTTGGCCCAGCTGAAGCAACCAGTCCCGGAGCCGGAGGGTGGAGAGGCAGTCGTACTGGTTGTAGTCCGAGATCGAGGCCAGGATGGCGTCGGCATCGTCCTGCCGCCCGTCATCACGGGCGGCGCAGTAGGCGGCGTAGGCAACCACAGAGGCCCCGGCGTCCTTGACTTCCCCGGACCGGAGGTTGTCCCCCATGTAAAGCGGTTCCAGCTTCTTGATGGAATAGGACGCTTCCGAGACCCGGATGGAGTGCCGGACCGTGGCGTACAGGTCCACCAGCAGCCCCTGCCGAAGCCAGTCGTCTACTGTGTCCTCACCGGCCTGGTGCGCCAGGGACAGGTTCCGCAGCGCCGTTTTTTCGTAGGCGGCGTAATGGTAGACGTGCATGTCCGGGTACATGGCGCGGCGTTCCTCGACGTAATCCAGGAAGTCGAGGAAGGCGCGGCGCTCGCCGGAGCGGGAATGGGCCCAGAACGGCCGGAACACCGGATCCCCGGGGGCGCCCGCCACCGGGGCCTCTATGACACCAAACAGGTATTCGATGCCCCAGGCGCCGGTGGCGGGATCCTGCCAGAGCGGATCGCCCTCGAAGTCAAAGAAGATGTCGCCGGCACTGGGGGCAGGAAGCGAGCCGATCGTATGGTCGGGAAGGACGCTGAACGACACTGTATGCGGCTGTCCATCCTTGGTGAACGTCCGGGAACCTGCAGTCGGGTCCAGGCCAAGCTGCATCCGCGCCTGGGCGCGGAGCCTGGCCACCGAGTTCCTGGCCTCGCCGGCAGGCATGGCTGCCAACTCGTCGATGGTGGTGATGCCGGCCCCGTGCAGCTTCCGCCGCTGGACCACGGACATGCCAGCCACCATCAGGAGATCCCGGTGAAGCTGCACCTGCTCCGCGCAGTAGTCGCAGCGCCCGCAGTGGACGACGCCGGGCTGTTGCCACTCCACTGCGCCGTCACCGGCTCGGTGGCTGGCTGTGAGGTGGCGGAAGCGCCGGCGTCGTTCCCGGAAGACGGGCAGGAGATCCGGCAGGGAATGGCTGCTCCTGAGCCAGTCATCGCCCACCCGCGTTCCGAGTACCAGCGTGACAACCGGTGAGGGCTCCAGGCCCATCCCCAGGAGTTGGTCGCCGTAGGCGGCAAGCTGCAGCAGCGCCCCCACTTTTGCATGCCGGGCAAGTTTGGTGTCCCACACCTCGTAGCGGCCGGGGTTGCCGGTCCCGGCGGCCTCGTTGACCAGGAAGTCGGCGTAGCCCAGGAACTCGCCGTCGAAAAAGGTGGCCTGGAAAACCACGTCTGCCCCGGAACGGAGGGCGAGTTCGGTTTCGGCGTGCTTGGCCTGCAGTTCGCCGCGCAGGTTCTGGCCGCGGTCAAGGGAATAGACCCCTGCGCCGCGGCTGGCGTCCCATTCGCCGTACTTGGCCACCAGGCTGGCAAGCACGGTCCGCTCATGCTGGTCGCCCAACTCGCCGGCGCGTTTCTGCATCTCGTCAGCGGGAAACTCCGCCTTGGCGGTGCGGCCCAGCTTTTCGTCCAGGATGCGGAGCGTGCGGTATTCACACTCGCTGGCTGCCACCAGGTCGCTGGCCGAAAAGACCAGGTCCGGCGGTGTGCCGGGTCCGGCATCCTTGCCGGCAGCGTCGAGCAGAAACACGGGGCCTCCCCAACTGTTCGCGGGCCGGAGGACGGTTCCCCTGGCCTGGGATCAAACGTAGCAAGAGGGGCTGACAATAGGAGTTACCCAGGCGCGCTCCTCTACCGCGGGGCGGGATACTGGGTCAGGCCGGGGGGCTTTGCTACACGAGGCGCGCCACGCTCCGCCGGGACGGACGCCGGGCAGTGCCGTCGGAGAACAGTTCCGGCGTTGCCTCCTGGATTCGCTGGACATCCTCGAAGACGGCGCGCAAGTGCAGGCGCAGGCTGCTGTCTGCGCCGGAGAGGTTGTTGGCTTCAAGCGCGTCCACCACGGCAGTGTGCTGCTCGATCAGGGTGGACACCGGCCGGGTATCCAAAAGACTCATTCGGCGGGCCCGGTCCAGGTGTGCCTTCGCTGAGTTGACGGCGGTCCACGCGGACTCGTGGCCTGCCAGCCGCAGCAGCTCCCGGTGGAAATCCTCGTCCAGTCGGAAAAATTCCTCCACGTCGCCGTGGGCGTCCGCATCGGACTGCGCCTTGAGGATTTCCCGCAGTCCGGCGATGCCCGAGCCGTCCACCGCCAGATCCCGCAGGGAGGCACATTCGATAGCCTCGCGGACAAACTGGGCTTCGGAAACCCGCCCCAGGTCCACCAGCGACACGAACGAGCCGATCTGCGGGAAGACCTGCACCAGGCCCTCCTCGCGGAGCAGTATCAGGCTCTCGCGCACCGGCGTCCGGCTGACGCCCAACTCCTGGGCCAGTTCATTCTCGGACAGCGGTTCACCCGGGGGCAGTTGCAGGGAGATGATCCGGCGGCGAAGCGTTTCCAGGGTTTGGTCCCGCACCGAGAGCCGGGGGGCAGTCTCTCTTTTGTCCGTTGGCATGGCCTCATTCTAACCTGTTGACACACTAGAATGGTAGTGCTTGTATGGTAGTAGAAATCGACGTGCTGCCCGTCACTGTTGCCCCCAATGGCGCCCCCGGACAGCCACCAGCTGTAACCCATCCCCTTCGAAACGCATCGCCTGCAAAGGAGCAACTGATGACCGAAAGCATTGCGCCGCCCACCACCGGGCAGGCCGAGGCCCGAAGCACCCGCGACCTCGCCAAGGTTGCCATCTCCGGCTGGCTCGGCACCGCCATGGAATTTATGGACTTCCAGCTGTATTCTCTGGCTGCGGCCATCGTCTTCAACAAAATCTTCTTTCCGGACGTCAGCCCCGTTATCGGCCTGATCGCTGCGATGGCCACCTACGGCGTGGGTTACGTTGCCCGCCTGTTCGGTGCCGTCTACTTCGGCCGCATGGGTGACCGGATCGGTCGCAAGAAGGTCCTCTACATCACCATCGCCTTGATGGGGGCCTCCACTACCCTGATCGGTGTCCTCCCCACCTACGCCATGGTGGGGATCTGGGCGCCCATCCTGCTGGTGGCCCTGCGCCTCATCCAGGGGTTCGGGGCCGGTGCGGAAATCGCCGGCGCCACCGTGATGCTGGCGGAATTTGCATCGGCCCGCCGCCGCGGCATCATCTCGTCCCTGGTCTGCCTGGGCACCAACTCCGGAACCCTGGGTGCCTCCGCACTGTGGGCCATCCTGGTGGCTTCGCTCTCCCAGGACCAGCTCCTGAGCTGGGGC
The DNA here is from genome assembly GCF_029077345.1 of Arthrobacter sp. NQ4. NCBI lineage: Bacteria > Bacillati > Actinomycetota > Actinomycetes > Micrococcales > Micrococcaceae > Arthrobacter > Arthrobacter sp. NQ4. The sequence continues at coordinate 33,006 of NZ_JARETC010000017.1, read as the reverse complement.
TGGCGGATCCCCTTCCTGGCCAGCTTCGTGATCATGCTGTTCGCCATCTGGATCCGGCGCTCCATCAAGGAAAGCCCCGTCTTCGAACAGCGCGCGGATGTTGTGGACGGAGTCGCCCTGACCAAGGCAAAGATTAAGACCGCCGACCATGCCCCCGAGCCCGCCGGAACCAGCACCATCGAAGCCGCACTGCATCAGAAAAAGGGCAAGTCATTCCTCATTGCCCTTGGCCTTCGTTTTGGGCAGGCCGGCAACTCAGGGCTCGTCCAGACCTTCCTGGTGGGCTACCTTGCCACGGTCCTGCTCGCAGACAAGACGGTAGGCACCAACGCCATCATGTACGGCTCACTGCTGGGCTTCGTCACCATCCCGGTGATCGGCCTCCTCGGTGACCGCTTCGGCCGCCGCCCGATGTACCTGGCCCTCAGCGCCCTGACTGCCGTCTTCGCCGTACCGATGATGCTGATGATCACCAGTGGCAACTCCGCCATCATCACCATCGCCATGGTCATCGGCCTAAACCTCGGTGTCCTGAGCCTGTTCGCCATGGAAAGTGTCACCATGGCCGAGTTCTTCGGAGCCCGCACCCGCTTCACCCAGCTCGCCCTCGCCAAGGAAATCGGCGGGATCCTGGCCACCGCGATCGGCCCACTGCTGGCAGCCACCCTCACCGCCGTCACCGGGCACTGGTGGCCGCTCGCCGCAATGCTGATTGGCTACTCGCTGATCACCCTGGTCTCAGCCGCCGTCGGCCCCGAGGTCCGCGGCCGCGACCTGGTCCGGCTCGAGGACGCCGTATGAAAGCCGTTGTAGTCCACGGCGCCAATGATCTCCGCATTGATGACAGGCCTGAGCCAGTTGCGGGGCCGGGCGAAGTAGTGCTCGACGTCGAATGGGGCGGCATCTGCGGAAGTGACCTTTCGTACTGGCGCCACGGAGCGTCGGGAACGGCGGCGCTGAAGTCGCCGCTCGTCCTGGGCCATGAAGTGGCTGGCCGGATCGCCAAACTGGGTGCCGGCGTCGAACACCTCGAGGTGGGCCAGCCCGTGACCGTTCACCCGGCCGAACTTGTGGGCGACGGCACCATGCCGGAACGCCTGCAGGGCCGGACCAATCTCTACCCGCAGATCCGGTACTTCGGCTCTGCGGCGTTCGATCCGCACACGGACGGTGGCTTCAGCGAACGGAAGCTTGCCAAGGCATTCCAAGTCCGTCCCCTTCCCGACGGCGTGGACACCCTGCGCGGGGCGCTCGCCGAACCACTCGCCGTGGCCATGCACGCGGTGGCCCGCGCTGGAGACCTTGAAGGCCGGGACGTGCTGGTCAACGGTGCCGGACCTATCGGGTCGCTGGTCGCCGCGGCCGCCAAATATGCAGGTGCCCGAACGGTGACCGCCACCGACATCAGCGATGCGTCCCTGCGGATCGCCCGTGCGATGGGTGCCGATGAGGTGCTCAACGTTTCCAACAGTCCGCTTCCGGCAGACGTGGAGCTGGTGTTCGAGGCCACCGGCATCCCTGCGGTGCTCGGAGGCGTCCTGCGGGCCACGGCCCGCGGCGGGACCATCGTCCAGGTGGGCAACCTGCCCGGAGCGCCCGCGGCTTCGGCGCTGGGGGACCTCGTTACCCGGGAAATCACCTGGATCGGGTCCTACCGGTTCGTCGATGAGATCACGGACGCGCTCCGCGCAATGGCCAACGGCCTGGACGTCTCACCTGTCATCACCCACAAATTCGGCATTGATGACGCCGAGGAAGCGATGCGGACCGCCGTGGATCCCGCCTCCAACAGCAGCAAGGTCATGCTCCGCCTCAGCGGAAACTGACAGCTCATCCCAGAAATACATTGCACATCCACCATCTGAAGGACTCCCAGTGAAGATCACCGACGCACGGGTTGTGGTTTCGTCGCCCGGACGGAACTACGTGACGCTCGTTATTGAAACCGAGGACGGCATCACCGGAATCGGCGACGCCACCCTGAACGGCCGCGAGCTGGCCGTGGCGTCGTACCTCTCCGAGCACCTCTGCCCGCTGCTGATCGGCCGTGACGCCCGCCGCATCGAGGACGCCTGGCAGTACTTTTACAAGGGCGCCTACTGGCGACGCGGCCCGGTGACCATGACAGCGATCGCGGCGATCGACGTCGCGCTCTGGGACATCAAGGGCAAGGCAGCCGGCATGCCCGTCTACGAACTCCTGGGCGGTGCGGCGCGCGAAGGAGTCATGGTCTACGGCCACGCCAGCGGCACCACGCTGGAAGACCTCAGCGCCGATTTCCAGCATCACCTGGATTTGGGCTACAAGGCCATCCGGGCCCAGGCCGCCGTCCCTGGACTGGACAAGACCTACGGCATCGCGCCCGTGGACGGGAAGCTGTACGAGCCTGCCAGCAGCAACGTGCCGCAGGAGGACACCTGGGAAACCTCCGCGTACCTGGACTTCGCGCCAAAGATGCTGGCCCACGTTCGCCAAGAGTTCGGTTATGGCGTGCACGTCCTGCACGACGTGCACCACCGCCTGACCCCCATCGAGGCAGGACGGCTCGGGGCCTCGCTGGAGCAGTACCGGCCGTTCTGGATCGAGGACCCCACGCCGGCGGAAGACCAGTCCGCGTTCCGTCTGATCCGCCAGCACACCACCACACCTATCGCCGTCGGCGAGGTTTTCAACTCGATCTGGGACTGCCAGCAGCTCATCACCGAACGCCTGATCGACTACATCCGCACGTCCGTTTCGCACGCCGGCGGCATCACGCACCTGCGCCGGATCTTCTCCCTCGCAGACCTCTATGGCGTCCGCTCCGGCTCGCACGGCGCCGGGGACCTCTCCCCGGTCTCCTTCGCCGCCGCGCTGCATGTGGACATGAGCATCCCCAACTTCGGGGTCCAGGAATACATGGGCCACCGCGACCCGGCCGGCGAGGTCTTCAAGACCTCCTACAGCTTTGCAGACGGCTACATGCACCCCGGGGACGCACCCGGCCTGGGCGTAGAGTTCGACGAGGAGGCCGCCGCGCGCTTCCCCTTCGACCCCAAATACCTGCCGGTGAACCGGCGCCTCGACGGATCGGTGCACGACTGGTGAATGACATCCACAATCCCTTCGACGTGGTGGTGATGGGGGAGATCCTCGTCGAAGTGGCCACGGACCTGCCCTTCGGCCACGGCGTTCCGGCGCAGCTTGGCATTTCCGGCGACGCGCTCAACGTGGCCGCCGCGGCCGCCGCCGCCGGCGCCGCGGTGGGCCTGCTGTCCGTCCTGACCGACGACGACCTGGGCCAGGCCATCGCCGCCCGGATCGCCGAGCTTGGCATTTCCACCGCCCTCCTGACGTTCCGCAAGGGACAGCAGGGCGTCTACCTCGTCCACAGCGATCCCGACGGCGAACGCGAGTTCTCCTACGCCCGCAGCGGCAGCGTCGGGTCCACACTTGGCCCGGACGACGTCGACCCGGCAGTTTTCGCCGCGGCCGGCGCAGTGGTGGCGGGCGGCATCGCCTGCGCCATTTCGACGACGTCCCACGCCGCCGTCGCGAAGGCCGCCTCGGTGGCCAAACGCTTCGTGTACGACCCCAACTTCCGCCCGCGCCTCACCTCGGTGGAGGATGCGACGGCGGCCCTCACCGAACTGGCGCCGCACGCGTTCCTGGTCACGCCGTCCTACCCCGGTGAGACGAGGACGCTGCTGGGCGCCGCCACCGCTGAGGAAGCGGCCGCCAAGCTCCGCGCGCTGGGCACGGAGAATGTGGCCGTCACCTGCGGTGCAAGAGGCGTCCAGCTCGAGGCCGGCGCGGTCTCGGCCTGGCTTCCCGCCATCCCGGCGCCCGCCGTGGTGGACCAGACCGGCGCCGGCGACGCGTTCGTGGGTACCCTCACCGCCCGCCTCGTGCTGGGCGATGACTTCCCAACGGCGGCCCGCTACGGTGCTGCCGCATCCTCCCTCGTGGTGGGCGGCAAGGGCGGCACCGGCTTCATCCCCACGTTCGGGCAGACCAGTGCACATGCCGCCGGAGAAACGGTGAAGGGAACAGTGCCATCGAACGCCTGAGTAACTCCACCCTGGCGGCCACCGGCCATAAGGCTGCGCTGCAGCGGGACGGCCTGCAGCCCGGGATCGTCCACCTTGGACTGGGCGCGTTCGCCCGTGCCCACACGGCCGTCTTCACGGAGGACGCCATGCTTGCGGCAGGCGATCCGCAATGGGGCATCGTCGGCGTCACCCAGCGTTCGGATGCCGTGGCCCGGCAGCTGGCCCCGCAGGATGGACTCTTCGCTGTGGCCGAACGGGGCGAGGGCGCCGCGCCGGCACGCGTCGTCTCCAGCATCGTTGAGGCAATTTCAGGACGGGATAAACCGGAGTTAGTGGTGGAACGAATCGGCGCCGCGGCAACGAAGATCGTCACCCTCACGATTACCGAGAAGGGCTACCGGTTCAACCCGCAAACCCGCACCCTCGACCTGGACGACACCGAGACCAGCGAAGACCTCGGCGGCAGGCCGCCGCGCACCGCCGTCGGCCAGATTGCGCGCGGCCTCCAGCGCCGCGCCCGCACCGGCGCCGGACCCATCACGGTGGTGTCCTGCGACAACCTGCCCGGAAACGGTGAACTGACCGGCACCCTGGTCCGCAACTTCGCCGTAGCCCTCCCAACCGGGGAAAGCGACGAACTCCTGGCATGGATCGACCGCAACGCCACGTTCCCGTCCACCATGGTGGACCGCATGGTGCCGGCCACCACCGACGCCGACCTGGCCGCCGTCGAACGTGAACTCGGCCTCCGCGACGAGGCCGCCGTGGTCGCCGAGCCGTTCAAGCAATGGGTCATCGAGGACAACTTCGCTGCCGCGAGGCCGCGCTGGGAAGACGCCGGTGCGCTGTTCAGCACCGACGTTGCCGCCTGGGAATCGGCGAAGCTGCGGCTGCTCAACGCCAGCCACTCAATGCTGGCCTACCTCGGCCTCGCCGCCGGCAAGGCGACCATCGCCGATGCCGTGGGCGTGGACGCATTCCGCACCGCCTGCCACCGCATGATGCTCGAAGAAGCCCTGCCCAGCATCACCCTGCCGGTGGAACTGGACGGCGAACGGTACTGCGGAGAGGTGCTCCGCCGGTTCGCCAACCCCGCACTGGGCCACACCACGGCGAAAGTGGGCAGCGACGGGTCGCAGAAAATCGGACTCCGCCTGCTTGCCACCGTCCGGGGAACGTTCGACGCCGGCCGCGAACCCAAGTGGGCCGCGCTCGCCGTCGCGGCGTGGATGCGCCACGTGGCCACCACACCGGAAACGGATCTGAACGATCCCCTGACGAAAGAACTCGAGGCCGTCCTGCCCGAACGCCGCACCGCGGACACCGTGGTGCCTGCCCTCCTCGGGTTCCGGCCCGTCGTCGACCCCTACCTGGCCGGGCACGAAGAATTCCGGAACCTGCTCCTGCACTGGTACCGCAGCATCGACAACGGGCCCTTGAGCCTGGGAAATGAGATCAACCATGGCTGACGCATCCGGCGTCCTTAGCGTTTCACCGGTCATCCCGGTGGTCACCATCGACGACCCCCAGGATGCGGTGCCCCTTGCCCGTGCCCTGGTGGCCGGCGGCGTGGAGATCATCGAGCTCACGCTCCGGACCGACTCCGCGCTGACCTCGCTCAAGCTCATCGCGGAGGAAGTGCCGGAGATCCTTGTGGGCGCCGGCACCATCCTCACCCCTGCGCAGGCCCACGCTGCCGTGGCAGCCGGAGCCAAATTCCTGGTCAGCCCAGGGGTCACCCCGGCCCTGCTCACCGCCATGCTGTCCCTCGACGTTCCGGTGCTGCCCGGCGTCGCTACCGTGGGGGAGGTGCTCGTTGTTCTGGAACAAGGGTTGGACGCCATGAAGTTCTTCCCGGCGGGCCCCGCCGGCGGCCCGAAATACCTGGCCGCCATCGGAGCGCCGATTCCGCACGTGCGGTTCTGTCCCACGGGCGGCATCAGCCTGGCCACAGCGCCGGACTACCTGAAACTGACCAACGTGGCCTGCGTGGGCGGCAGCTGGCTCACCCCGGCAGACGCCGTCGCCGCTAAGGACTGGGCACGTATCACCACCCTGGCCAGCGGCGCAGCGGCCGTGACCCGGTAGCCTTAGCCCCCGTTGGCGGCAGCCCGCACCTGGGCCTTGTCGTGCTCGTCATGGGCTTTCCGGATCAGGTCCAGGAACTCGGTTTCATTGCGGATCAGCCGCTTGTACTTCTCGGGGAGCTTGCGGATCTGCTCCTCCTCACGGACCATCCTCGCAAAGATCTTGTCCCGCTCCGCCATGTCCGTCTCGTAGTTGAGGTCCACGTACTCGGTGGCATGCCGCCTGGCCCCCGAGACCGCGTTCTTGGCCTTGCCCTTGGGGCTGAAGACAGACGCCAGGATGGTCACCACCAGCACCCCGAGGATCACGCTGAGTGACAGGCCGGTGCTGACCTCCACCACGTTGACGTGCTCGCCGTCGTTGATGAACGGCAGGGTGTTCTCGTGCAGGGCATGCAGGATGAGCTTCACTCCGATGAAGCCAAGGATGACCGCCAGGCCGTAGGAGAGGAAGATCAGCCGGTCCAGCAGGCCGTCGATCAGGAAGAACAGCTGCCGCAGGCCCATCAGCGAGAACGCGGTGGCGGTGAAAACGACGAAGACGTTCTGGGTCAGGCCGAAGATGGCCGGGATCGAGTCCAGGGCGAACAGGATGTCCGTGCCGCCAATGGCCACCATGACCAGCAGCATCGGGGTCAGGACCCGCTTGCCGTTCTCCACTGTGAAGAGTTTGTCGCCGTCGTAATGGTCGGAGGCGGGCAGCAGTTTCTTGGCAAGCCGGACCACCAGGCCGTCGGAGTCGTCATCGTGGTCGTCCGGCTTGAGCAGGTTTCCGGCCGTGAGGAGCAGGATGAGCCCGAAGATGTAGAACACCCAGGCAAAACTGTTGATCAGTGCCGCGCCCAGGAAGATGAACGCCGTGCGCGCGATCAGGGAGAACACGATGCCGAACAGCAGCACCTTCTGCTGGTCCGCGCGGGGCACCTTGAAGCTGGCCATGATGATCAGGAAGACGAAAAGGTTGTCTACTGACAATGCCTTCTCCGTGACGTAGCCGGCAAAGTATTCGGTGCCCATGTCGGCGCCCCCGAACAGCAGCACAACCAGGCCGAACACCACGGCGATCGTCACATAGATGGCGGACCACGTGGCCGATTCCTTGAGGGAAGGGGTGTGGGCCTTGCGGACGTGGAAGAAGAAATCGAAGGCCAGCAGCCCGATGATTCCCGCAATGGTCAGGGTCCAGACATACGCAGGTACTTCCACGCGCGGGGCCTTTCGTCGGAGGGTCCTCCCAGCCTACCTAAGCGGGCTTCAGGAGTTGATGCTCCACGACGGCCGCCCGCGAAAGCGTCTTGTACCCCTCCTGCTCAAAGAGCACCGTGATGACATCGTCCTCATGCCGCATCACCAGGCCGGGGCCCCACTCCTTGTGGACCACCGTGGACTGCAACGGGAATGGTTCGTCGGCTGCGGAAGCCGGGACCCCGCCGTCGGACTTTCTCACCTCCGCCTGGTTGGCGGCTTCGGCGCACCCGTCGCAGTTTCCGCAGGGCTCCGGAAGGTCCTCGCCAAAGTAGCCCAGCAGGAACTGCCGGCGGCAGCCGTCGGTTTCCGCGTAGGCGCGCATCATGGTCAGCCGGGACTGGTCCACGCGCTGGCGGGCTTCGGCCAGTTCGACGGCGTCGGCCACCAGAGTGGGAAGCTTTGCCTTGGATGTCAGCCGGACCCCCCGTTTGCCGGCACTGACGGCGCCCGTCTCCTCCAGCTGGTTCACCAGCCCGGTAATGCGCCGGGCCTTGAAACCCGTCAACTCAGCGAGGGATGACCTTGGGGTGGGGGCATGGGCCGCCTTGAGGACCTTCAGGATCGCAAGGAGAGAGTCGGGATCGGGGGAGTGGGTGCCGAAGAACTTCCGCAGGCCAAGGTCCTCGGACCTGTAGTGCAGCACGGCGGACGCCGGTTCGCCGTCCCTGCCTGCCCGTCCGATCTCCTGGTAGTAGGAGTCCAGCGACTCGGGAATGTCGGCGTGGACCACGAAACGGACGTTGGGCTTGTCGATGCCCATGCCGAACGCGGTGGTGGCCACCACCACGTCCAGCTTGTCGTTCAGGAACAGCTCGTGGATATGTTCGCGGTCCCTGGCGGAACGGCCAGCGTGGTACGCCTCGGCGCGCAGGCCCTCCTTGGCCAGCCTGGCGGCGTACTTTTCCGTGTCCTTCCGCGTGGCGGCGTACAGGAGGCCATGCCCGTTCCTGGCCAGCGCTGCCACCTGCTCAAGCACGGCCTGGCGCTTGCCCTTGTCTTCGTGGTGCCGGACCACGTCAAGGGTGATGTTGGGCCGGTCGAAACCGTGCACCAGCACCAGCGGCTTCCTCATCCCGAGCCGCTCCACGATTTCGTCCCGGACCGGCGGGGAGGCCGTGGCTGTCAGGGCAGCCACGGGCGGGTTGCCCAATTGCGCGCGGACATTTCCCAGCGCGAGATAGTCCGGCCGGAAGTCATGCCCCCATGAGGAGACGCAGTGTGCCTCGTCCACCACGAACAGCGTGATGTCCAGGGCTTTGATCCGGTCCACGGTTGACTGCTTGGCCAGCTGTTCCGGGGCGAGGAACAGGAACACCGCCGTACCTTCCTCGGCGGCCCGCCAAGAGGCTTCCACTTCGGCGTCGCTGTGGGAGGAGTTGATGGCCACCGCGGCGTCCGGTCCGAGGACCTGGGACAGGCCATCCAGCTGGTCCTCCTGCAGGGCAATCAGCGGAGAAACCACGACGGCGGGACGTCCTGTTGCCTTGTGCAGGTGCAGGGCTGCGACCTGGTAGATGGCGGATTTGCCGTAGCCAGTGGGCATGACGGCCAGGACGTCGCGGCCGTCCGCGAGGGCGGCCATGCCGGCCAGTTGCCCGTCCCGGAGGCCCGGCAGGTTGAAGGATGAAGCAGCAAGGGCCCGAAGGGCAGATTCGTCGGACATGGAAACGGAGCTCCGCACAGAAGAAAACAGCAGCCGCTTGCTTCAGCCGTAGGACCACCCTACGCCAGCCCCGCCCCGCCGTCGTAAACCATTGCCCCTGGCCGGGGCGTGGACGGCCCGGGCCCGCATAAGCGGTGCTGGCTGGCAACGCTTATGCGGGGACGGGCCGTCCGTGCGTGGTTCCCGAAGGCTACGTGTCGATGGTGGACATGTTGGGGTAGCGCGCGCCCGCAGTGGACCCAGCCGGTGCCAGCTGGTCCAGCAGCTGAAGCTCGTCCTGGGTCAGCTCCACGTCCACGGCGCCCAGGTTCTCCCTCAGCCGTTCACGCTTCTTGGTCCCCGGGATCGGAACAATATGCTCACCCTGCGCCAGCAGCCAGGCCAGGGCCAGCTGGCCGGGAGTGCACTGTTTCCGGTCCGCCAGCTCCTTGACCCGGTCCACCAGTTCCAGGTTCCGTGTGAAGTTCTCGCCCTGGAACCGGGGGGAGTGCCTGCGGAAATCGTCCTCCGCGAAGTCGTCCGCGCTGCGGATCTGGCCGGTCAGGAAGCCACGGCCCAACGGGCTGTACGGCACAAAACCAATGCCCAGCTCCGCCAGCACGGGAAACACCTTGGTCTCGGGCTCCCGCTCCCACAGCGAGTACTCGGTCTGCAGCGCAGTGATGGGGTGGACCGCGTGCGCCCGCCGGATGGTCTCCGCGGATGCTTCGGAGAGGCCCAGGTGCCGGACCTTCCCGGCATGGACCAGTTCCGCCATGGCCCCCACGGTGTCCTCGATGGGCACGGTTTTATCCACCCGGTGCTGGTAGTAGAGGTCGATGTGGTCCACTCCCAGCCGCTGGAGGCTGGCGTCGCATGCGGACCGGACGTATTCGGGCCGGCCGTTGATGCCCACCCAGGAACCGTCCTCCCGGCGTTCGTTGCCGAACTTGGTGGCGAGCACAACGTCCCCGCGGCGGCCGGAAATGGCCCGGCCCACAAGTTTTTCGTTTGTGAAGGGCCCGTACATGTCTGCCGTGTCCAGCAGCGATCCGCCGGCGTCCAGGAATTCGTGGATGGTGGCAACCGACTCCTGCTCGTCGCCGCCGCCGTAGAACTCGCTCATGCCCATGCAGCCAAGGCCAAGGGCGGAAACTGTCAGTTGTCCAATAGTGCGCGTTTTCATGCCGTTCTCCTCAACGGTAGAACTTGCCTGGGGGCCGGCCAGCCTGCGTTCCTGGAGCCGGTTGGTACAGCGTACGCCGCGGATAACACTTCCCCACCTGAAGCCTCCGGTAAACAAGGGGCTCCTACCCCTAGACCGCTCTGTGGGCCGTGCCTAGACTGGGCGGATCCCCACCCCGGGAACCGGTACCTGACCATGCCAAACATCAGGATGCACCAACCGGCCAGGACTGTTCCCCTCCGCGGGATGTCTCACCTACCCAGATCACGGCCGTCCCACCGGACGCCTGACTACAGGAGCGATAGATGACAGGGAACAAAGCCGTTGCCTACAAAGAAGCCGGCAAGGTCGAAGTAATTGACATTGACTATCCAACGTTCGAGCTCAAGGACGGCCCCGGGGTCAACCCCGCCAACGTGGGACGCCCGGTCAACCACGGGGTCATCCTCAAAACCGTGGCCACCAACATTTGCGGGTCGGACCAGCACATGGTCCGCGGCCGCACCACGGCTCCACCCAACCTGGTGCTGGGCCATGAAATCACCGGTGAAGTGGTGGAAGTGGGCCGTGACGTCGAATTCATCAAGGTGGGCGATCTCTGCTCGGTGCCGTTCAACATCGCCTGCGGCCGCTGCCGGAACTGCAAGGAGCGCAAGACCGGCATCTGCCTGAATGTGAACCCGGATCGCCCCGGCAGCGCCTACGGCTACGTGGACATGGGCGGCTGGGTGGGCGGCCAGGCCAATTATGTCCTGGTGCCATATGCGGACTGGAACCTGCTGAAGTTCCCGGACAAGGACAAGGCCATGGAGAAGATCCTGGACCTGGCCATGCTCTCGGATATCTTCCCCACCGGGTTCCACGGTGCGGTCACAGCCGGTGTGGGTGTCGGCTCAACCGTTTACGTGGCAGGGGCCGGTCCTGTTGGCCTCGCAGCGGCGACCAGTGCGCACCTGCTGGGTGCCGCCGTCGTCATTGTGGGCGACATGAACGAGGGCCGGTTGGCGCAGGCACGCAGCTTTGGCTGTGAGACCGTGGACTTGTCCAAGGGCGATCCGAAGGATCAGATCGAGCAAATCCTCGGCGTCCCCGAGGTGGACTGCGGCGTCGACGCCGTAGGGTTCGAGGCGAAGGGCCATGGGCACGACGCCAAGGAGGCGCCCGCGACGGTCCTGAATTCCCTCATGGAGCTCACGACGGCCGGCGGTGCCCTGGGCATCCCGGGCCTGTATGTCACGGGCGATCCGGGCGGCATCGACGAGGCCGCCAAGAAGGGTGCGCTGTCGCTGAGCCTTGGCACCGGCTGGGCCAAGTCGCTGAGCTTCACCACGGGCCAGTGCCCGGTGATGAAGTACAACCGGCAGCTGATGATGGCCATCTTGAATGACCGGGTGCACATCGCCAAGAACGTCAACGCAAAGGCAATTCCGCTGGAGGACGCACCGAAGGGCTACGCGGAGTTCGACGCCGGCGCAGCCACCAAGTACGTCCTTAACCCGAACGGCTACCTCAGCTGACGCGACGGCGGGCGGGGATGTCGCCAAGGAACCTTCACTTGCGGAAATAAGAGCGGACCGGGCCGGGTTAGGCTTTGCACGGTCAGCACACCCGCAACTGAAGGAGTTCCCTTGAGCGACATCACCGTCCGCCACACCCCTGGGCGCGAACGCTTCGAGATTCTTGATGCCGGCAATGTCATCGGCAAGGCGGCGTACAAGGAGTACGACGGCGGGGAGTCGCCGCAGCGGATTTTCTACCACACGGTCATCAATGAGGAATACGGCGGTCAGGGCCTGGCCGGCCGCCTGGCCACGGCCGCCCTGGATAGCACGGTTGAGGACGGCATCGGCATCGTCCCGGTGTGCCCGTTCATCAAGAAGTTCCTGGCCAAGCACCCCGAATACCTGGGCAGCGTAGTTGCGGTTGCCCCCGCGCACCTGGAATTCCTGGAGACCGCGATCGCCGCCCGCACCCGCGGCTAGGTTTCGACGCGCAAAGGCTTGCCCTTTTGAACCCCGGTTCCGACGCGCAAAGTGGTTCCCGAGGCGCCGGCTCCCTGGCGCGGACGGCGTTCGGAACGCGCGAGGAAATTTGTGCGTCGACAGCGGATTTCCGCGTCGGCAGGACCGCCCGGAGGAACACCCGGCAAGCCTTCAGGAAGCTCCCAAACTCCGGTGATTTAATCAGCATTTGTCAGCGCGGCTCAACGCCGCGCTGACGTTGTTTTGTGATTGCCTAGGCGGGACAGGAGCCCTTGTATGTCCATGCACCCCGTGGTGCCCAAACCAGGCCGGGACGCTCCGCCGCCGGCACCGGGCAAGCCGTCGTCCGGCAAGGCACGGGGCAACAGAAGGCTGCTGATCCTGGCCCTTGCCGTGGTGCTGGTCATCGTCGGCACCATCACCCTGGCCGTGGTCCGGTCCGAGCCGCCGACGGGGGCAGTGGTTCCCACCGAGCCGGCGGTTCCCGCGGCACCGGTGGCGGCAGCCCCGCCGTCGTTGCAGGACAGCGTGGACAGCATCCTCAGCGAAGCCGACGAATACCGGATTGGGCTGGCGCTCGCCGACGTGTCCGGGGGCGCCGAGCGGACGTTCGGCGATGAAAACACCTTTACCGCGGCCAGCACGGCGAAGATCCTGACCGCCGCCGCCTACTACCACCTGGTGGAGAACGGGCAGGCAAGCCTCGACGAACCCATGGGCGACTACGACGCCGCGTTCCAGCTCGAAGCCATGGTCAACGACAGCAACAACGATTCCTGGCTGCTGCTCATGGACGCGGTGGGCCACCCACAGCTGACCGCCTACGCGGCCTCCATCGGCGTCGCGTACGACCCCGAACAGAACCTGCTGACCGCCGCGGACATGGCCCTGATCCTGAAGAAGCTTTACGCGGGCGAGCTCCTGGACAAGGACAACACGGAGCAGCTGCTGAGCTACATGCAGGACACCAACAACGAAGACCTCATTCCCGCCGGGTCACGGTCCGGCGTGGACGTGCACCACAAGTACGGGGAAGTGTCCGGGGAACTGCACGACGCTGCGCTCTTGAGCTACCGCGGGTCGACGTTCGCGCTGGTGATCTATACGGAAAACCCGGAGGGCGTTCCGGATGACGGGCAGGCAGAGGTGATCCGGGACCTGACCCGGGCAGTCGAGGACGCGCTGTTCCCGGTGGGACTGACGGGCAAGTAGCCAACGCCACACCACGCCGGGATCCGGCCAAGTCGTCCCCTGCGTCCGCTGTGGGCCAGACTGTTACCGTGAGCAACAACCCCCGGACTGCCCTGGCCGTCGCCGGCCTCAGCCTGGGCACGGCACTGAACCCGCTGAACTCCTCCATGATCGCCGTGGCCCTGGTGGTGCTGCGCGCTGACTTCGGGCTCGACGTCGCTGCCGTCACCTGGGTGGTCACGTCGTTCTACCTGGCCTCTGCCGCCGGCCAGCCCGTCATGGGCCGGCTGGCCGACCGGTTCGGCCCGCGGCGGATGTTCCTGCTGGGCATGGGGCTGGTGGCCATCACCTGCGCCCTGGCTCCGCTGGCCCCCAACTTCGCCCTGCTCTGCGTCGCTCGGGCGGTCATGGCCCTCGGCACGGCTACCGCGTATCCCAGCGCGGTGGTGATGGTGGGGGCGCTCGCGCACCAGGCAAAGGTGGATACGGCACGTCCACTGGGCCGGCTGCAAATGGCCAACACGTCCGCCGCCGCGGTGGGTCCCGTGGTGGGCGGGCTGTTGGTGGGCTTCGTGGGCTGGGAGTCCCTGTTCCTGGTCAATGTCCCGCTGGCCCTGGCGGCGCTGCTGATCGTGCGGAAGGCCGCCCCGCCGGACAAGGCCCGGGAGCGGGGCAGCGTGGCGGAGCTGGTGCGGGACTCGGATCTGCCGGGCATCGCCGGATTCATCGGCGCGCTGCTGCTGGTCATGATGGCCGCGCTGAACGTGGCACCGGACTATCGCTGGCTGATGCTTGCCGGTGGAACCGTCACCGCAGCGCTGTTCGCCTGGCGTGAGCTGCGCTGCGCCAAGCCGTTCCTGGACCTGCGGCTGCTGGGCCGGAACAGGCCGCTGATGCTGGTGTACCTGGCCTTCGCCGTTTTCAGCAGCGTCTATTACTTCGTCTTCTTCGGCCTCCCACAACTCCTGCAGGAAGCCGGCGGCTACGATCCCGGCGTGGTAGGCCTGCTGATGCTGCCGCTGGCCGGCATGTCCGTGGTAGCCACCCCGTGGGCAGTCTCTGCAATGGGAAGGTTCGGGGTCCGGCGGGTGCTGCTTGCCGGCGTCGTCCTTTTGACGGTGGTGGCGGCCCTCATGTGGCTGCTGACCGGTACGCTGGCCATCCCCGTCGTGGTGGTCCTCACGGCCCTCATGGGCATCCCGTACGGGACCGTGAGCATCGCCTCCAACCAGGGCATGTTTGTGTCCACCCGGCCGCAGGACCGGGGCGTCGCCGCCGGGATCTACCAAACCTGCCGCTACGTAGGGGCGATCACCGCCACCGTGATGATCGGGGTTTTTGCGTCCGGCGGCGTGCACCAGGACAGCTGGATGCGGATGGTCCTGGCCATGCTGGTTCTCTGTGCGGTGACATTGGGGATCTCCGTATTCTGGCGGCAGCAAAAGGCGTAGCCCCACCTCTGGAAGGGCCCGGGGGAGCGTGCCATGCTGGCCCCATGGGAAACATGATGACTCTGGGCAACGCCCAAACCGCCGTCCAGGCGTACATCAGTGAACCGGCCGGGATTCCCAAAGGCGGCCTGGTGGTGGTCCACGAAGTCTGGGGGCTGGTAGGCCATACCAAGGATGTGGCTGACCGCTTCGCGGCGGAAGGCTACCTCGCAGTGGCCCCTGACCTGCTGTCCGGAGCCGGGGGAACGGCCGACCTGACAGGGGAGCTGCAGGAGGCGGCATTCGATCCGGAACAGCGCAGCAACGCCCAGCCGCGGTTGCGCAAGCACATGGCGCCGATGCGCTCCCCGGAATATGCCAAACACGCAGTCGCCGCCCTCCGCGTGTGCTTTGACCACCTGGAAGGCGTCCCTGGGCTGGCAGGGCGGGTGGCCGCGACGGGCTTCTGCCTGGGCGGGACCTACACCTTCTCCCTCGCCGTTGCCGAGCCGCGGCTGCGCGCCGCCGTGCCGTTCTATGGGCACGCCGAGTTCAAGGACGCAGAGCTGCGCGCCATCAACTGCCCCGTCCTGGCTTTTTACGGCGAGCAGGACGAGGCCCTCATGGAGGAGCTTCCCGGCCTGAAGTCACGGATGCGCTCGGCCGGCGTGGACTTCCAAGCCGTTGTCTACCCGGACACCGGCCACGCCTTCTTCAACGACACCAACAGGTACACCTATAACGCCCCTGCGGCCGCCGACGCCTGGGCGCGGACGCTCACTTTTTTGGAGCAGAGACTCGGCGCCCCGGCGTGACCTGCTGCCGCTGACTTAAGGGCAGTAGTGCGCCTCGCGGTCGTACTGGACGGAGTTCCCCACCTGGTGGGAATCCTCCCTTTCCCAGCACTGCCGGGTGCCGTCCGGGCCTGTCAGCGTGGTTTGCTCACGGTAGTGCTGGCCCATCTCGAAGACCTGCCCGTCGCGTATCAGGAAATGGGAGTGCGGCTGGGTACTGATGGTCGTGGACGTGCTTCCATCATTGGAGCTCAGGGCGTCCGTGTAGTTGCTCGAGGACGCGGAAGACTCGATCCCGCTGGGCGTTGAGACGTGGTTTCTGACCACGATGCCCGTGCGGCAGGTCTGGACCTCGCCGTAGGGCCTTTGGTCCACGGCAAGGCGCCTGCCGCCGTCGTGCGTTCCAGCTTTGTCAGCCGGCCGGGCCTGTCACAGGTGTGACCCGGATGCGGGCGATCCGGAGCCTGTCCATGCTGAGGACCGCCAGCACGTATCCCGGGATCTGCACCCGGTCGCCTGCGCGGGGCAGGCGCCCCAGCCGGTCCATCATGAACCCGGCCACGGTCTCGTAGTGGCCTTCCGGGAGGGCGATCCCGGTGGCTGCCTTGAACTCCTGCACGATCAGGCCGCCGTCCACGTCGATGAAGCCGTTGGCCACGTTGACCCGGTCCTCATGCTCGGCGCCGGTGTCGTACTCGTCATAGATCTCGCCCACCAGTTCCTCCACCAGGTCTTCGAGCGTCACCACCCCGTCAGTGCCGCCGTACTCGTCCACCACCAGGGCGATGTGCTGGTTGGTCTTACGCATCCTGGACAGCGACGGCAGTACCCGGTTGGTCCCGGGCAGCGGAAGGATCTCCCGGGCAAGAGTCCGCACCGGGGACTGCTCCTGGACTTCGTCGCGGGGCATCAGGTCCCGGATGTGCACGAAGCCCAGGACATCGTCCGGGCTCCTCCCGATCACCGGGAACCGCGAATACGGGCCGTCCCTGACCATCCTGCGGGCGTCGGCAACGCTCATGGCGCCGTCGATGAAGGTCACCTCCGTACGGGGGCGCATCACCTCCTGCAGTGTCCGGTCCCCGGCGCCGAACACGTCGGCCACGATATTCCGGCTGCTCTCTTCGAGCAGTTCGCTGTCCGCCACCATGTCCCAGAGCTCCTCGGAACTGATGCCCTCCCGCTTGGCCCGGGGGTCGCCGCCAAGGAGCCTGACCACGGTGTCGGTGGACACGGACAGGAGCCAGATGACGGGACGCATGACCCGGGCGAGTCCGACCAGCGGCGGGGCGAGTACTTTGGTGAACGCGACGGGACGCTGCAGTGCCAGCCGCTTGGGGGCGAGCTCACCCAGGACCAGGGACAGGTAGGCCACCAGCAGGGTCATGCCGATGAAGGACACCGGCCCGGCCGCCGCGCCCAGCCCCAGCGCTTCGAGGAGAGGGACGACGGCGGGGGCGATCGCGGAGGCGCCATAGGCCGCCGAGAAGAACCCGGACAGGGTCACGCCGATCTGGACGGTGGAGAGGAACCGGTTGGGGTTGCGTGCCAGGGCGGCGGTTCGGGCGCCGGTGTCACCTGACTTCTCGATCCCGCGCACCTGGCTCTCGCGCAGGGACACCAGGGCCATCTCCGCCGCCGCGAACACCCCGCCCAGCAGTACGAAACCGAGAACCAACCCAATATTGACCAGGGCGCCGCTGTCCATGACATGACCTTACCGATCCGCGGACCGGTTGGCGCGGCCCCTACGTGTACATCAGGGACCCGGGCGTGGTGAGCTTTTCACCGGTTTCCAGCCACGTCTTCAGGCCCGAGAGGATCATCGGCCAGCCGCCGTAGAGCTGTTCGTTGGCGCCCTCGCGGAGGTCGCTGTGGGTGACCGTGAGGTGGCAGGAATCGCCTACCGGTTCGATCTCCCAGGTGACCTTGGACGTGCCCTCGGCCTTGACGTCCTCGCCCCACAGCGCGCGCATGGTCTGGACCAGGCGGCGCGGCGGATCAACCTCCAGGTTCTCACCCTCGCCGAGGATCTGGCCTGCCTTGGGATTGCCCATTTCGAAGCGGCCGCCCGGCGTCCAGTCAGCCTGCAGCGTATTGCCGAACTGGTACTTACTGCGGATGTCGCTGTCCGTGATGGCTTCCCAGAGCTTCTCCGGCGTGGTCTTGATATAGATCTCAAAGATTTTTTCCATGGGACTTTCCAATCTGGATTTGAGGTCGCTGAGGGCAGCGGCCCATGGTTCTGCGTATTTGCTGACCCAGCGGTCGTGGACCAGGCGGATGGGGACCGGGTTCAGGAAGTGCAGCTTTTCCCGCCCGCGACGGCGCGCCACCACCAGGCCTGCGTCCTCC
The DNA here is from genome assembly GCF_029077345.1 of Arthrobacter sp. NQ4. Classification (NCBI taxonomy): domain Bacteria; kingdom Bacillati; phylum Actinomycetota; class Actinomycetes; order Micrococcales; family Micrococcaceae; genus Arthrobacter; species Arthrobacter sp. NQ4. The sequence goes on along the minus strand of NZ_JARETC010000017.1, from coordinate 15,060 downwards.
AGGATGCGGAGGTGCTTGGCGATCCCGAACCGGCTCATGCTGAACCGTGCCTCAAGCGCACTCAGGGTCTGGCCGTCCTCGCGGAACAGCTCGTCGAGCAGGTCCCGGCGGGTGGGGTCGGAGAGTGCTTTGAACACGTCGTCCATGCCCTCAATGATAGGTGACCATATGGTCACCTATCAAGGGTTTTAGTTGTGGGAGGTCAGGTTCCGGTCGCGCTCTTCGAACACCTCGTCGCCGGGACCGGTGAAGGCCCGCGACCGTTCCACGGCCTCGATGGAACCGGTGAACAGCTGCGATTCGTGCGGGTCCGCCGGGGCATGCGCACCCGCCGCCCCCGACGCACCCAGCCCGCGCAGGGGCGCCTTGCGCCGGGCGGCCGTGCCGCCGTCGTCCGCTGCCTGCTCCCATCGCTGGTGCGGCAGCGCCTGCGGGTGGTTCTGCTGGAGGAACGTGACCATGGTTTCGCGGACCAGGCAGCGCAGGTCGAACAGCGCGGCACTGTCCGCGGCGCTGACCAGGATGCGGACGCGGACAAAGCCTCCGGTGGCATCGGTGATCTGCAGGACGCCCACGCGCTCATCCCACAGTTCGGTGCCGGCCAGGACCCGGCGCAGTTCGGTCCGCATGTCCTCCACGGGGGCGCGCCAGTCGAGGTCGAACTCCACGGTGCCCATGACCTCGGACTGGCGGCGGGTCCAGTTCTCGAACGGGGTGGTGGTGAAGTAGGTGGAGGGCAGGATCAGCCGGCGGTCGTCCCAGAGATGGACCACCACATACGTGAGGGTGATCTCCTCGATCCGGCCCCACTCCTTCTGGACCACCACCACGTCGTCAACGCGGATGGCGTCGGTGAACGCCAGCTGCATGCCGGCGAAGACATTCACCAGGGATGTCTGCGCGGCGAGGCCTGCCACGATCGAGATCACGCCCGCGGACGCCAGCAGCCCGGCCCCGAGCGCCTGGATCGCGGGGAACGTCAGCATGGCAGTGCCGGCGGCGAGCACCACCACCAGTGCCACGGCGATCCGCCGGGCCAGGATCATCTGGGTCCGCAGCCGCCGGGCGCGCCGGTTGTCCGCCACGTCCACGCTGTGCCGGTTCAGCACCACAGCTTCCACGATCAGCAGGACCGCGATGGCAAGCCACGCGAACGCGCCGATCATGGCGATCAGCAGGAGATGGTCGACGCCGGCATGCCAGCTTTCGCCTGCAGCCGTCAGCCCCAGCGCGGCGCGGACGCCTACCAGGCACAGTGCCAGCCGCAGCGGCTGGCGGGCCACCCTGGAGGTGGCCTGCAGCTCGGGCCGCTTGCGGTTGAGCTTCAGGACGATCTTGCGGAGCAGCCAGGACAGGGTGAGTCCGGCCACCACCGCCAGGGCCATGGCGATGAAGGGCAGGGCGGGATTCAGGAAGTCAGGCATCCTTTAACGTCTATCAAGCCTTTGCCGGGCTCCGAAATCGGGTACCCCCGGGGCGTGCCGCTGTAAGGCTGCAGCGGCGGCTGTGGACCGTGCCCCGCAGAAGCTACGGACCGAAGGGCAGCAGGAGCAAGGCCACCAGGGCAGGGACCGTTGCTGCGAGGGTCCCCGGCACGCTGTCCCACTTCCGGGGATAGTGCCCCTGGAGGTCTGCCAGCAGCATGGTTGGAGCAGTGAGGACCATGTTGGCGCAGCAGTAGACCACCAGTGTGTAGCCCACCACCAGGTGGCCGGAGTTGGCGGCGACCACGCCCGCGATCACCCCCAGCGCAACCAGCAGGTTCCGGTACCCGGTGGGGATGGCCCACATCATCACGGCGGAGACGTTCTCCGGCGGCGTGCTCAGGAATTTCTGCGCCCACCTGTTGCGGCGGAGGAGGAAGCTCTCCACCGGAAAGACGAAGATATAGATGGCCGCGGCCATCACCGCGAAGATCTGCGACACGGTGTTCATGCTCGAAGGGTAGGCCCGGCCCCACCGGCGCTCCATCCCCTGCAAAGGGGATTTCCAGCCTGCGCCGACTGGAAGAAACCGGCCCCCAGGGGCCGTGAACGCGGGTAGCCTTGGGCGCATGCAGAAGATATCGATCGACGCGCTGGCCCGGCAGCAGCTCGAGGCGGCGGTTACGTCCAGCAATGGGCGCGCTGCGGACACGGTGTACGGCGGCCACGAAAAGATCCTCCGGCAGACGGTCATGGCCATGAAGGCCGGAACCCAGTTGAGTGAACACCAGAACCCCGGCGACGCCACGGTCTTCGTGATCCAGGGCTGCGTTAGCCTCAAGGCCGGCGGCGAGTCATGGCAGGGCAAGGCCGGCGACCTGCTGATCGTCCCGCCGGGCCTGCACAGCCTGCATGCCGAGGAGGACTCAACGTTCCTGTTTACCGTGGCCAAAAACCGGGATTGAGCCCTGTGGCCTGGGCGGACGACGGCGGCTGCCGGGCTTCCCCCAGCGGAAGTCCGGCAGCCGCCGTCGTGCTTTGATGGATGGCCCTGATCCTCGGAACTATGCCTGCGGGGCGTAGGCCTTGGGCAGCTTCAGGCCGCGCTCATCCATGAGGGTGCGCAGGCGGGTGGGGTAGTCGGTGATGATGCCGTCCACGCCTTGGTCCATCAGCCGCTCCATGTCCGCGGGCTTGTTGACCGTCCAGGGGATGACGGCGAGGCCCAGCTGGTGCGCGTCGGCGATCATCTGCGGGGTGACGGAGCTGAACGTGGGGGAGATGACGTTGTACCCCTGGGCGGCTGCGGCCTTGGCAAGGGAGCCCCCGTAGGTGTCGATGTCGATGCCGCCCAGCTCGGGCGCGGCACCGGGCTGGCCCACCTGCATCCACTTATCCCCGCTCGAAAGCGCAACGAGCGTCAGTTCCGGTGCCAGTTTTTTGGTGAGGTTCAGCGAGGACCAGTCGAAGGACTGGATGGTGGTGCGGTCCGCAGCGCCGGACGCCTGCACTTCTGCCACCACGGCCTTGGTCAGCGCCACCATGCCGTCGCCGCCGGCCTTGCCGTCCTCCACCTTGGTCTCCACGTTGAAGCGGACCTTTTTGGCGTTGTACTGCTCCGCCAGCTGGTAGACGTCCTTGAGCTCGGCGATGCGGTTCCCTTCGATCACGTCCTGCTCCGGGAAGCCAGGCAGCTGGGTGAAGCCGCAGTTGAGGGTCTTGACCTGGGCCAGGGACAACTCCGCCACCCTGCGGCCGACGTACGGGAACTCCGGGTCGCCGGCGGTGGCCGGGGCGGTGTCGATGCACTTGTTGGCCTGGATGGTGTCGTCATGCCAGACGATGATCTTCCCGTCCTCCGTGAGGTGGGTGTCCAGTTCCAGGGTGCTGACGCCGAGCTTCAGGGAGTTGCCGAACGCCGCCAGCGACTCCTCGGTCCACTCGCCGCGCCCGCCCCGGTGCGCCTGGAGGTCGAAGGAGCCGTTGCGCTCGTTCGTCTTGATGGCTGAGCTGGCGGTGCCGGCAGCGTTCGACGACGGCGTGCCGGCGTCAGCGGTTTCGGCGGCAAAGGCGGCGCCGGGGGAGGCGATGGCGGCGGCGAGCAGGGCGGCGGTTGCCGCAGCGGTCAGGACTGTGCGCATGGGGATGGTTCCTCCTGGGTGACGGGTTCCGGCGGTGCCGGGTGACCCGCCAACGTTAGGGCGGCCAGGTTGCGCCAGGGATGCACCCAGTTGGAGGGGAGATTAACGCCAGGTTCTGCCCTGCCCCCGCATCGATTGCTCCGTAAACGCCGTTTTGGCGGCTCAAAACGACGTTTACGGAGCAATCGATGCAGGGATCAGGCGGGGTCCTTGACCTTGTCGGTGACCGGCCGGGGTTCCAACCAGATGCGCTCGCGCGGGCCCGGCGGGTAAGCGTACCGCTTGCCGGCGAGGGTGATCACGAATGCGGCGACCACCGGGATTGCCGCCGCGGCCGGAACCAGCAGCGGGCCGCCGACCACCAGGGCCGCCGAGCCGTAGAGCGCGCCGATGGTGATGCCCAGTTGGATGGTCAGGACCGTGAGCCCGTTGGCGGCTTCGCTGTACTCCCCGCCGGCCCGGAGGATCGCGGACTGGTTGTAGATGCCGATGGCGCCCAGGCCCGCCCCCCAGATGGTCATCAGCACCAGGGCCACGGGCAGGTTACCCACGGCGAGCGGCAGGAGGAACATCGATGCGGCGATGGCCGCCGTCGTGATTAGCAGCGAACGGCGGGGCCGCGAATCCACGGTGAGCCCCGCAATCCAAATGCCCAGCAGGCCGGACCCGCCCAGCACCGTGAGGGAGAGGCTCGTGGCATAGTCCGGGAGGTTCGCCTCGCGGATGAAGGGTGCAATGTATGTGAACAGGGCGAAGTGCGCCAGGACCAGCAGCGGCCAGGCGACCGCCACCGACTTCACGCCTGGCTGGCCGATCGCCTTGCGCAGGGACGGACGGGCGGCGTCGGAAATGCGCTGGACGCGCGGAAGCAGCCAAAACGCGAGGACCGTCAGCACCACGCCGAACCCGGCGAGGACCAGGAACGCGGCACGCCAGCCCAGGAATCCGCCCAGGGCGGTGCCCACCGGCGCGCCGATGGCCAAGCCCAGGCTGTTGCCGCTGAACACGATCGCCAGCGCCTTGCCCACTTTGTCAGCCGGAACCACGCGGGAAACGAACGGCGCCATGGTGGTCCAGAGCAACCCGTGCGCCAGCCCGCCCACCAGCCGCGCGATCATCGCCGACGTGAAGTCCGGTGCCAGTCCCACCAGTGCGTTGCTGAGCGCGAAGGTCAGGACCAGCCCCACCAGCAGGGCATGCCGCGGGATCTTCCCCAGCAGCCGTGCCGCCGGAACCACCGTGACAACAATGACGGCGGCGTAGGCAGCGGCAAGATAACCGGCCACCGGCTCGGAGACGCTAAGGCCGGTGCTGATCTGCGGCAGCAGCCCGGAGGGGAGGAGTTCGGTGGTGATGGCCGTGAACGCAATGGTGGCCAGGACCACCATTGCGGCGTAGGGAAAACGGGCAGGGGACGGCGCGGAAATCGCGGAAGACATGGGGGAGCGTCCATTCAAAGGGTGGGGTTGGAAAGCGGCTCGCTGGCCGGACAATTCCTCCCTTAAATTTACAGGATTGAAGGGCCTGTCATGGACGTGACAGGGTCCGGCGGAGGCGTGTTGCGTAGCGAAAAAAATCGGCGTGGGCGGTGCCGGGGGTAGGTTGGTTGAGGAACTTTAACGCCCGCTGCAGCTGCGCCGGGCCTGGAACCCTGGAGACCCCCATGAGTACTTGCTGCCCTGCCCAATGGCACATTCTGATGGTCGCCGCGTGACGGCCCCGCTGCGCGTCTGCCTGCCCGCCCAGAACCTGCTGGACGCGCTCACCCCCATTGACGGCGTCGAGTTTGTCCTGTGGGACCTGGACGGACCCGCGCCGGAGGGCCGGCTGGACCTGTTGGTGCCCGGCTACATGGGCAAACCGTCGGCGCTCGCCGCTTTGGAGGGCGTAGACGTGGGCATGGTGCAGAGCCAGTCCATCGGGTACGACGGCGTCGCGGCAGTTCTGCCCGCCGGAATCACCTTCGCGAACGCGGCCGGCGTCCATGAGACGTCGACGGCGGAGCTCGCCGTGGGCATGATGGTGGCCTCCCAGCGGGGCATTCCGGACTTTGTCCGGAACCAGGAAACCGGAGCGTGGGACAACAGCCAGCGGCCCAGCCTGGCCGACCGGCGGGTGCTGCTGGTGGGATACGGGGGAGTGGGCAAGGCCATCGAGGCCCGGCTCCTGCCGTTCGAAACCGACGTCACCCGGATGGCCAGCCGCGCCCGTGAGGACGAGCGCGGGACCATCCACGGAATCGATTCGCTCTACGAGCAGCTGCCGCTGCACGAGATCGTGGTGGTCAGTGTTCCGCTCGGTGAGCAGACCCAGCAGCTGGTGGACGCCAAGTTCCTCGCGGCCATGCCGGACGGAGCCCTCTTGGTCAATGTGGCCCGCGGCCCTGTGGCGGACACCGACGCCCTCCTCGCCGAGACGTCGAGCGGCCGGCTCCGGGCCGCCCTGGACGTGACCGACCCGGAACCGCTGCCGGCGGACCACCCGCTGTGGACCACACCGGGCGTGCTCATCACCCCGCACGTCGGCGGCGCCAGCTCGGCCATGTTCCCCCGGATGGTCCGGCTGCTCAGGAAGCAGATCGGCCTCCTGCTCGAGGGCAAGGACCCCGTGAACGTGGTCCTCCCTTAACGCCAGCGGCTCCGGCCCCTATGCTGGGCCCATGTCCACTTTTGAAGTCCGCCGCAGCGCTGTCATCCCCGCTTCCGCAGAAGAGATCTTCCCGCTGGTGAACAACTTCCATGAGTGGACCGCCTGGTCCCCCTGGGAAACGATTGACCCGGGCATGAGCCGCCGTTACTTCGGCAACGAGGCCTGCGCCGGCGCGGGGTACGAGTGGAGCGGCAACCGCAAGGCCGGCAGCGGCACCATGGAAATCACAGAATCCATACCCGCCAGCCTGATCCGGATCCGGCTGCAGTTCACCAGGCCGTTCAAGGCACTGAACCCCACCACGTTCAGCTTCACCCCGGTGGACACCGGTACCGAGGTGACCTGGCGGATGACGGGCGAGAACAAGGGCCTGGGCAGGGTGTTCGCACTGTTCATGGACATGGACAAGATGGTGGGCGCCGACTTCGAGCGAGGCCTCGCCGCACTGGCCTCCACGGTTGCGGCCAGGAAGAGCTGAGGTTCCCGTTGGGCGCCGTGGACGAGGCGCTGGCTGCGCTGGATGAACCCGACCGGAGTTGCCTGCAGCATGTGGTGGAGACGGTACGCTCTCTGGCTCCCGAGGCCACGGAAGGGATGAGCTACGGCATGCCCGCCCTGAAACTCGACGGCAAACCGCTGCTGGCAGCCGTCGCGGCGGCAAGACACCTTTCGATCTTTCCCTTTTCCGGCGCGGTGGTGGAAGCGGTGGCCGGACGCCTGGAAGGGTACTCGCTGTCCAAGGGGACCATCCGCTTCACCGCGGACCATCCCGTGCCCGACGACGTGCTGGAAGACATTGTTCGGCTGCGGATGGCCGAGATCCGGAAGTAAAGAAGCAGACGACGCCGGCCGGCACGGCAGGGGCCCCTGCCTCCCGGTGCATCAGGACGCTCCTCAGGACTTATGGTCCTACCTGCAGCCACGCCTGGCCATCTAACGTGAGGCCATGGCTGACACTCTTGCGTCCCTTGCGGAATCCTTCAAGAACATGGGCGTGACGCGCGCCTACGGCACCCCCGTCAACCTGGGCGGGGAGGAGATCGTGCCCGTGGCGCTGGTGTCCTTCGGTTTCGGTGGTGGCACCGAAGCGGAGGATGGCGCCTCCGGCGGGGGCGGCGGCGGGTTCGTTGTGCCCCTGGGAATTTACCGGACGGTTAATGGGCGTCCGGCCTTCCGCCCCAACACCATCGCCGCGCTGGTATGCCTGGTGCCCCTCGTATCCGTAGCCGGCGCTGCCCTGCGTAAAGCAATCTGGGTGGCACGTAAGTAGCAGGGGGAGGCCGTTTCCGAGCCGTTTAAATCCCCTATTCCGTCGTGGGATTTTCGGTCCCATAATGGCCTCGTAGACTTCGGGAACCTCCCGCTGCTGTTCTGCGCCGCGGCGGACCCAGGGGTTCCAGGCGGCCGCCCCGGCAATCGGCGGGAAGGACGGCCACGACGCCCGGCGGGGGACGGCCGGACCATTTCAGGGGGAGAGCAACGCCATCAGAGCACAAGGAGATTCGTCATGCTCAAAGATATGGAAGTCATGGCTGTGCTGCCGGCCAAGGACATCGACCGGGCGCGGGATTTTTATCGGGACAAGCTGGGGTTTGAGCCCGAGCGGACAATGGCGGACGGCGGCCTTGTCTACCGGTGCGGAAAGGGAACCTCGTTCCTGATCTACCAGACGGACAACGCCGGTTCGGCCAAGAACACGCAAATTGGCTGGGCCACGGACGACGTTCAGCGGGACGTGGACGAACTCCGGGCCCGCGGCGTCGTTTTCGAGGATTACGACATGCCAGGGCTGAAGACCGAGAACGGCATCGCAACGATGGAGGGGTACGGCCAGGCAGCGTGGTTCCTGGACAGCGAGGGCAACATCCTGAACATCTCCTCCATTCCGTCCTGACGGCCAAGGCTTGCAGCAGGAGGTTCAGCAATAAAACGGTCGACGCCGGCACTTGCCGCCTAAAGCACCCGCACCCGGGCGCGTGGCAGCGGCAGGCCGGCGCCGCCGTCGTCAGCGGTACGGAAGGAAGGGATGGCATTGGGTGCGGAAGAGGCGGTGCCGGAGACGAAGGGCGTCTCCATGGAGCTTCTGGCCACGGTGGATCTTGCCGGGGAGATCGAGGGCATGGAAGGGCGCCAACTCCGCATGCGGATGGTGACCATCGAACCTGGCGGAGTCTTCGGGCCCCTCCATGACCACGTGGGCCGGCCCGGGACGGTTTATGTCCTGCAGGGGACCATCACGGAGCACCGGGACGGCCGGGTCACCGAGTACGGGCCGGGGGTGGGCTGGCAGGAGGACCGCCACACCACCCATTGGCTCGAGAACAAGGGAACGGTGCCGGTCGTCGAAATCTCGGTGGACATCGTGGCCGCCCCGCAACAGTGAAGCCTCGCCACCGCAGCAGTGGGCTCAGACTGCGGGCTCGCGCCTGCCGAGGGCCATCCGGAGTGCGCCGCGAAGGGTGAGCCGGTTGCGCCTGGTGACCGCGATGACGGCGGCGATGCCAGCGAGCAGCACCACGATGCCGCCTACCGCGACGGACCAGCGGGCGCCGAACTCGCTGCCGATCCAACCCACCAGCGGCGAACCGATGGCGGTGCCGCCCTGGAGGATGGCCAGGTAGAGGGCCAGTACGCGGCCCCGGAACTGTGGCTCCACGGAGAGCTGGATGCTGGTGTTGCAGCTGTTAAGGAAAGTGATGGACGCCAGGCCCACGGGAATCAGGATGGCCGCGTACACCCAAAAGTTCGGCGCGATGCTGCCCAGTATGGTGAAGACCCCCAGTCCCAGTGCCCCGCCCAGCAGAAACCGCAGCCGCGGTCCGGAACGGCGCGCCGCCAGGAGGGCGCCGGCCAGCGTGCCCACCGCCATGATGGAGCCGAGGAGCCCGAATTCGCTGGGGCCCATGCTGAATTCCGTGGTGGCCATCAGCGAGTTGATCACCGGGAAGTTCATGCCGAACGCGCCGAGGATGCCCACCAGGACCATGATCAGCATCAGGTCCGGACGGCGCCGCACGTAACGGATGCCCTCGGCCACCTGGTGTTTGTTCCGGTCTCCCTTGGCAACGGGGGCAGGCTGCGTGGTGCGGATCCGGAACAGCGAGACCAGGACGGCGGCGAAGCTCGCGGCGTTCAGGAGGAACACCGGGCCGGTACCCACCCAGGCGATGAGCACGCCGGCGATCGCAGGACCGGTGAGCCGGGCGGTGTTGAAGGACGCCGAGTTAAGCGCCACTGCGTTGGAGATGTTGTCCTGGCCCACCAGTTCGGAAACAAAGGCCTGGCGTGCGGGTGCATCCACGGCGCTGGCCACGCCCAGGCAGAAGGCGGCAACGTAGGCGTGCCACAGCTGGGCGGTGCCGGTGACCACCAGGAGGCCGATGGCGAGGGCCGTGAAGCCCATGGCCAGCTGCGTCCACATGAGGATGATGCGCTTGCGGTAGCGGTCCGCCAGTACCCCGCCGTAGGGCCCGAACAGCAGCATAGGCAGGAACTGCAGGCCCGTGGTGAGGCCGACGGCGGCACCTGAGTGGTCGGTGAGGACGGTCAGGACCAGCCAGTCCTGGGCCACGCGCTGCATCCAGGTGCCGATGTTGGAGACGATCGCGCCGCTGGCCCAGATGCGGTAGTTGGGGTTCTCCAGGGCCCGGAACATCGCGCTCATTTGCCGCTCATTTCCTGCATGATGCGGGCCGCGCGGCTGAGGGTGAGCCGGTCTTCCTCGCTGAGTCCGGCCACGCGCTGGGCCAGCCACGCGGTGCGCTGGCTTCGGGCCTCTGCCAGGACTTTCCTGCCGGCACCGGTGATCTCCACGCGGACCTGCCGGCCGTCGTCGGGATTGGCCGACCGGGTAACGAAGCCCTGGTCGGCGAGGGCATTGACGATCCTGGTCATGGACGGTGCCTGGACGTGTTCACTTTCGGCCAGCGCGCGCAGGGTGCTGGGACCGCTGCCGTTGAGCAGTGCCAGTACCGTGTACTGGCCGGGGGTGATGATTTCGCCTGTTGCCTCAACGCGGAGCCGGCGCGAGGTGCGCATCACGGCGGTGCGGAGATCGATGGCGAGGGTATCCGGGGCGGTGGGGTCTGCGGTTGCCTGGTTCTGCGTCTGAGTCGGGGACATGTAGGTGGATGCGCCTCCTGCGGTGTTTATTAGCAATGCTAATTAGTTCTGCTAACTATTATGCTCCGGCTGGTTGCCGGAGGCAATGGATGCGGATGTGGTCTTGGTGACAGCTCCGGCACAATGGGAGCCGTGACTGGGCGCAGAACTGACGGAAACCGTAAGCCGTGGCTGTCGTGGAAGGGGAAACTGAACCTGGCCGTGACCGTCCTGGTCCTTTGCTTGGGGCCGGTGATGATCGGCGTGGGCAGCTTCATGATCAACTCTGATCAAGAGCTTGCACGGACCGGGGCGCAGGCCACCGGAACGATCGTCCACTTCGACGACGTCACCAAGGCTTCGGAGCGCAGGATCAGGGTCGACTACACGGCCGCGGATGGGGTGCCCCGCAAGACGTTCGCGGCCGTGGACCACGACCAGCATCCCGTGGTGGGCAGCAGCGTCACCGTCACCTATGCCGAAAATGATCCTGGCCGGGCGATTGTGCCCGGTTACGAGAGCGACGGGGTGTGGCTGCGCGGTGCCGGGCTGGTCCTGACGGTCATCTTCGGTCTCATTGGGCTCCTGTTCGCCGTCCTGGTCGGCAGCGCTGTCCTGCGGGCTAAATTCCGGGCGCGCCGGACGCAGCAGGTGGTGTAGCCGGGCCTTGTGGCGGTCCGGTGCCTGTCCCGGGTCTGTCCGCTGCTTCCGGACCGGCGTAGGCTGTGCGCACCATGACTGAACAGCAGCCCTATGATGTGGTCCGGCGCTATCCTCACTTCGAGCTGCGCCGGTATCCGGACTACGTAGTGGCCGAGGTAACCGTGAAAGCGGATTTTGACCGCGCCGGCAACGCGGCCTTCCGGTATCTCTTCAACTACATCAGCGGCAGCAACACTGCCCGGCAGAAACTTGCCATGACCGCCCCGGTGCTCCAGGAAGCGGGACCGCAGAAGCTCGCAATGACGACGCCCGTACTCCAAAGCGGTCCGCTGCCCGGCGCCGGGCAGGCCGCCGAATTTTCGGTCGCCTTTGTCCTGCCCGCCGGCGTGAGCGCGGACACCGCTCCGGTGCCCGACGATCCCAAGGTCAGGGTGCGGGCGGTGCGCGGTTCTTTGGCCGCAGTGCTGGGCTTCTCCGGCAGCGGTTCGGCATCGGCCTTTGAGCGGCGCAACAACGGATTGCAGGCAGCCCTCACCTTGGCCGGCCTGACTCCGGTGGGCGCGCCCAGGTTCGCCCGCTTTGACCCGCCGTTCAAACCCTGGTTCCTGCGCCACAACGAGGTGGTCCAGGACGTAGAGGAGCCCCGGGAGGCAGCGGCGCCGTCGTCGTAACGGGGCGCCGCTGGTGACGCCCGCGCCGCTTTGGTGGTGTTGTGGGTGGCGCCCGCTCTTACTACGCTCTGTGTGCGTCCCGGACGTGCTCCTGCGTCTGGCCCTGAATGACCCAGCGGTTGCCGTCAGGATCGCTGAAGTAGGCGAACAGGACGCCGCCAAGGTCCTGGATCTCGCTGATATCCGCGCCGCGCCGGACCAGCTCGCTGCGGACTTCGGTGAGATCGGGAACGACCAGTTGGAGGCCCTCCAGGCTGCCCGGCGTCATGGTGGTCATGCCAGTGCCGATCACCACTGATGTGGCAGAACCCGGGGGAGTCAGTTGGACCACGCGCATGCCCGGGATGTGCTCCACATCGTGGTCCAGAATGAATCCCAGTTTTTCCGTGTAGAACGCTTTTGATTTGTCGACGTCTGAAACCGGGACCTGTACAACCTCAAGGCGCATCTGCATGCAGGCCACTCTATCTTCGGGTTTGTTACAAGGGAATGGCGGCTGAAAGGCCGCCGGCGGACTTGTCATCCGCAAATTATTAAGCAGCGACGCCGTATTGCGACAGCCTTTCCTCAAGTTCGCATCAAGACTGCCTGAATGTTCACTGAGGATCCTGAAATGCCCCTTATGCCTTACTCCATGCGGCATAGGCTCATCGACGATAAGTTTCCCGGGCTAAGCAGCAGGCCCGGCAAATGCGGGGGCGCCGTTTTCCGGGCCTCCTGTAAATGGGGAAAGAATGTCCGACTACGAAACCCTTATGGGGTTTGTTCCGTCCGCTCCGGCACCGAAGCCGCCGCGGAAACCACGCTATTCAACGTATATTGTTGGGGCGATTACCGCGCTGTTCATGCTTTTGGCAGCAGTGGGCAGCGGGTTTGCGGGGGCCCTGGTTGTCCTGGCCATCTCGCTGGCCCTCACCGGCCTCTACGTCCTCATCACGGGACGCCGCTCCTGGGCATGGCTGCCCGCACAACGGAAAGCCGGGGCCGTCGCGATGGCAGCGTCTTTGGCGCTCTTCGTCGGCGGTGCCGTCGCAATGCCACGGGTTGCCGGCGCTGACCTGCAGGCCGCCTCATCGGAGAGCACCGCCAAGGCCACCCAAGCGACAGCGAGCCCGACGGCGACAGCCAAGGCGTCGCCGTCGTCCACGCCAAGTCCCACTGCCGACGCCACGGGCGAACCACTGGACCCGGAGAACCCATACGCTCTTGCCGCCGGCGTCACAGCAACCGCGCCCAACGCGCAGCCTGCCTACGCCACCAAGGCGCTGGATCTGCTGGCTGACCTCCCCATCAAGGGGCGCGCGCCGAAGACCGGATACGACCGGGCGCAGTTCGGCCAGGCGTGGGCGGATGTGGACCGGAATGGCTGCGACACCCGAAATGACATCCTCAAACGCGACCTCACCGGCATTTCGTACACGAACAGTGTGCCGTGCAAGGTGCAGTCGGGAACGCTGGCCGATCCTTACACGGGTAAGACCATCAGCTTTGTGCGGGGTTCCGCGACCAGCAGCGCCGTCCAGATCGACCACGTGGTGGCCTTGAGCGACGCCTGGCAGAAGGGCGCGCAGCAGCTGACCGCGGAGCAGCGGACGGCTTTTGCCAACGATCCGCTGAACCTGCAGGCCACGGACGGGCCCACCAACCAGCAAAAGGGCGACGGCGATGCGGCCACCTGGTTGCCGCCGAACAAGGGCCTCCGCTGTGAGTACGTTGCCCGGCAGGTTTCCGTGAAGGCGACCTACGGGCTGTGGGTCACCCAGGCGGAGCACGATGCAATTGCCCGGATCCTGGGCGACTGCGCCGGGCAGCTGGCACCGACCAACCAGCAGGCGCCGGCTCCTGTTGCGCCTGCCCCGGCACCTGCTGCGGTTGCGCCCGCACCTGCGCCGGCACCCGCGCCCGCTCCGGCACCCGCACCTGCTGCAGTGGCGCCTGCCCCTGTTGCACCAGCGCCCGTGGCCCCGGTTCCTGCAGCGCCGGCACCCGCTGCTGCCTACTACGCCAACTGCGCGGCGGCGAGGGCTGCAGGCGTCGCGCCGCTATACGCAGGGCAGGCCGGCTACCGCCCTGCATTGGACCGCGACTCCGACGGCGTCGCCTGCGAGTAGGCCTGTCACGTCCGGTCATTCCGTGCCCCGATTTTTACCACCATCACAAGCATTCCCAGGGGGAAACATGAAAGAAAACACCGTTCCAGCGATGGGCAGGATGAAGGCTTCACTGGCTTTGGTTCTGCTGACCGGCCTCATGCTGACAGGGTGCGGCGGCAAGCAGGCGGCGACGCAGCCGACCGGGACGCCCACCGCTACGGCTGTCTCGCAGACAACCGAGACCGTCGTCGTGCCGGCCGTGGTGAATCTGACGTTGGACAAGGCGAAAGAGCAGTTGGAAAAGCTGGGCTTCACTGTTGAGGCTGTGGATAGTGCCAAGGGCAAATCGATCATTCTCAAGAGCAACTGGCAGGTGATCTCCCAGGATCCTGCCAACGGGGCGCAGGCTGCCAAGGGCTCCACAGTGCACCTCGGCGTCAAGAACCTCGACGACGTGGCGGCGGAGAAGGCCGCCGCTGAAAAGGCAGCAGCTGCGAAGGTTGCAGCCGAACAGGCTGCAGCCGCGAAGGCGTCTGCTGAAAAGGCGGCAGCTGACAAAGCCGCCGCCGACCAGGCTGCCGCTGCAAAAGCTGCAGCCGATCAGGCGGCCCGGGACGCAGCTGCCAAGGCAGCAGCCGACCAGGCAGCGCAGCAAGCGGCAAAGGCTCCGGCAGTCACTGTGCCCAATGTCGGGGGTGCGATCATCTGCAGTGACGGCTACGTGTGGCCGTCCACGACGAGGCAGGGCGCCTGCAGCAAACACGGCGGTATTGCCAAGTAGCAGGTAGTCACCAGGTAGAGCTGTGGACGCTTCCCGTTTGGGGAGGCGTCCACAGCTCGTTCGGTTAGTGGGTTCGGCGACAGTCATGGCCGCGGCGGCGCAGTGTGCGGCAGCACACACAGCGCAATTACGGCGCCGGCAGGCTGCTTGGGTGCCCGGAACGGCCGTCCTGCCCCGGAATTCCGCGGATTCACCACCTCCTTCCGCCCGATTTGCGGTGGGGGTTGTGTGCGTGTATTGTTTTCTGAGTCGCCGCGGGGGAGACAGTGAAGAACTGTTCACCGGGTGGCCAAAACCCCCAAATCAAAGCCAGAATCTGGTTGCTCTTTAGGGCGCTGGAAATCGGTATGGGGCGGTCTTCAATTCGATGGGAATCCTGAAAGATGGATTTGCTTCGGAGGCGGGGATCGGGTAAGTTTGAAAAGTTGCTCCGGAGCGATCCTGAACGTTGGTTTGGGTGGTGCCGGGTGTGTCTGTTGTTTGAGAACTCAATAGTGTGCCAAGTTTGTTGATACCGATTATGTATGTAATTGGTTG
>NZ_JARETC010000016.1:0-63469 GCF_029077345.1 Arthrobacter sp. NQ4 | reverse complement strand
TTTCCCCGGTGGGGTTCGCGGCACAGCTGCACGTGGGCCTGGCGATCCATAACTACGGGATCCAGGAGTACATGCAGCACTCGGATAAGACCAACGAGGTCTTCGAGCAGTCCATGACCTTCGTGGATGGCTACCTGCACCCGGGCGACAAGCCGGGCATCGGCGTCGAATTCAACGAAGAAGCCGCCGCAGCCTACCCCTACCAGCAGGCCTACCTGCCCTACAACCGCCTGGTCGACGGCACCGTGCACGACTGGTAACCGCGCTTCCCGTTGACCCTGCGGCCACCCGCAGGGTGGCTTTAGCCCTTCAATACGAAGGCCCTGCTGTGCCCGGCCACTTCGGGCGCCAGCCTCGCAGCCTCCCCCTCCGCGTAGGAACGGGCATCCTCCAGCAACGGGTTGTAGAGGGCGACAAGGATGCGGCGCGCCTCGAACAAGGGGAAATCGCGGGGCAGCAGCTCCGGGGGGAGCCCGGGGTCCTCCCAGGGGAATGCCCGCCAAGCGTCCATCACCTCGGTCCTAAGCCGGAAGGCCTCTTCCCCCGGGAGGCGTCCACCGGCCAGTGTCTCCGCTTTGTGGCGGTAGGCGTTGATGAAGGGGGTGTACTGCCGGCGTACTTCGTCCAGGTCCCAGGCCTCGATCGGCGGCCGCCCGCGGAGCCCTTCCCGGGCGGTGCGGAAGATGACGTAGTTCTCCACGCCCAGGTGCCGGCAGGAATCCTCCAGGTCGTCGGCGGTGTCCCACGCGGAAACCCAGACCGCCCCATATAAGGGTGCGAACCCCAGCCATTTGAGCCGGCTCCGCAGCAGTTCGCGCAGTTCGCGCGAGCGCTCCGGAACACTGAAGGCAACCACGGTCCACATGCCATCCCAGGGCCGGTCCTCGGAGCCGAAGCCGCTGATCTGGCGCACCCCGATGTCCAGGCGGGCCCTCGCCTCCGGGGTGAACCTGTACCGGGAAGCACGCCCCGCACTCGACTGTTCCAGGACGGCGCGCCCTGCGAGCCGGCTGAGGGCTGTCGAGGCAGCGGAGGAGCTGAGGCCCAGGGCCGCGGCCAAGGACACAATCAGCCGGGAGGGCAGCCACCCGGTGTAGTCGCGCCAATAGTCCGCCAGCATCGTGACCACCAGGTGCTGCGACGCCGAGCCCTTCAGCGGGCGCGGGAAGTTGACTTCCTCGGCGGCGACACGGGGCTCGGTGGGCCCGCCAGGGAAAGGATGCGGCTCAAAAGTCACACCCCATCTTCGCAGGCTGACAAGGCGCGGCAAATTTACTTTGCACATTTATTGACGGTCGTCTTGATAAGCGCATAACATTTAGCCCAGTGATCCGGCCCACATCCCGCGCCGGCACGCACAGTCCCCAGCAGGCGCCTGCTGAATCATCACTTTCCAGGAGATCCGCAATGACCGCAGGTCCCATTGGCCCGGTGACGCCGTTGTCCCCGAGTGCCACACCAGTTTCCACAGCAGCGCAGCCAGGCAGCGCGAATGCCCGCCGGGCCGCCATGGCCAGCTTTATCGGAAGCACCCTTGAGTACTACGACTTCTTCATCTACGGATCAGCCTCAGCCCTGATCTTCAACAAGATCTTCTTCCCGGGCATCGACCCGTCGCTGGGCATGGTGCTGTCCATGGCCACCATCGGTATCGGATATGTTGTGCGGCCCGTTGCCGCAGGCGTGATCGGACATTTTGGTGACCGCGTTGGGAGGCGGCAGATGCTGGTCCTGACGCTCGTCCTGATGGGCATCGCGACGTTCCTGATCGGCTGCCTGCCGCCGGCATCGGCCATCGGGGCGGCCGCACCGGTCCTGCTTGTCTTCCTCCGGGCCGTGCAGGGGGCCTCGGCCGCCGGCGAATCCGTTGGCGCCGTGACCATGACCATGGAGCACGCCCCCAGCAACAAGCGCGCGTTCTATGCCAGCTGGGTCAATACCGGCGCCGTCGCCGGCATCATGCTCGCGTCCCTCGCCTTCCTGGCCGTATCACTCCTGCCTGAACAGGAACTTCTTGCCTGGGGATGGCGGCTTCCGTTCCTGGCCAGCCTGCTGGTGGTCGGCATCGGCCTTTACATCCGCCTCCGCCTGCCCGAATCCGAAGTCTTCGAAGCCGCCAAGGAAACAGGAAGCCAGCGGGAACTGCCCATCAAGGTAGTGCTTCGCGACCACTGGGCAACCATCCTCAAGGTGATCCTGTTCGGCCTGTGGAGCGTCGTCTCCTCGGTGTTTGCGGCTTTTGGACTCGCCTACGCCGGAAAGCTCGGAGTTCCCGCCGCCGTGATGCTCACCGTCACCATCGTCACCGCCGCCCTCGGCATCGTCGTCCAGCCCTACGCAGGCATCCTCGCGGACCGGATCGGACGGAAACCGGTGTTCATCACAGGCAACATCATCTGTGCTGTGGCGGCCTTCGCCTTCTTCTGGTCAATCAGCATCGCATCGGTCCCGCTGATCTTTGCCACCGCCATCCTCTTCATGACGGTGGGCTACGGCATGGTCAACCCGCTGGGCCCCTCCATGACGGCGGAAATGTTTGAAACCAGGATCCGGTACACGGGGGCCGCCACCGCATCCCAGCTGGGCCTGGTGGTGACAGGCTTCGCGCCCGCCATTGCCGCGGGAATCGTCCAGCCCGGCCCCGTCGGCTGGCTTCCGGTGGCCATGTTTACCGCCGCATGCTGCCTCATTTCCGCCCTGGTGACAGCCGTGTGGGTCAAGGAAACATACCGTACCCGAACCGAAGACCTTGGCAGGCAGCCTGCCGCCACAGCCTAGGCACCCACAACGCAAACGAAAGGCACGCACGTGCGCTACCCGGTCGTCGTCGACGGCGATATTGAAGCAACCATGACCGACGGAACCATCCTCCGGTCCACCGTCTACCGGCCGGACGCGCCGGGCGGCACCTTCCCGGTGCTACTGACACGGACTCCCTACGGGCGGGACCTGGCGGTCAACTCGGCCTACTTCAATCCCGTCACCGTTGCGGCGGCCGGGTACGTGGTGGTGATGCAGGACTGCCGCGGCAGGTTCGGCTCGGACGGCACCTTTGAGCCGTCCGTCAATGAAGCGTCCGACGGCGCCGCAACGGTCGAGTGGGCCGCGCACCTGCCGTGGTCCAACGGCACGGTTGGCATGTGGGGCCGGTCCTACTTCGCGGAAACCCAGTGGCGGGCCGCCCGCCTGGCGCCTGCCGGGCTCAAGGCCCTGGCGCTCGGTGTCTCGGCGGGCGGCAACGCCAATAATGGTGCCCTGTACCGTGGCGGCGCGCACGAGCTCGGCAGCCGCCTCGCCTGGGGCCACGCCTCGATATCGCTCAACGAGCTCATGCGTGAGCATGGCGACGATCCCGAA
Source organism: Arthrobacter sp. NQ4 (assembly GCF_029077345.1). Lineage (NCBI taxonomy): Bacteria > Bacillati > Actinomycetota > Actinomycetes > Micrococcales > Micrococcaceae > Arthrobacter > Arthrobacter sp. NQ4. The sequence continues at coordinate 60,112 of NZ_JARETC010000016.1, read as the reverse complement.
CGGCGCGGCAAGGAACTCCGGGAATGGCTTGCCTTGGATGCTGGCTTCGCCGATGGTTCCTGCTACGGGGTCCTGCCGCTGCGGGACCTGGAACCCCGGGTGGGGACCTTCCTCCGCACCCATGTGACGCCGTCCGCCGGCCAGGATCCGGGAAGCAGCTTCTGCCGGCTGTGGGATGCCGCGTCGGCCGAACCCGTGCCGCTGCCAACCCTCCATATCGGTGGATGGTTCGACATCTTCGCACCGAATACCCTGGACCAGTACCGCCGCCAGGCGGCCCTCAGCCGTACCCGCCGCGGCATCGAGCCCCGCCTCATCCTGGGGCCCTGGACGCACACCAACCTCTCCGGCGGCTACCCGGACATCCACTTCGGGGCGGCCGCTTCCGCCGGTGTTGTCGATGGCCACGGAGACCTTTCCTCCCTTCACACCGCATGGTTTGATGCCGTCCTCAAAGCGGATGAACAAGCAATGGCGGACGTCCCCAAGGTGCTGGTCTATTTTCTGGGTGAAAACCGCTGGCGGGCCTTCGACGCGTTGCCGGAACCGTCACGGCAACAGGCGTGGTTCCTTTCCGCCGGCGGGGAGCTGCTTGGCGAGGCCCCGGAGGATGGTGCCGTCGAGTACGCCTACGACCCCCTGGATCCGGTGCCCACCACGGGAGGGGCCACCATGCTGGCCGGCGCGTTTCCGGCTGGTCCGGCGCGGCAGGACGCGGTCGAGGCGCGCCCCGATGTGGCAGTCTTCACCTCCCGGCCGTTCGAGGAACAAACCACTATATTTGGCGCCGTGACCGCCACACTTTTCGCATCATCGAGCGCCGTGGACACGGACTGGGTGGTCCGGCTCTGCAGGGTGTCGGCAGACGGGGTCTCCCTGGGGATCGCCGACGGGATCGTCCGCGCGTCCTGGCGGGATGCCTATGCCGGAACCGGGCTTTTCTCGGAGGGGCATCCGCCGGCACCCATCGAGCCCGGCCGGATCTACGAGTACACCATTAGCCTCTGGGAGACAGCCCTGACCTTCGCCCCGGGGGAGCGGCTCCGGGTCCAGGTCACCTCCAGCTGCCATCCGCGCTGGGACCGGAACCTCAATACCGGCATGCTGGCCTATGACTCGGGGGCGGCTGTCACCGCCAACCAGCGGATCCACGTGGGCGCCGCCTTCCCCAGCCGCCTGACGGTGGGGATCCTGTGAGGACGCCCGCCCCGCCGCCGCTGGAGTTCCTCGCCCAGCTCAGCGTCAACGTGCAGGCGCCCATCGACGCCGGGCCCGCCCCCACCGGCCACCGCAGGATTGTGCCGATCACCGGGGGTACCGTAACCGGGCCCTCGCTCACCGGCACAGTGCTGCCCGGCGGTGCCGACTTCCAGCTCCTGCACAGCCCGGAACTGACCGAGCTCGACGCCCGCTATATGCTCGAAACCAGTGACGGGGCATTGATCCACGTGCACAACAGCGCCTTGCGGCATGGCTCGGCGGCGGACATCGCCAGGCTCAACCGTGGCGAAGCGGTGGATCCGGCCGCCATCTACTTCCGGTGTTCACTCCGGTTCTCCACGGCGTCCGAAGAATGGTCGTGGCTCAACCACGTGGTTGCCGTCGGTACCGGCGAGCGGTACCCGGACGCCGTGAGGATCGCCGTCTTCATCGTCCGCTGAGGCAGTGACGGAGCCTCGTCGTCGTGCTCCATTCCTGGTCCGCGCCCCACCTGGCAAGGGCTTCGCGTTGACCCTTGGGGCCAGCCGGTGTGAGGATGGCGCCATGAATGAGGTTTCGGCCTTTTACACCGGCCCCGGCCAGCTTTTGGCGGCCATCAGTGCTGCCCTGGATGCGGCCGGCGTGGACCGTACGGCGCTGCGGCCGGCAGACCTCGCTGCTGTCGATGAATTCCACATCCGCGGACGCAGGGCGACGCTGGAAATCATCGAAGCACTCGCCCTTACCGCCGGTTCCCATGTGCTTGACCTCGGCAGCGGATTGGGCGGCCCGGCACGGACGCTCGCCGAGTTGACCGGGTGCACGGTAACCGGGGTGGACCTGACACCGGAGTTCTGCCAGGTAGCGACGGCGCTCTCGGAGTGGACAGGCTTGTCCGGCCGGACCCGTTTCCGCGTTGGGGACGCCACGGCCACAGGCCTTCCCGATCAGTCAGTGGACGCGGCGCTGACCATGCATGTGGCCATGAACATCCCGGACAAGCACGCGCTGTATGCGGAAGCGTTCCGTCTCCTCCGGCCGGGTGGCAGGTTCGTGGTTTACGACGTCCTGCAGGGGGAAGGCGGCGAGGTCCACTATCCGGTGCCGTGGGCCTCCGACTCCTCGACAAGCTTTCCCGCGACCCTGGAAGAGATGCGCGAACTCCTCCCGTCCGCAGGTCTTGATGTCGTCTCGGAAGTCGACTCATCGGACGAAAGCCTTGCCTGGTTCCAGCAGATGCTCGCCAGAATCCGGAGGGAGGGGCCACCGCCGGTGACCTTCGCGACCTTCCTGGGGGACGATTTCGCGCAGATGACAGCCAACCAGGTGGCGAACCTCACCGAGCGGCGCATCCGGACCGTCATGTTCGTGTGCTTCCGGCCGTCCTGATCTTTCAACTGCAGGGGATCACATGGATGCCGGGCCATACCGGGTCAATACCTCCGAGGAGATTGAGGACTCCAGTGTTCCCGTCCCAGTCCAGGGTGTATGAGCCACGGGCCACCGGTTCATACCCGTCGTCGGTGGTCCACGAACTCGCGCGCAATCCGATCCCGCCAAACTTGACTGTGTACACGTCACCGCTGCCGGCGAAGAGAAAAGAAAACTCGCGCACGACGGCACGGCAACCGTTGGCCGCAGGAGGATTCAGAACCCGGTAGCTGGCGCCCAGGTCACTAAACGCACCGCCCAGGCAGATGAGGCAGACCGCGGAGGCTACGAGGCTGCGCAAAAGCCGGAAATGCACTGGAAGCGGTGGCAGGGCAGCGCCGCGGACTGCCCGACCGGCTACCAGCCGAAGCATCACTGATGCGGCCAGCAGGATGCCACTGATGGCCCAGAAGGTCAGAACACTCCCACCCATAACCAGTAGCAGCGCGCCAAGCTGCGCCACGGCCGTCACAGCCGCAAGAACCAGGCAGGAGGCTTCCAGCCGGCGCAGAACCGGAATGTTAAGTGAGCTCTTTACTTTCCCCCGGGTCCCCACAGGCTGAGAGTCTAGCTGTATCGATCCTCAGCTGCTGACCGTAGTTTGGCCCCAAGGCAACCGCTTAGATGCTAACGGCCTCCTCTGTGTCCACGCCTCCCTCGGTAAAGAGCCCTAACGAGGCAGGCTGCGAAACCTGATATCAATAGGACGGAAGCTGCTGTTATTCCCCATGTTGCAGCGTAACCGGCTGGCGGCCCGACATAACAGGAGGTGTCGCCCTGATAGTTATCGGTGTATACGGAGCAACTTCCGATCGGTATCCACAGGAATTCAGTGAAAAGGACGATTGGCGTTATAAAGCACATCCACGGCCAGGCCCGGTTCCATGGCCATTCATCAATTTTCCCCGTCATTTTGCCCCCTGCTGAGAGTCTAATCTCAACAAGTGTTCAATCAGCGGTCGGGGGAAATTGGTTTGGCAATAGCAATAGTTGTTTCTGGGCTTATCGTGAATAGGTGCCCCGTATCGTGCGCGCGTCTTTCCTGCCGCTTCTACTCATGGCGGCTTCTTCTCTGACGGCCTGCTACACGCCGTCGTGTGCCACGTTGCTGGAACCAAACGTCCTCGCGATTGATTTCTCGGCGATGGGGCGGCCCGCTGTCGACCTGGAATTCGAAATTGACTGTCCGGGTAAGAGCGAGTGCTTCGAGAAGTCTGCGGGGGTTCGATTCGACGCTGCCACCCAAAATGCAGTCGAGGTGTGGCCTGGGATCAGCAACGTCCACGTGGTTGTGTATGAAAAGGGCGGGCAGTCCGCAATCTTTGAGAAGACCCTTGATCCAGTCCCGTGGGATCCGCCCACCAAGCCCAACAGCTGTCCAATACCAGGCAAAGCTGTACTCAAGCTTTAGGACTACCCGCTCATATCGCCCGGCGAATAAGCATGGGTTTGGAGCGTACATAGACGCGTACTTCCAGTTTTAGGTAGCCGCCCGGAAGAGGATCCTTCATGGGGACGCCTCATGTGCTTGGCGGCATCAGGCGGCGGTTGGTGGCAATCCGGTCCTTTGGACTCTGGGCTACCTTTAGCGCAACACTACGCTGATGCCATGAGCGACGTGCTGACCCTGAGTCCTCCGGTTCAACGCAACCTTGGAGCCAACCGGGCGCTGCATCCGGACCGTCTCTGGATCCGGCTAGTACGCGGCGGCGCCGGACTTGCCATGCTCGCGGCCCTTGGGCAGGAGCTATATGACGCGACCCAGCCCGGCAATTCCGTCGATATCCCCCAGCTCGTCTCCCAGTTCACGTTCCAGTCAAACCTCGTCCTCGGGCTCGTGTTCCTTGCCTCCGCCGCGCGGCCGCGTGCGCGGCTGCCGCAGTGGTGGGATCACCTCTTCGGCGCCCTCGCGTTCTACCTGGTGATGACGGGCATTATTTATGTGGTGCTCGTTGCTCCGCCTGGTGAACCGTGGTGGACGCTGGACTTGTACTGGCCGTGGATGGTCACCCACCGCATCGCGCCGCTGGTCGCGGGGCTCGACTGGCTCCTCGTCACGCGCACCGTCCGAGGCCCGTGGCGGCGGCCCCTCGTCTGGCTCTGCTACCCGGGGGTGTTCCTGATCTTCTCCTGGGTGCGCGGCGCCCTCGACGGCTGGTACCCCTACGACTTCCTCAACCCGAGGCTCGACGGCGGCTGGCCGGCGGTCCTCGCCACCAGTGCCCTGGTACTCGCCGCGTTTCTCGTGGTGGGCACACTCGTGCACCTTGCCGGCAATGCCCGGGTGGGGCTCGCCCGCGGACCCGGAAAGGAAACCCCTGCCCAGCCGGCAGTCCCGGGCGGCTCGATGCGTCGTCACGCTCGGGAGATTTGCTGGTCCACCCGCAACGCAAACTGCCGTGTTAAGGTCCCTATCTCCAATAGCCAAAAACAACCGTTTAGGGAGGCGGTGTTGGTGCAGCGGGGGTGATTTACTGTGGAATTACGTGTAGCGTCCCAGGGATCGGCCGATCTGCCGGATGGCGGCATCGTAGGCCGCATCCCACGTCCAGCCAGCTGCGGGTGCGCCGGCCAGCTCTAGTGACACCAGCCCGTGGACCTGGCCCCAGACAACGCCGACCATAGAGGCGATCTCATCATCTGCTGCTCCGGGCAGGGCTGCGGCGACCGCGGCGAACAGCGGCGCGATCGATGGCTCAGTGGCTCCCGGCGTCGGCGTACACGGCACTTGGCTGGCCAGCGAGCCGCCGAACATCAAGCCGTAGAGGGCGGGATGCTCCAGCGCCCAGGTTCGGTAAGCCCGGCCCAATGCTTCGAGGCCGGCAGCGCCTGCTGCTTGTTGGGAGGCAGCAAAGGACGCGAAGCCGTCGTCAAGTACGGCAGTCAGCAATTCCGCCTTGCCCCCGAAGAGCGAGTACACCGCCGTCGTCGAAGTCCCAGCGGTTGCGGCAATACTGCGCAACGATACGGAGGCAACGCCGTCACGGCTGATCAAGGAGGCTGCGGTGTCGAGCAGCCTGCGACGCAGGGCCTCATCGTGGACTACGGGTCTTGCCATGGGACAAGTATTGCATAACAATGTTTTGTAACAGTGTTATGAATAGGAGAAGCGCATGTCACAGCAGGTGCACAAAGGACGTTTCACTGCCGATCCCGAGGTTGGCCCCGTGACGGTCTTCCTGATCGGGATGCGTGCGAACCGGTGGTGGAAGTTCGGGAAGGTGGCACGGGTGGGGGCGGCCATGCCCAAAATGCTTGCCTACCTAGCCAAGACGCCGGATGCTGGCTTGCTGGGCTACCAGCAATGGTTCGGGCGGACCACCATCATGGTCACCTACTGGAAAAGCCCGGAGGATTTGCAGCGGTTCGCGGCCGACCGGTCGGCGCCGGACCTTGAGACCTGGCGCCGATTCATGCGCGAATCAGCCGGCGATGGCGACGTCGGCGTATGGCACGAAACCTACGAGACGGTTCCGGGTGGCAGGGAAAGCGTATATAGCGATATGCCGGTCTTTGGGTTGGCAGCGGCCACCGGCCATGTACCGGTGGGAGCAGGACTGAACACCGCGCGCCAGCGTTTGGAGGCAGGCGGCCCAGGCGGTCGACCGTCGGCGCGGGGTTGAATGCCCGGTCCGTGCGCACGCGACGCCTCTTTGATTAGCTGCCCGTGAGCCGATCCTCTACCGGGCGCGGAGGGGCCTTTGCGCTGTGCGCAACTGGGCAAACCCCAGAATCGTCAGAGCTGCTGTGCCCAGCAGAACCAGGATGAGCAGGCCCAGCAGGGGAAGCTCATGGGCAGCGAGCTGGGGGATGCGACGCGAGGGCACTGCCAGCACGCCCATGAAGGCGCCGAGGAGACCGAAGTAGCTACCCGTCATGAAGCTGCGGTGGGAACGGATATTTCCTTTCCGGACAGCCCACAGCCCTGCCGTCAGTGTGCAAAACGTCAGAACTGAGAGTGCATGGAGCCAGTTGAACCCACCGTCTATGGTTCGGATTCCGAAAGAGGTCAGCACCACGACGTACATGGCGGCAACCCAAATTCGGCCTACGACCCTATGAAGGGTGCCTCCCTTGGTCCGACGCAGCAGGTTAACGGCTCCAAAGATGAGTGCATAGCTGGCAGCCACTGCGTGCACAGCGATCAGGACGGTCCAAGAGGAAGGCATACACCGGAGCGTAGCGGACGTGGATTTCCCGGTCCCCTTTTTTACAGCCTGCGCCTGCGCTCGAAAATTTCCTGCACAGGGCTATTAGCTGGTCGTCGCGGCCGGCACAGGATCCTCTAGCGCGCCCTGCAGTGATTGTGCAGACGACTGTGGAAATTTGTGCAGACGACTTCGGAAAATGACAGGCGGCCCGGCACCTGGTTGTCCCTATAGAGGACCGGCTTACGGGCGGGACTGTCGCACTGGAAAGAGATTGGCTCGCACGGAGCAGGGCGTCTGTCCGGTAGCCGATCCCTTACCGGACAGCGCCTCGCTATTGCTCCAGGGAGGGGATTCCAAGGTGGGCGCAGATTTCGGGTCCTCCGGGGATGACGGCAACGCTGTTGTCGACGACGCACGCGGTCAGCTGTGGGACGTACTGGCCGATGAGTTTGTTCGTCCCGGCGGCCCCACCCAGTGGATTGCCGTACTTATCGCTCGGCCTGCCGTTGGCGCTTGACTTGCCGGGGTCGGCAGTGGGAGTGGTTCGGACGAAACCGGCGGGAATGAGATCGTCAGTGATCCCCTGAGGGTTCATCGATCCCATGTCCCATAGCCCGCCACACTGGTTAATGGGGTCAGTGATCTGTTGCATTCCTGCGTTCGGGTCACCAGGGTTCGGGTTATTCTTCGCGTCGAATCCTGCCATCATGATCCCCGTGCTGAGGTATGGCGGCATGATCACTTTAGGGTCCGCTTTGACGGGGTAGGTGGTGGTGAGGTCGGCGCGGTAATAGCAGCGGATGTCGCGCTTGTCGTTAACCGGGGCAATGGCCGGGGAACTGGAGGTTACACCCGCCGCTGACTCGGCTTCAAGGGAAGCGCTGGAGGTAGTGGGGGCCGGCGTCGGCGCTGAATAAGAACATGCTGCCAAAAGCATTGCCGATGCCGCCAAAAGGGCGCCGGTCCCTATCATCCAAGCTTGCAGATTTCCCTTACGCATGGAAGTCCCACACAATCCTCTAAGTTGTCCCCGCTGCAGATCCAGAACATCGATACGCGCCTGCTCTCTCAAAGACTAAACCAGCGCTTCACCCGCAGCCCTTCGGACCACCGCCGAGGTAAAGAGGATGACGTTGGCTGCACACCCGGGCCGCGTACTCATCCGGCGTCCAGACCCTGCCCGTAAGCCGATCCTCTACCGCACGCCTTACACGTCCGGTGAGCTACCGTCATACGGAAGCAGACCATCCGACTCGCCGTCCCGGGGTTACGTATTGCCGAGCTGACAGTTTTGCTTCGCTTCCTGACGCGGGGTGTTTGGTTGTTAGTGTGGCGTGGTGCCCACTCGAGTAGAGCAGTTTTTCTCCCACCTGGACCATGTAAGGGGCGGAATTGAGCCGCGCTTCTTTCCGTTCGAGGGGAGCCGAGGCTTACCCCGCGTGACGGTGGTCGTCTACGACGATATTCCTGGGCCCGGAATGCTGACCGGCATCACTTACGGCGTCAGCTTGGCCGATCATCCCCACTGGCGACTTGGCAAACCTGAGCTTTGTATCAGCGTAAGGTCAGATGACCTTCGGTGGCCGCTGGTCCTTGGACACATCGGAGAGACCCAACGCGGAGACAACCCGTTCCATTACGGGGACACGATAAACCTGGGCGAGAGGATCGCCCCCGACTCTGAAATGACGGCATTCGTCATCTTTGCACCAGCCGTTCTGGACCGTGTCGACTTCGCCGACATCAACGTCGGAGAGACCCGGCCCATCAACATTTGCGGCCTCTACCCGATTCACGAAGCCGAGCGCCTCTTCATACATGAACACGGGCTAGAGGCCTTCTGGCAGCTCGGCTGGGACCCGTACGATGTAGGACGGCCCTCGGCAGTCTGACTTTTCATCGCCGCTAGCAACAATCTCGATTCCAGTCCGGGGATCCTTCTTCGGGCGATTTTGTGCTGGGCCGCCCTGAGGGACTGACAATGGGAGCCATGTATGAATTCACGGCCGAGGACAATGAGTCGCTCGATCAGGCAGGTCGGATACTCCGAGAACGTGGCTGGAAGAAAGCGTTCACCCTCGATGAGATGATGACAGCCTGGGAGCAGCTCGTGGCCCAGGTCGAACTGGGTTACAGCGACATGGTGGACGAATACACGAACGACTTGGCCTGCCGTGACTGGTTGGCGGCCGTGTGGCCATTGATTGCAGAGCACGTGCGAACAGTCCGGGCACCGGAACTGAACGCCCTGGACTTGCGTTTTCTGGCCGCAACAACCGAGGACACTGCCGAAGAGTTAGGGCGCTTCTACAGTACCGACGCTAAAGATGCATGGTGGTGGCGACGCCTACCCCTCCGTCGCTTTGGAGGATTTGCCGCTGACCTGAAGTCGCTCTAGTGTCCAAGAGCCCTTGGCGGGCCCCGTTAAGTGGTTTCCAAGCACTCAGTTTTCGAGCTACCTACCGGAGGATGTCCACCACTCATAGAGTGGCATCGAACGGAGGAAGAACAATGGCGAAACGAAAATGGCACGACAACTGGGTGCTCTACCTGATTCCGCCGTCTCTTTTCGCCATGTTCTTGGTTTGGCTTATGAGGGACGTCTGGCAATGGTTCTGACGCCGCGCAGAACATGGACAACCGTAACCAAAGGTTGGGCATCGCCCGGCGTTTTTGTCCTCTGTGCAAGGGCGATTGGGCATCCGTAAGCGAACACGTGGTGCTCTTGCCCGATGTGGCCGAATTCATTCAGCAAGGGCTCAGGTTCTAGGAGCGCGGGTGAGGAAGCGAGTGATACGTCGACGGTCACGGAGGAGGAATCCTGCCGCAATCACGAACAAAACGGCAGTAATTCCGAACAGGACCTGCAGGATCTCTGAACTGCTGTTGAGCATCTGGGCGGGCAGGAGAAAAGCCCAGACAATGAGCAGACGTAGCTGGAAATCAATCTGGGTTTGCGTCTGGACCGCGGCTGCCCGGATAAGCGGCAAGTCCTGGGACGCCACCGGTACAAGTCCTCGCCACTGTTTGACGACCTTCCGACGTTCTTGCCTCGTCAGTGGCGAGAGGATGGCTTTCCACCTGGGAATGTAGGTCTCGGTCCGAAAAGCATGGATGAAAACGAAGACCATCCAGACGAACGCGCAGCCCAGAAGGACGATTGCGCCCCAGGTTCGTAGCTCGGAGACCCCTGCGCGCGGACTCCTAGGGAGCGCAATGCCGAGGAAAAATCCAGCCCTCCGACACCGATCAGGAGGAGCAGAATCAGGACCCACAACTTAGTACGGCGTCGCGTGTAATGCTCGTCCCGGACCCCCGCGGCCAGTTCCTGTGCAGCGGCCCAACGTTTCGTCGCAGCAGGGTCAACGCCGGGTTCCACTTCCATCTGATTCCCCCTCTACAGCCATCCAAACAGGATTGTCTTTCCATGTTGTTGGTCCTCGCTGGAAGCCAGAAATTGATCCCTCTCTGGATGGGCTCCTGATCATGTATGGGACAAGCGGGCCAACCAAGCCTGTGCCACGCAGATTCATGCCATACGGGACAAGGCAACTGTGGTGCCCTACTCCCTGGGCTCATATCCGGGCCGGCCTGGGGCCCTTGCTTTGCGGTCGACCACGTAAGTGCCAATGAGGATGACCAGACCGCCTAGACCGGTGAAGAGCCCAGAGGCAACGTTTCCCCCGGGCCTGAGCAAGTTGAATAAGCCGACTAGCGTGGCAAAGATTCCAACAATCATGCCGATTGCATATCGGGACTTCTTCATGACCACAGTATGGTCCCGTGCAGATGGACAACTTTAGTCTTGATCATCTTTTGAGCATTCCGCCCCACCAATCGCTGCAGACAGGCCGGGACAAATTCGCACCGTTCTGGACCCACTGGGGGACGCCCGTAAGCCGGTCCTCTACCGGGACAACCCGGTGCTGACATGCGGTTTTGTGGAGTAGCAGTTCAAGGTGTCCCGTATACCCCGCCCGCAATAATGCCCGGTGAAGGTGCCCTAAACGCTACAGCCCAGATTGTCCCGAAGCCCTTGGTGCAAGCGACGTCTCGCTGGCTCCCGACGCGTTTGCGGAGCTGCCCACGGTCGGGCAGCCCAACAATTCCCGTAACACGCAAAGCAGCCCGCGACGGTGCCGCCTCTAAGGCTGCCGCCTACTCCGCCGCGCCCCACAGTGCCTTGCGGAGCAGCCGCTTCAATTCCTGCGACTCCTCCCCGGACAGCACGGCCAGCTGGTTCAGCTCGGCGGCGTCCATGGCGGTGCGGGCCTTCGCGTGCATCTTCCGCCCCTCGGCAGTGGAGACGATGATCTTGGCGCGCCGGTCCTGCTTTCCCTGCGCCCGTTCCACCAGGCCGCGACGTTCCAGGTCGTCCACAAGGGTGACCACCTGGCTGGGGTCCAGGCTGAGGAAGTCCGCCAGTTCCCGCTGCGTGGGCTCGAGCCCGCTGCAGGCCAGCGTCAGGATGGAGAAGGAGCGTTCCCGCAGGCCGAAGTCAGCCAACGCCTTGTTGTTCAGCACCGAGCCGGCGGCGTGCAGCTTGGCGAGCAGCAGGCCCACATCGCTGCCGATCCTGGCTGCCGCAAGGCGGGGTGTCTGAACTTCGGTGCCCAAGGTGGCCATCACAACTCCGGTGTAAAAAACAATCGTTGACTTTTTCAATGATCCGTAATTTCATTGATTTCAACAAGGATCTCACACCGCAGTGGGACCACCCCAACGGCTTCGGCCGGCGCATGCGAAGGAGCAGGCCATGAGCTTGAACGGCAAGGTTGCAATTGTCACCGGCAGCGGGCAGGGCCTCGGGCTCGCCTACGCAAGGGAACTCGCCCGCCAGGGTGCCGCCGTCGTCATCAATGACGTCAACGCGGACACCGCCGCGCAGGCCGTCGCGCAGATCGAGGCCGATGGCGGCCGCGCCACCGCCGTGGTGGTTCCGGTGGGCACCACCGACGCAGCCAAGGCCCTGGTGGCCGGCGCCGTGGACACCTTCGGCCGCCTGGACATCCTGGTCACCAACGCCGGGATCCTCCGCGACAAGTCCCTGCTGAAAATGACGGACGAGGACTTCGACCTGGTGATCAACGTCCACCTCAAGGGGACGTTCACCTGCGTCCGCGAGGCCTACGCCTACTTCAAGGAACACAACGTCCAGGGCCGCATCATCACCATCGGCTCGCCCACTGGCCAGCGCGGCAACTTCGGCCAGACCAACTACGCCGCCGCCAAGGCAGGCATCGTGGGCATGGTCCGCACCTGGGCGCTGGAAATGAAGAAGGCCGGCGTGACGGTCAACAGCGTCATCCCCGTGGCCGCCACCGCCATGACCAAGACCGTGCCCTACTTCCAGAAGGCCGTGGAAGCGGACGAGCGCGGCGAGGCCATGCCGTCCTTCTTCCGCCATGACCTGGGCTTTGGAACGGCCGACGACGTCTCCGGCCTGGTTGCCTACCTCGCCTCCGACGAGGCAGCCAACATCACCGGCCAGGCCATCGGCGCCGGCGGTGACCGGCTCCAGGTCTGGACCCACCCGGAAGCGGCCACCACCGAGTACCGTGAGGGCGGCTGGAGCTACGAGGCGCTGCAGGAAAACGCCGGCCAGCTGTTCACCGCCAGTACGCTCCAGAGCTACGGCGAGGAATTCCTCCCGCTGCCGGAGGACCTGAAGCCTGCACAGCCCGCCGAGGCCCGCTGACCATGGCCGACCGCTACGAACTGGGCATCGACCCGGCAAAGCTCGATGCCATCGACATGCACGTCCACCTCGAGGTGGACAGCTGCGGCCACGGCTCCCTGCCGGAGGAACTGACCGAAGCCTCGGCCAAATACTTCAAGTCCGAGGACCGCGCCCCTTCCCTGGACCGCATCGCCGAGGTCTACCGCGAACTGAACATGGCCGCCGTCGTCTTCACCGTGGACGCCCGCACCCAGCTCAAGCACGAGCCCAACAGCATCCCCGAACTCATCGCCGGTGCTGCCCGGAACAATGACGTCCTGATCCCGTTCGGCAGCGTGGACCCGCGCACCGGCGAGGACGCCATCGCCGGCGCCAAGCACCAGGCAATCGAACTCGGCGCCCGCGGCTTCAAGTTCCACCCCTCCCTGCAGGGCTTCGACCCCTCCAGCGAGCGCTTCTACCCGCTCTGGGAAACCCTCCAGGATCTGGGCCTGCCCGCCATCTTCCACACCGGCCAAAATGGCATGGGCGCGGGCCTTCCCGGCGGCTTCGGCATCAAGCTGGCCTACTCCAACCCCCTGCTGCTGGACGCGGTTGCCGCGGACTTCCCGGGCCTGCAGATCATCATGGCCCACCCGTCCGTGCCCTGGCAGGACGAAGCCAACTCCATCGCCACCCACAAGGCCAACGTCTTCATCGACCTCTCCGGCTGGTCGCCCAAGTACTTCCCGGAATCCCTGGTCAAGGCCTCCAACTCCTACCTCCAGGACAAGGTGCTGTTCGGCACCGACTTCCCGCTGATCACCCCGCAGAAGTGGCTGGGCGCCTTCGCGGACCTCCCGCTGAAGGACGAGGTCCGGCCCAAGATCCTCAAAGACAACGCGGTCCGCCTCCTCGGACTGGGGGCCTGAAATGGGCACGCTGAAGACGGCGGAGGCCGCCCTGGGTGCCCGCCTCTACTCCGGCGCGGACTGGTATGACGCCGAGTCCCTGCTCACGCTCGAGGAGCGCCAGGTCCTGTCCCGGCTGCGGACCTTCCTCGATTCAGAAGCCAGGCCACTCCTGGCCGAGTACTGGGAGCGCGGTGAGTTTCCGGAGCAGCTCGCCCGGCCGCTGATCGACCTGGACCTCATGGAACCAGCCGAACTCACCGGCGCCGCGGGTGCAGAACACGGACCCGCCCGCGGCATCTACCAGGGCTTCCGGATCTTCGAACTTGCCCGCACGGACGCGTCCCTGGCTACCTGGTACACCGCCCAGGCCGGCCTGTTCCGGACAGCCATCCGCGTGGGTGCCTCGCCGGAACAGCAGGCCGAATGGATGCCCAAGGTTATCGACTTCTCGCTCAAAGGCGTGTTCTCGCTGACCGAACCGGAATCCGGATCGGACATCGCCGGCGGACTCTCCACCACCGCCCGGCGGCAGGCCGACGGCAGCTGGATCCTTGACGGCGCCAAGCGCTGGATCGGCGGCGCAGCCACCGCGGACGTCCTCGCAGTATTCGCCCGGGACACCGCGGACGGGCAGGTCAAGGCCTTCCTCGTGGACCGCACAGCCGGCGGCGTCACCCTGGAGAAAATCCAGGGCAAGACCTCGCTGCGGATGATGCAGAACGCCCACATCACCCTCACCGGTGTCCGCGTCCCCGATGCCATGCGGCTGCACAACGTGAACTCCTTCAAGGACGTAGCCGCGATGCTCCGGGCCATGCGCTCGGACGTCGCCTGGATCGCCACCGGCATCGCCGCCGGCGCCTTCGAAGCCGCCCTCGCCTACGTCAACGAACGCCGTCAGTTCGGACGCACCCTGGGTTCCTTCCAGCTGGTCCAGGAAAAACTGGCCCGCATGCTCGGCAACATCACCGCGAGCCTGTCCCTGGTGGTCAGGCTTACGGAACAGCAGGCCAAAGGCATCTACCGCGACCAGGACTCCGCCCTGGCCAAGATGCAAACGTCCCTGTTCATGCGCGACACCGTAGCCCTGGCCCGCGAAGTGGTGGGCGGCAACGGCATCACCCTGGCAACCGACGTCGCGCGATTCCATGCCGACGCCGAGGCCGTCTACTCCTACGAGGGCACCCACGACATCAACGCCCTCATCATCGGCCGCGCCCTCACCGGCGAGAGCGCCTTCACCCGCTAAGCCCTGCAACACCTGCACAGCACCACAACCACACACCAGCCCAGGAGGCAACGATGCCCAATCTCGTCGTCGATTTCGACACCCTGCTCACCCTGTCCGGCAAGGACCTCGGCACCACCGACTACCGCCAGATCACCCAGGACCAGATCAACCAGTTCGCGGACGCCACCGACGACCAGCAGTGGATCCACACGGACCCCGAGCGCGCTAAGGACGGCCCGTTCGGCGCCCCGATCGCCCACGGCTTCCTCACGCTGTCCCTGATCATCCCGTTCTGGGGCGAGCTGTTCGACGTCGAAGGCGTCACCACCAAGGTGAACTACGGCCTGGACAAGGTCCGCTTCACCTCTCCCGTGAAGGTGGGCTCCAAGGTCCGCATGCACGCCACCATCGCCGACGTGGCCGAGGTCAAGGGCGGCGCCCAGATCAAGGTCAACGCCACCATCGAGATCGAAGGCCAGGAACGCCCGGCCGTCGTCGCCGAATTCCTGGCCCGCTTCTACAAGTAGCCCGCTTCCACCAGGAACAGCCGTTTCCCACCCCCCAGGCGGCGCGCCCCGGCGCCGCCGCCTCAGGCAACCCCAAAAACCCCCACATTCCTCCGTCTTTAGGAACAGCCATGTCCGGACACACCACGCTCGCACCCGCGGGCACGGCCGCCAAGCGCAAGGAAGCGCGCACGGTCATCCTGTCCAGCTATCTGGGCAGCACTATCGAGTTCTACGACTTCCTGCTGTACGCCACCGCCGCAGCAGTGGCCTTCCCCAAGGTCTTCTTCGCCGGCACGGATGAATGGGTGGGCGTCGTCGCCGCCTACGCCACCTTTGCTGCCGGATACGTGGCCAGGCCGCTGGGCGGGATCATCTTCGGCCACTTCGGCGACAAGGTGGGCCGCAAGGGGATGCTCATCATCTCCATGGCCATGATGGGCATCGCCTCCACCCTGATCGGCCTGATTCCGGGCGCCGGCGTGATCGGGCCGTGGGGAGCCGTCATCCTGGTGCTGCTGCGGGTCTGTCAGGGCATCGCCGTCGGCGGTGAATGGGGCGGGGCCGCGCTCATGGCGCTGGAACACTCGGACCCGAAACGGCGCGGCTTCGCGGCGTCGTTCGTCAACGCCGGTGCCCCCACCGGCGCCGTGCTGGGCACCCTGGTGATGGGCGCCTTCTCGGCCCTGCCGCAGGACGCCTTCCTGGCCTGGGGCTGGCGCGTGCCGTTCCTGCTGTCCTTCGTGCTCCTCATCGTGGGCATGTTCGTCCGCCTGCGGGTTTCTGAAAGCCCCATCTTCGCCGAGGCCGTGGCCAAGGAAGAGGCGCAGGGCGCCAAGCGCAAGATCCCGCTGCTGGACGTGCTCCGCCGGCCCAAGGCTCTGATAATGATCATGTTCGCCGGCGCCGCCGGATTCGGCCTGCAGGTGGTGCTGCCCACCTTCTCGGTGACCTACGCCGTGTCCAAGGGCGCCCCCCAGCAGGGCGTGCTCTACGCCTTCGCCGGCGCCTCGGCCATCTCCATCGTCTTCGTCCTCCTGGGCGGACGCCTGTCGGACCGGTTCGGCCGCCGCCCCGTAATGATCGCCGGCCTGGCCCTGTTCATCGCCTACCTCTTCCCGATGTTCGGGATGCTCGGCTCGGGCAATGTGGGCCTGGTGTTCGTGGCCTTCACGGTGGCGCTGATCCTCCACTCCTCCCTCTACGGGCCGCTGGCGGCATTCGTGTCCGAACAGTTCGGCACCACGTCCCGCTACACCGGCGCCGCGGTGGGCTACCAGCTGGCCACGCTCATCGGCGCCGGCTTCACTCCGGGCATCATCGCCGGACTCTACAAGGACTCCGGCCAGAACATCCTCCCGGTAGTGGTGTTCCTGTCCGTCATGGCGCTGGTCTCGATTGTCTTCATCGCCCTGACGCGGGAATCTAAGAACAACGACCTCACCACGGTCCGTTAGGAGAACCATGGACAACAACGGAGTTGGCTCCTGGCTGCAGCGCCGCCGCCGCAAGTCGGGCACCAAGACGGCCCTGCTGTCAGCAGCGGGCACCCTGAGCTACGAGGAGCTTGCCGAGCGGACCGACCGCCTGGCCAACGCGCTCCGCGACCGGGGCGTGGCCAAGGGGGGCCGGGTGGCCTACCTGGGGGAGAACCACCCCTCCTTCGTGGAGACCTTCTTCGCCTGCGGCCTCCTCGGTGCCATCTTCGTGCCGCTCAACACCCGGCTCGCACCGCCCGAGCTGCAGTTCCAGCTGCAGGATTCCGGAGCCCGGCTCCTGGTCAACGCCGGCGCCCTGGAGGCGCCTGCATCGGCCGCGGTGGAAGGGACGGCGGTGACGCACCGCTTGGTCGTCGCGGCCGACGGCGGGACGGAACCTTCCGGTATCACGTTACCCGCCGCCGTCGGACACTCCGTCACGGTGGAACGGTACGGGGAGGCGCTGCAGGCAGCAGCGCCGGAGCACCCCGACGTGCCCGTGGGCCATGACGACGGCGCCATGATCCTGTACACCTCCGGGACCACGGGCAAGCCCAAGGGTGCCCTGCTGACGCACGGGAACATCACCTGGAACTGCATCAATACCATTGTGGACATGGACCTGAACCGCAACGACGTGGCGCTGATGATCTCGCCGCTGTTCCACGTGGCGTCCCTGGACATGGGCCTGCTGCCGATGCTGCTGAAGGGCGCCACCGTGGTGCTCGAGGCCAAGTTCGATCCCGCCAGGGTCCTGGACCTGATCCAGGAGCACAAGGTGACCACCCTCAATGGGGTGCCCACCACGTTCCAGCTGCTCTGCGAAGATCCCGGATGGGCAACTGCGGACCTCAGCTCGCTGGACAAGCTGACCTGCGGCGGCTCCGCGATTCCGCGCCGGGTCCTGGACGCGTACGAGGACCGCGGCATCGGCTTCACCAGCTGCTACGGCATGACCGAAACCGCCCCCGGCGTCACCATGCTGCCCGTGGACCGGTCCAGGGAGAAAGCCGGTTCGTCGGGCCTGCCGCACTTCTTCACCGACCTGCGGATCGCCGATCCCATGGGTGGCGCGGTGGCACCGGGCGAGGTGGGGGAAATCCAGATCTGCGGCCCCAACGTGATCAAGGAGTACTGGAACCGGCCGGAGGCCACCGCCGCCAGCTACGCGGACGGGGCCTGGTTCCGCTCGGGGGACATGGGCTACCGGGACCAGGAAGGCTTCCTGTTCGTCTCGGACCGGCTCAAGGACATGATCATCTCCGGCGGGGAGAACATCTACCCGGCGGAGGTGGAGGCGGTCATTTCCGAGCACGGTGCCGTGGGCAGCGTGGCCGTCATCGGCGTCCCGGATGACAAATGGGGCGAGGTCCCGCAGGCGATCGTGACCCTGCGCGAAGGGGAATCGCTGACCGCAGAGCAGCTGCGCAGCTTCCTCGACGGCAGGCTCGCCCGCTACAAGATCCCCAAGTCATTGGTGGTGGTGGAGGACATGCCGCGCACCGCCAGCGGCAAGATCCGCAAGATGGAGCTCCGCAAGCAGCTCTGACGTCAGGGACATACAGCTGCCCGCCTCGGTTTCCGGGGCGGGCGATTGTCTTAAGGGGCGATGAGCCCTGTCAGGCGGCACGTCCACGGGCGCCCGTTTGGACAGTGACACCGAGACTGCGGTGGAAGGAAGCGCGCCACCTCGATTTCGACAACAGCGGAGCTTCCGTGGATGTCAACGACTTCGCAGCCCAGGTAACCGCCTGGGGTGCTGTTTCACGTACCGGTGCGCTGGGGCGCTCCGCTGGATTGGCGTGGGATGAGAGTGGGCATGGACCGGCGGATGAGTGGTTCGATGCCTGGGTTGACGATGAGGTCGATGGCGGTGGCTGCTATCTGGTCCAGGGGAACGTGCACCGAGCTTAGGGGCGTCGGCAGCCGGGCGGACAATGGCGTGTCGTTGTATCCGACCAATGCCAGATGGTCGGGGATGCTGATCCCGTTGCGGTGGGCTGCGGCCATGACACCCATGGCGATGTTGTCATTGGCGGCGAAGATGGCTGTCGGGCGGGATTGCGGTGTTCCTGCGAGGAGCGTTTCGCCGGCCGTGTAGCCATTCTCGATGCCGTACCCGGCAGCGATAAGCCATTCTTCGCGCGGCTGGATGCCTGCCTCATTCAGTGCTCTGCGTGCTCCCGCCAAGCGTGCGGTTCCGGTGGAGGTGAAAGCGGGGCCGGTAACGACAGCAATGTTGCGATGGCCCAGGTCGATAAGGTGACGTGTGGCGAGGTAGCCGCCGACCTCGTCGTCTCCGAGCGCAGAGGGACTGATGCCGTCAGTTCGGAGCACCAGCGCATGCGCTACACGGCGCTCACGCAGCAGTCGGGGGAGCTCGTCATCGAGCCGCGCCGTGGCGAGAATCAACCCATCGACGTTTCTATCGAGGAGTGTTTCGGCCGCGCTGCGTTCATCCACGGGGTCATCTCCGCTGGTGGCGACCATCGCAAAGTAGCCCCGGGATGACGCTGCCTTTTCGAGTTCTTCGAACATCAGCGCCATAACCGTGTCGCTCAAACGCGGGACAAGGACACCAAGGGTGCGGGTCTCACCACGCCGCAAACTTGAAGCAAAAGAGTTCCGGCGGTACCCGAGTTCTTCCGCGATCTTCCGGACATGGGCTGCCGCCGCGGATCTGGAGGTGGTGCGTTCATCCAGCGCGCGGCTGGCGGTCGAGATGCTCACGCCACTGGCAGCCGCGACATCCTTGAGCGTGACAATCCCTGCGGGGGCGGGACGTTCCATCGCGGTTCTCCTCTTCAGCAAGGGTGTTACAGCCACTCTATTCCTCCTTCTTGCAAACGTTCTCTTGACAGTGAGCTGCGACACGTGCAAACTTGAAAACGTTCCCGCAAACGTTCTCATCATAGCGGGACTACCGACCATCAAAGAAGACAAGAAGGTAGCTGCAATGGCACTCGATCTCCGCGGACTCAACCCCGCACCTGTCACCCCGTTCACCGAAGATGGCGCCGTCGACTTCGCCGCAATCCAGCGCCTGGGTTCGTGGCTCGGATCGATTGAGGGCGTGAAGAGCCTCGTCGTTCTGGGGCACGCCGGCGAAGGGACGTTCCTCACCGAAGAGGAGCAGCTGGACGTGATCCGCGCGTTCGTGGCATCGACCGACGGCCGGGTACCGGTTGTAGCGGGCATCACGAAGGAGGGCAATAAGACAGCGGCCCTCGAAGCCAGAAAGGCCGTCGATGCCGGCGCGTCAGCTGGTCTCGTCTACCCCTCGCACGGGTGGCTGCGCTTCGGCTACCAGAAGGGCGCACCCCAGTCGCGCTATCAGGAGATTTACGACGAATCCGGTCTGCCGCTGATCCTGTTTCAGTACCCCGACAACACCAAGGCAAGCTACGACCTCGAAACCCAGCTGGAGATCGCCGGCCAGGAGGGAGTCTTCGCCACGAAGAACGGTGTCCGGAACATGCGCCGGTGGTACACCGAGATCCCCGCGCTGCGCGCCGCGTACCCCGAACTGCAGATCCTGTCCTGCCACGACGAATACCTGCTGCCGACCATGTTCGATGTCGACGGCCTGCTCGTTGGCTACGGCAACATCGCCCCCGAACTGCTCGTCGAACTGATCGAAGCCGGCAAGGCGCAGGACTACCCGCAAGCCCACGCAATCCATGAGCGGCTGCTCCCGGTAACGAAGAACGTTTACCACCGCGGCTCCCACATGGAAGGCACGGTCGCCCTGAAGTGGGGCCTTGTGAACCGCGGCATCCTGGACCACGCGACAGTGCGCACCCCGCTCCTGCCCCTCCCCCAGGGCGCCGAAACCGAAATCGCGGAAGCCTTCGCTGCCGCGAACATCGGCAAGGTCACCGTCAACGCCTGATCGACGGATCCTGAGGATGGCGGGAGCAACTCCCGCCATCCTCCCCTAGGCTTTAGCCATCTCCACTCTTGGTCAATGAGGACCCCAGCATCGCTGCTGGAGAAGGAGGACTCGCCATGCGCGAGCCGAACAACACTAAAACTATGGCCGGCGGCGCCAATGCCGCCAGGATCAATGCAGAGCTGGTAGCCCGCCTCGAACGGCTCCCGCTCACGCGACGGCTGACCGTGATCCGCGTGGTCATCGGGTCAGCCACGTTCTTCGACGCCTACACCGTCCTGGCAATCGCCTTCGCGATGCCCCAACTGTCCTCGGAATGGCACCTGAATGCCGGGGAAATCGGCATGATCCTCTCCGCAGGGTACGTCGGCCAGATCTTCGGGTCCCTCTTCTTTGGACACCTCGCCGAAAGAATCGGCCGACTGCCCGTCCTGCTCTTTACGATCCTGCTCTTCGTCTCCATGGACATCGCCTGCCTCTTCGCGTGGGGCGCCACGTCCATGATCATCTTCCGCTTTATCCAGGGCATCGGCACTGGCGGCGAAGTACCGGTCGCCAGTGCCTACATCAACGAATTCGTCGGTGCCAGGAAGCGTGGCAGGTTCTTCCTCCTATACGAGGTAATCTTCCCGGTCGGCCTGATGTTTGCCGGCATCGCCGGATACTTCCTGGTCCCTGTCGTGGGCTGGAAAGCCATGTTCATCGTCGGCATCGTGCCTGCCCTGCTCACAATCCCCATGCGCTGGCTTATGCCTGAATCACCGCGCTGGCTGGCATCCAGGGGTCACGTCCACAAGGCCGAGACTGTCGTCTCAATGCTCGAAAAGGAAGCGGTCAAGGCAGGACATACACTCTCCGAACCCGTGGTTCGGCCCGTTGACCCCAAGGCCACGGCCCGTACCGACTGGCGTGAACTGTTCTCCGGGATATACAAAAAGCGCACCTTCATGATCTGGATGCTCTGGATCTGCGTATACATGGTCAACAACGGCCTGGTCACCTGGCTGCCGACGCTCTACAAGCAAACCTTCAACCTTCCCCTGCAAACCAGCCTCGCCTACGGCTGGGTCACGTCCGCTGTCGGTGTTGTGGCCTCCGTCCTCTGCGCGCTGCTCATCGACCGCGTAGGCCGTAAACGTTGGTACACATTCGCCTTCCTGGCCGCGACCGTCCCTCTTGTCATCCTCACAGCCCTCGGCGCCGTGTCGGCGACACAGGTCGTAGTATTCGCCAGCATCGCCTACGCCATCCTGCAGACCATCTCCTTCTCGCTCTACCTCTACTCCGCCGAGCTGTACCCGACCCGGCTCCGCGCCATCGGCACGGGCTTCGGCAGCGCCTGGCTCCGGGCAGGCTCCGCCATCGGCCCCATCCTGGTCGGCTGGATCGTGGACAACTACGGAATCAGCCTGGTGTTCACCGTCTTCGCAGCCGTTGCCCTGATAGGCGGCCTGGTGACTATCTTCTTCGCCATCGAAACCAAAGGCCGGGTCCTCGAGGAACTCTCGCCCTAACTCCCCAGCACCCGCCTCAATGACAGCGCCACGAACCAGCTCCGGTCCGTGGCGCTGCCGTTGCCAGTCAAGGACTACCCTCGGACCATCGCTTCCCGTTCCGCCCAGATCCCAGGTGTGCCGTCGTGAGGACACTCGCTGCGCTTCGGCGGGCAAGGCGTCGACCTCAAAGGCGCATTGCCGTGGGGGCCCCGGCCTTGTTACCGCTCACGGTCATCAATTGGCGGAATCCTATAGGACAGTGCCACCATTATTGGATGCTTGAGGCAACTAAACCCCAGAAGTCCCCGGACGGGACGCCCGTCAACCCCGCGCTCGAAGCGGAAAGCAAAATCGCCCGCATCGCGGTAACGGTGTTCCCCATCCTGGTGGTCGGTGCCGGCATCCTCGGTTTCCTGCTCCCCGGGGTCTTCAAGCCCATGGCCCCCAGCGTGCCCTACCTGCTGGGCATCATCATGTTCTGCATGGGCCTGACCCTCACCCCGCCGGACTTCGCCGCGGTGGCCAAGCGGCCGTGGGCTGTGGCCCTGGGGATCGTGGCGCACTACATCATCATGCCCGGCGCCGGCTGGCTGATCGCGGGCGCCCTGAACCTCCCGCCCGAACTGGCCGTCGGCGTAATCCTGGTGGGCTGCGCACCCTCCGGCACGGCCTCGAACGTCATGGCCTTCCTGGCCAAGGGCGATGTTGCCCTCTCCGTGGCGGTGGCCTCCGTCTCCACCCTGATCGCACCGATCGTCACCCCGCTGCTGGTCCTGTTCCTGGCCGGCTCGTACCTGCAGATCGATGCCGCCGGCATGGTCCTGGACATCGTCAAGACCGTGCTGCTGCCGGTGGTCGCCGGCCTCCTCGCCCGGGTCTTCCTCAAGAAGCTCGTCGCCAAGGTGCTGCCTGCGCTGCCGTGGGCGTCCGCCGTCGTGATTTCCCTGATCGTGGCCATCGTGGTGGCCGGCAGCGCCAACAAGATCATTGAGGCCGGGGCCATAGTGTTCCTCGCCGTGGTGCTGCACAACGGGTTCGGGCTGGGCCTTGGCTACCTGGCCGGCAAGCTGGGCCGCCTGGACGACAAAGCCCGCCGCGCCCTTGCGTTCGAAGTGGGCATGCAGAACTCCGGCCTGGCGGCGACGCTGGCCACCGCCCACTTCACCCCGCTGGCTGCACTGCCGTCCGCGGTCTTCTCGCTGTGGCACAACATCTCCGGCGCCATCGTGGCCGCCTGGCTCGCCCGGCGCCCGCTGCGGGACAAACAAGCCTAAGGGGCCCGTTAACAGCCAGCCATTCCGGGTACAGGCTCCGGTAAGGACAGCGCCGTTTCGACGCTGTCCGCCAGTTCCTGTAAGGAGATGGACAGATGGCTCGGATTGACCGGATAGCTGAACCATGGGGGACACGGACGCCGTACGGCACCGGCGGTGACTGGCCCGTCCGGGTGGACACCCACCTGGCCGAAGGAGTGGCTCCGGAGGACGTGGAGCGGTGGGTCCAGACGGCCTCGCTCCTGCACTCCAACGGCGACGCCATGGACATCGCCGTCAAGGACAACAGAATCGTCGGCGTGCGGGGACGGGCCGTGGACCGGGTCAACCACGGCCGCCTGGGCCCGAAGGACCTCTACGGCTGGCAGGCGAACGCCTCCCCGGACCGGCTCACCAAGCCCCTCATCCGCGAGAGCGGAAAGCTGGTGGAAACGGACTGGGACACCGCCATGCAGCGCATCGTGGACAAGTCCAAGGCGCTGCTCGCGGAACAGGGCCCCAGCGCCCTTGGCTTCTACACCACCGGCCAGCTCTTCTCCGAGGAGTACTACACCCTGGGCACGCTGGCCCACGGCGGCATCGGCACCAACCATGTGGACGGCAACACCCGGCTGTGCACGGCGACGGCGGGGGAGGCCCTGAAGGAATCCTTTGGCTGTGATGGGCAGCCCGGCTCCTACACGGACGTGGACCACGCCGATGTGATCGCCCTGTACGGGCACAACGTGGCCGAAACCCAGACCGTCCTCTGGACCCGGATGCTGGACCGGCTGGCCGGCCCCAACCCGCCCAAGATCATCTGCGTAGACCCGCGCATGACGCCCGTGGCCAGGGCAGCCACCGTGCACCTGGCGCCGCGGCCCGGCACCAATGTGGCCCTGATGAACGGCATCCTGCACGAGATCATCACCAACGGCTGGGTGGACCGGGAGTACATCCAGGCGCACACCGTGGGGTACCCGGAGCTCGAAAAAGAGGTCAAGAACTACCCGCCGGCCCTCGTGGCGGAAATCTGCGGCGTCCCGGCGGAGCAGATCACCGAGGCGGCCAGCATCGTCGGCCACGCGGAGCGGCTGCTGTCCACGGTGCTGCAGGGCTTCTACCAGTCCAACCAGGCCACCGCCGCCGCCGTGCAGGTGAACAACGTCAACATCATCCGCGGCATGCTGGGCAAGCCCGGCTGCGGCATCCTGCAGATGAACGGCCAGCCCACGGCGGAGAACACCAGGGAATGCGGGGCCGACGGCGACCTTGCCGCCTTCCGGAACTGGTCCAACGATGCGCACATCCAGGACCTGGCCCGGGTCTGGAACATCGATCCCATGTCCATCCCGCACTACTCCCCGCCCACGCACGTCATGCAGATGATGCGGTACGCGGAGGACGGTTCCATCCGGATGCTGTGGGTCAGCGGCACCAACCCCGCCGTCTCGCTGCCCGAGCTGGCACGCATCCGCGGCATCCTGGAACAGGACCGCCTGTTCCTGGTGGTGCAGGACATCTTCCTGTCCGAGACCGCCCAGCTGGCCGACGTGGTGCTTCCCGCCGCCACCTGGGGCGAAAAGACCGGCACCTTCACCAACGCGGACCGTACCGTGCACCTCTCCGAGAGGGCCGTGGACCCGCCGGGCGAGGCCAGGCCGGACCTGGAGATCTTCATCGACTACGCGCACCGCATGGGACTGCAGGACAAGGACGGCCGGCCGCTGATCAAGTGGCACGATCCCGAGTCGGCCTTCGAAGCCTGGAAGGAATGCACCCGCGGCCGGCCCTGCGACTACACCGGCATCACTTACGACAAACTCCGCGGCGGCTCAGGCATCCAATGGCCCTGCAACGAAGAGAACCCGGACGGCACAGAACGGATCTATGCTGACGGGAAGTTCTGGGCGCACCCGGAGTACTGCGAGACCTACGGCCGCGACCTTATCACCGGCGCGCCCGTGGACCCCACGGAGTACAAGGCGCTCAACCCGGAGGGCAAGGCCATCATCAAGGCCGCCGGATACATGCCGCCGCACGAACTGCCCAGCCAGGACTTCCCGCTTCAGCTCATCACCGGCCGCACGCTCTACCAGTTCCACACCCGCACCAAGACGGGGCGGACCCCGGAGCTCCAGGCGGCCGCGCCTGACGTGTGGGTGGAGTTGTCAGCGGACGACGCCGGCGCGTACGGGATTGCCGAAGGCGACCTTGCGGAGGTGGAGACGCCCCGTGGGGCCGTCCGTGCCAGGGTGCGGATCAGCGGCATCCGCAACGGGGTCCTGTTCCTGCCCTTCCATTACGGCTATTGGGACACGAAGGGCGGACACCAGCCGGACGGGCCCGGCAGGGCTGCGAATGAACTGACCATCACCGACTGGGATGCGGCGTCCAAGCAGCCCATCTTCAAGACCGCGGCAGCCCGCATTACCCGTATTTCCCGCGGTGACGGGCCCTCTTCAGCGCCCACCACCACGGCCTCGGCTCCGGCCGGGGAATTCGCCGAAGGGGCCAGGACCAAGGGAATTTTGAGCGCGCTGGCGGATGAATCCATGGACGCGGCAGGAGGGGCACGATGAAATTCGGCCTGGTACTGGAGGAAATGCACCGCTCCGAAAACGACCTGGCGCACCACCTGCTGGTCATCTCCGAGCGGCACAAGGTGGACCACGAGATCTACCACCTGGCCCGGGACCTGGCGCGCTGGTCGCAGCAGCACGTCCGGGACATCGCGGACATCGCCAAGAACTACGGCCAGGACCTTGACCCGGAGCCCCGCGGTGAGGCCGGGCTGATGGAAACCATCCGGGAGAAGGGCAGCGAGATGATGGGCCGGCGTCCGGAAACCGGGATGCTGCTGCTGCGGGACCTCCGCGAGCTCTACCTGAAGGCCTGCGGGGTGTCAGCAGACTGGGAACTGCTGGCCCAGGCCGCCCAGGGGATGAAGGACAAGAACCTCCTGGCCCTGGCGGAGAAGTGCCACCCGCAGACCATCCGCCAAATGAAGTGGGCCAACGGCAAGCTCAAGGAATCCGCTACCCAGATCCTGGTCAGCTAAGCGCAGGCGAGCAGGGAACCCTCAGCGCGCCTCCCGGGCCGCCTGGAGGTGCGCCACCAGGGCCTGCAGCTGCTCCGCGGTCCACGGCAGGCCCAGGCTCAATTCGGTGCTGTTCTCGTTCCACATGGTGCGGGCGGCTTCCTTGGTGCCCTCGCCGCTGTGGAAACGCGAGCCCAGCTCATCCCAGCGGCGCACCAGCTCCCGGGCCTCGGTGCTGGTGGCTGGGACGCCGCCGTGGACCTGCCGCAGGCCCTCCTCCACCAGCCCCGCCCACTCAGTCCGTGATTGGTCCGTTGCCTCCTGCCCCAGCTGGGCCCGCCGCTCCTCGAGCTCCCGGCGCTGGTCCCCGGTGAAGTAGTTCTCGAACATCGTCATCCTTTCCAAAACAGTCATGAAATCGGCGGGCCCGGCGTGCCCGTGTCCGCTGAGGCGTGCCAGCAGCTCCCGGATGGTCTCTTGGAGCTGTTCCAGCTGCAGGGCCTGCTCGCCCAAGGCATCGAGCTGCCTCCGCAGCAGTTTGTGCAGGGACTCCGGATCGCCGCCCGCTTGGTCCAGCACCGGTGCGATCTCGGCGAGGGGCACGCCCAGGCTGCGCAGGGTCCGGATGCTGTACAGCCGCCGCAGGTCAGGTTCGGTGTAGCGGCGGTGGCCGGCGGCGGTCCGGCCGCTGGCGTGGAGCAGCCCGATGCTGTCGTAGTGGTGCAGCGCCCTGACGGTGACTCCCGTGGCCGAGGCCAGTTCGCCGATGCTCCAGCGGGGTTCTTCCGGTTGTTCCATACCGCCCACCGTAGGACCTGACGCCGCGTCAGGTTCAACCCCGGCGCACGCGACGCCGGCCAGGATACTGCGTGCAGGGAAGCAGTTTCATTCAGTGAAACTGGCGGCGCGTGCGGGGCGGCCCATGGCACAGAGTTGAGTCCATGAACGACGGGCCCGTTGCGGGCCCCCACCCCATTGAGCAGTTCACCAACGCTTCAACACACAGCACAGAAACGGCGCGCTACACATGGAGTCAACGATGACGGGACGGCGGATCCTCAAAGGGATCGAGTTCGCCCGGCCACAGAACGCGGAGCCGCTGCTGCTGGACCTCTACCTTCCCGCGGGAGCAACGCGCCAGGCCGGCCGGCCGGCGGTGGTCCACTTCCACGGCGGCGGCTGGCGGACGGGGGAGCGGTCTTCGCTGGGCCCCGCTGTTGACGGTTTCGGACTCAGCCCCATCGAGCAGCTGGCCGATGCCGGGTTCGTCGTGGCCTCGGCGGACTACCGGCTCAGCACGGTTGCCACCTTCCCGGCCCAGCTGCTGGACGCCAAGGCAGCTGTCCGCTGGCTCCGCACCCACGCGGCCGAATACGGCGTGGACCCGCACCGCATCTACGCCTGGGGCGACTCGGCCGGCGGCCACCTGGCCAGCCTCCTGGGCCTGACCGCGGATTTCCCGGTCCATGCCGGAAACGACGCGCCGGACGACGACCGGGTTACCGGCGTCGTGGCCTGGTACCCGCCCACGGACCTGCTCAGGATGGGTGGACAGGCACGGCCGGATGCCGTGGCCCGGGCGGATGATCCCGGATCCCGCGAAGCACTGCTGATCGGCGCGCAGCCGGCCGACGCTCAGGACAAGGCCAAGGCCGCAAGCCCCCTCAGCTACGTCCACGCAGGCGCCCCGCCTTTCCTCCTCATCCATGGAACGGCGGACCGCTTCGTCCCGGTGGAGCAGTCCGCCTCGCTGGCCGGGGCGCTGGAAGACGCGGGCAACGCCGTCGAACTCCTCCTGCTGGAGGGCGCGGACCATATGTGGGCCAGCCCGGACGGTAACAGCGGTGCCGCGGAACAGGCCGTTGCCGCCACCATCGATTTCCTCCGCCGCCAGTCGGAACAGCACTGATTTCCCACCACCATGCCGGGGCAATACCCGCACCCCGGACCAGACCGAAAGGCCTCCCATGCAGTTCATCGGCATCACCCACCACGGCGGACCCTGGGCAGCGGCGCTCGCCGGCTCCCGGGTCCTCCCGCTCACGCCGGCCGACGATTTCTGGGCCGACGCCGAGGGCTGGCAGGACAAGGCGGCAGCCCTGGTTGCCGGCGCGGCACACGCTGAAGCGTCCGACGGCGAGGGCTGGCTGGAACGCGGCAGCGTCATCGAGGTGCCGCTGGTTCCCGCCTCCGCGCGGGTGATCTGCGTGGGGCTGAACTACAAGGCGCACGTGGCCGAGGGCAGCTTCAAGGACCAGGAACTTCCTCCGTACCCCACGCTGTTCGCCCGGTGGACAGCCTCCCTGTCCGTGGGCAACGTGCCCGTCCCCGTCCCGGCGGGCGAGGCAGGGCTGGACTGGGAAGGCGAAGTTGCCGCCTACATCGGCCGCCGGGTGGAGTCCGCCGACGAGGACACCGCGGCGGATGCCGTCTTTGGCTACTCCACGTTCAACGACATCACCTCGCGCAGGGCCCAGAAGCTCACTTCGCAGTGGACCCTGGGGAAGAACGGCGATTTCAGCGGCCCCCTGGGTCCAGTGGTGAGCCGCGACGAGGTGGGCGACCTGCGCGACGGGTTGCAGGTCCGCACCCGCGTCAATGGGATCGAAGCCCAGAACGGCAACACCCGGGACATGATTTTCTCTGTCCCGGCCATCATTTCGCTGATCAGCGAAACCTTCACCCTGCACCCGGGTGACGTCATCGCCACCGGCACCCCCGATGGCGTGGGCTACGCCCGCACCCCGCAGTGGCTGCTGCAGCCCGGCGATACCGTGGAAGTGGAGATTGAGAAGCTGGGCATCCTGACCA
Source organism: Arthrobacter sp. NQ4 (assembly GCF_029077345.1). Taxonomy (NCBI): domain Bacteria; kingdom Bacillati; phylum Actinomycetota; class Actinomycetes; order Micrococcales; family Micrococcaceae; genus Arthrobacter; species Arthrobacter sp. NQ4. Next base: position 31,050 of record NZ_JARETC010000016.1, on the reverse strand, counting down.
CGCCGGTGGGCGACATTTCCCTTCGGAGCCGTGCCTGATGAGCGCCTTCCCTACCGCGGCTGACCTCCCGGCGGAGGTTCGGGTCCTGATCGCCGGCGGCGGCCCCAGCGGACTCTTCCTGGCACTGGACCTCGCCTCCCGCGGGGTGCCCAGCACCGTCATCGAACCGCGGACAGCGCTGGACCACACCCGGCCGCGTGCCAAGACCACCAACGCCCGCACCATGACGCACCTGCGCCGGCTGGGCCTCGCCGAGGTTCTCCGGGACGCCGCGCCGCTGCCGGTGGAATACGCCCAGGACGTCATCTTCTGCACCGGCCTCACCGGCCCTTCGGCCCATGAGCTGCGCCGGTTCCGCAATGCTTTCCAGCTGGTTCCCGGCCGGTACGGGCCGCAGCCGGAGTGCGGCCAGCAGGTACCGCAGCCCGTCCTCGAGGAGGTGCTCCGGGCCGCCGTCGACAGCCACCCGCTGGTGACGTTCCTGGCCGGGTGCACCGTCACTGGCGTGAGTGCCCCTGAAGGCGGGGCCGCCACGGCACCCTGCGCCGTCGTCGTTGGGGATCCCGAAGGTGCCGAACGCACCATCGCCGCGGAGTACGTCATCGGGGCCGACGGCGGGTCCTCCGCGGTGCGCCGCAGCCTGGGACTGCGGCTGGAAGGCGGCTCCGCCGAGCTGTCCAACATCAGCATCCTCTTCCGCTCGAAATCGCTGGCGTCCGCTGTCTCTGTGGATCCGGCCGTGCAGTACTGGGTGGTGGGCTCGGAGACCTCCGGCATGGTGGGACCCATGGACCGCGACGGCACGTGGTGGGCCATCGTCCAGGGCGTGGATCCGTCCGTGACGGTCACTGCCGGGGACGCGGCCGCGATGGTCCGCTCCCTGGTGGGCTCGGACGTGGACATCGAGGTGGTGGCCACCGACCCCTGGACGGCACGGATGCTGCTGGCTCCCGAATACAGCCGCGGCAACGTCTTCCTGGTGGGGGACGCGGCGCACCTCAACCCGCCCTGGGGCGGCCACGGTTTCAACACCTGCATCGGCGACGCCGCCAACCTGGCCTGGAAGCTCGCCGCCACGATCAACGGCTGGGCCGGGCCCGGACTCCTCGCCAGCTACGGGGCGGAACGCCGGCCGGTGGCTGCGCGCACCATCCGCGACGCCGCCACCAACGGCAAGGCCCTGGCCTACCACTTCGCAGACCCGGACCTGGTTGCGGCCGGCCGTGCGGGGGATGCCGCCCGCGGGGCTGCGCACCGGGCACTTGCCGTGAAACAGAGCGAGTTCGACTCCCTCGGCTTGGTGCTGGGCTACGCGTACGGCGGCTCGCCCGTGGTGCTGCCGGACGGTTCTGCCCTCCCCGACGAGGACCCCATCCGGTACATTCCGTCCGCTGCTCCGGGGGCCCTGCTGCCGCACGCCTGGCTGGCGGATTCCCGTTCCCTGTACAGCGCCCTTGGTGCGGGCTTCACACTGCTGGCCGACGCCGGATCGCTGGGCGGGGTGGACCCCGCCGAAGTTTTCGAGCCCGTCCTGGCCGCCGGTGCCCGGCAGGGCATCCCGGTGACCGTGGCCGCCGTCGGGCCTTCCGACGACGGAACGCACCTTGCGGACCTGTGGGGCGCTGCTGCCGTGCTGGTCCGTCCGGACCAGCACGTGGCCTGGCGCGGCAACTCCCCGGTGGAGGCCGCCGCCGCGCTGTCCGCCGCCGCGGGCTGGGCGACCGCTTTCCCTCCCGCACGTCCTGAAGAACCTGCACCTTCCATCGAGACCAGGAGCGCCCGTGTCGACGTCATCATTCCGTGATTTCCTCTTTACCCCGGACCACCCCCGCGTGGCGGACATCCGCGGACTGGATGCCCGCGAATACGCCGAGGCCGCCAAGACCGATGCGTTCGCCGGCCCCATGATCGAGGGCTGGCGGAAGCTCTATCCGCAGCCATTCACGGGCATCACCAGCGACGGCGTCCGCCGGGAGGGCCTCTACCTGCTGGCACCTGCCCGGCCCGGTGAGGAAGCGCCCACCGCGGACATGGTGGCTGCGGCGCGGAAGCTGATGGGCACGGTCACCGCGGACCAGGCCGGGAAGCTCTGCTACGCCGTGGACGTGCCGGAATGGCAGAGCTGGGCCAACCCCGAATTCATGCAGCACGACACGGGGCTCCGCCTGGACGAGGTTGCCGGTCCCGTGCGGGATGCGGTGCTCGGCGTGGTGGAGGCTTCGCTGAGCCCGGCCGGGTTTGAGCTGGTGCGGAACCTGATGCGGATCAACGGCTTCCTGGGTGACCTGGTGGAGCTGCCGCTGCTCATGAACGAGTTCAGCTACAACTTCGCCCTGTATGGGGAGCCTTCCGAGACGCAGCCGTGGGGGTGGCAGCTGTTTGGCCACCACGCGGCGCTGAACTGCCTGGTGGCCGGGACGCAGCTGGTGGTCTCGCCGGTGTTCATGGGCGCAGAGCCGGACATGATCGACGCCGGCCCGCACAAGGGCGTCAAGGTGTTCAAGGAGCGCATCGCCCTGGCCCGGCAGCTGATGGCCGCCCTGCCTGCGGACCTGCGGGACCGCGCTGTTGTTTATGCGGAGATGGTGGACCCGGCCATGCCCGCGGGCCGCCTCCACCCGGGCGACGAACGGCACCTGGGCGGCTGCTTCCAGGACAACCGGGTGATCCCGTACGAGGGCATCCCGGTCACCGACATGCCGCCCGGAACCCGGGAACTGCTCGACGCCGTGGTGGAGGACTTCATCGCCTACCTGCCGGACGGTCCCCGTGCCGCCCGCCGCCGGGAAATCCAGGAACACTACGGTGAAACATTCTTCAGCTGGATCGGCGGCTGGGAAGGGGAGGAAGCGTTCTACTTCCGGGTGCAGAGCCCTGTGGTGGTGCTGGAACTGGACCACCACACCGGCGTCTTCCTCAGCAACGACCAGCCCGCCCCGTTCCACATGCACACCGTGGTCCGCACCCCCAACGGCAACGACTACGGCCGCGAACTCGTCAGGCAAGCCACCCCCTGACCCTGACCCACCTACCCTCCCACCCTCCCACCATCGATTGCTGAGTAACTGCCGTTTTGGGGCGCCATAACGGCAGTTACTCAGCAATCGATGGGTTTAAAAGACCAGAAGGCCCGGATTTCCTCTCGGAAGTCCGGGCCTTCGTATCGAACAAGACCTCATCGATTGCTCCGTAATTGTCGTTCTCAGTGCTCAAAACGACAATTACGGAGCAATGGATGTGGTTTAGGGGATGTCCAGCGCTGCGCGGCGCTGCGGCGGAGGGCCGACGACGGTCAGGTCCATCTCGGCCTGGGCGCGCCCGAAGCCCTCCATGTCCATGTAGGGCTCGCCGCCCTCGGTGTACATGTAGTCCTCGGTGGGTTCGTTGAAGTACTCGAAGAAGCCGTTGAACACCGACGGCGTCAGGAAGCCCACCATCTGCGTGTTGTGCGCGTCGAGCGCGAACGAGTGGATGGTCCCGGCGGGGGCGTGCACGAAGTCGCCCTTGGTCAGGAGCATCTCGCGGCCGTTGGCGTAGAGCCACATCCGGCCCTCGGTGCAGAGGAAGTTCTCCGTGTGCTGGGAGTGGAAGTGCATCGGGATGTAGGGGGTCTTGGCGCCTTTGGTGTGCACGGCGAAGTAGTTGGAACCGGTGTTGGCGGGCCGGGACAGGTAGGTGAACATGGTCTGGTAGCTGACCAGGCGCTCACCCTCGCCGGCACTGAGGAAGTACGGGCTCTGCGTGGGCGGCAGCCCGGCGTCGTGCTTGAACGACGGCGCCACACGCTCAACGTCAGGGAACGTGATGCCAAACTCGGCGCCCACCTCTGCCTGCTCCTGCAGGCTGGCCCTGTGGCCGGGGCGCACCGGCGGGACGTGCGAATCGATGGGCGTGCCCACCCGCTCGTAGTAGGCCTCGCCGCCGCCGGGCGTCATCCAGTTCAGGAAGCGGGTGTAGTGGCTGGCCATCCGGTACGCGTGCGGCGTGTTGGGCGGGATGACCACCGAGTCGCCGGGGGTGAGGATGCGGCTCTCGCCCGGCAGCCAGACATGCAGGATCCCGTCGAAAACGTAGAGCGTCTTGTGCTCCACTTTGTGGCTGACGAACGGCGACTCAGCGCCCATGCCGCCGGAGATGTAGGCAGCGCTGAAGATGCCCCCGGTGTCGCCGGCGCGCGCGATGACCGTCACCAGTTGGCCGTTGATCTCGTAGCGTGCGCCTTCGCCCGACGCCATGTAATACGGGACCGCCTCGCCGGGCAGCGCGTTGGCCACCGGGAGCTGCTTGTTCATTTCCTCAACGCTGAGGGACATGGTTTCCTTCTTTCCAGTCGGCCGGCCCTTGCCGGAGCGTGACCTACATCATGGCTGTCCCACGCCCCGGCCACGAGCCCTGATTCCATTAGTTGAAATCAGAACGTGGCCGGCCATCGTCCCCCTGCTACCCCTCACATTCCTTGCAGTACTTCTTGCCGTCCTTCTCACGGGCCAACTGGCTGCGGTGATGCACCAGGAAGCAGGACATGCACGTGAATTCGTCTGCCTGCACCGGGACCACCTGGATGAGGAGTTCCTCGTTGGAGAGGTCGGCGCCGGGCAGCTCGAAGCTGTCCGCGAGGTCCGTTTCGTCCATGTCGGGAGCGGCCTCCCGGCGGCCGGACTTGTCGGACTTCAGCTCCTCCAAGGCGACGTTCGGCTCTTCCTCGGGAGTCACCCGCGGAGCGTCGTAGTCAACTGACATGTGGTGTGTTCTCCTGTCCAGCTGCTGATGTCCAGATTGTTCTGGACAGATCGACAACGCCGGATGGGCGCAACTAATTCCCTGCCCGTGCGCAAAGTGAAGACCTCTTAGTTGTTGGCTGTGTTGCTGCCGTCACTAAGAGGTCTTCACTTGTTCACAAAGGAATCAACGTTGTGGCCCGTACAGCTAGTACGCGATCATCTCAGGGGGCGATGACCTGTCACCTCTGCTTTTCGGGCTAACCAGCGAGGCCGCGGGCAGCTGTGCTTGGGGACATGGCCGCGGCCGTGAGGACAGACGTTTCCTGCTCGCTCTGCTGCACCTCGTCGAGCTCCTTGAGGGTGTACTTTTTGGTCTCCTTGGCGGTGAGGGCTGAGATTCCTGCCAGGACCATGAACCCGAGAGCGACCATGGATGGTCCGACCCAATCTTTCAGGTCGGGGCCAGCGAGTGCTGTCGAGAGAACGGGGCCGATGACGCCCGAGATGGCGAAGCCGATCTGGGTGCCAAGGGCGAGCCCGGAGACGCGCAGCCGGCCGGGGAACATCTCCGCGAAGAACGACGGCCAGGACGCGTTCACCATTGAGTAGAAGAGGGAGTAGTTGATGATGCCAAACAGGAAGATCAGGGACCAGTTGCCGGTGGTGATCGACCACAGGTAGGGCACCATAGTGACGCCTACGCCGCCCGTTGCAATAAGGAACATCGTTTTGCGGCCGATCTTGTCCACAAGGAATCCCGCCAGGGGCGTGATTCCGAGGGCGATCACGGCCGAGACTGTGGTCGTCAGGAGCATGGTTGGCTTATCCAGCTTGTACCCGGCGGTCCCGAAGGCTACCGAGAAGGTCTGCATCATGTAGCTGGTGCCCGCGATGAGGGCACAGAATACGATCCGCAGCACTGCACGCCAGTGGAAGCGCAGAAGATGCCGGAGAGGGGCAACGTTCGCTTTGGCGGCCTGGGCCTTTACGAACTCGGGCGGCTCCTGGACGTGGCGGCGGATCAGGTAAGCAGCGACCACCACGAGGGCGGAGGCCCAGAACGGCAGCCGCCAGCCCCAGCTCAGCAACTGATCCGAGGGCATAGCGGCGATCGGGATGAAGACCAGCAGGGTGAGCAGCGTGCCTGAGGAGGAACCCAAGGTGGTGAAGCTCGCGAGGAACCCGCGCCGGCCTTCGGAGGCATGCTCCAGGCTCATGGTGATGGCACTGGGCTGCTCGCCGGAAAGGCACAGTCCCTGGATGACGCGGATCAGCACGAGCAAGATCGGAGCAAGAGGACCGATCTGGGCGTAGGTGGGCAGGCACCCGATCAGGAAGGTGCAGCCGCCGATGCCGAACAGTGTGATCATCATGACGAACTTGCGGCCGCGGCGATCGCCCAGCGGCCCCAGGATGAGGGAGCCGAGCGGGCGTACCGCGTAGCCGACCGCGAAGGTGATCATGGCGAGCAGCACGCTGAGGCCCTGGGGCAGCTCGGGTGAAAAGAAGAGCACGTTCAGAACCAACGCCGACGAGGTGCCATACACCGCGAAGTCGTAGTACTCCAACGTCGTACCGATCCAGGCCGCGATTGCGGCCCTGACCGGGGTCTTCCTGGGAAGTGTAGTTTCTGTCATTTCGTCTCCGTGAATGATGGTGAACACCGGTTGCCGCTATACCTGGGCTCTCGGAAAGAGATCTTGAGTGGAATGTCCGGCTGGTCCTGCTGTGAGCTCTCTCGCAAGTCGTGTTGACGGCTTTTGCGGACTGGCCCCAGACATCAAGTTAACGTTTGCGGTGTGGGTCACACAAAGTCCTCTTTTATGTACCTACATAGCGATTTGTTATGGCTTGGAGCCGAAGAACCGGAGACCCTGGACGATCATTGCGGATGGGCCACACGCAAGCCGACGCCCCTGGTCATTTTGCGGATTTCGTCGGACTTCAGGCCGCTTGCCCCGGCAAGTTGGTAGTCGTCCAGGAGCCGGGATTTCCTGGCCAGGGCCAGTACCTGCGTTCGTTGTTGTTCCGCATCACTCCGGGCGCCTTCGGCTGCCGCCAGCTCCGAAGCCAATCCCGCGATGAGGTGAAGATGACCGCTTCGGGTTTGGCCGGAGGGGTACAGCCCGCCGCGTGCCAGCGTGGCAGACCGGATACTGGCGGCAGGCTGGCCGGCGGCCTTCGCGACGGCGGAAATCTTCACGCCGTCGCACACGGCCTGGGCAAGGCAATCACCCAGCTCGGCGGTGAGGGCACGTACCCTGCTGGACCGAAGTGCGAGGGTCGTCCGCAGCTGGGCCAGCATGGCCAGGGCTTGTTGGGCGCGGGCCGTGGCGGGGTCTGGCTTCGGGACGCCCCGGTACCGGTACGCTGCTACGCCGGCCCCGCCTGTCCCGGTGCCGGCTGTTCGCGGAGGTATCCGTTCCTGAATCTGTCTGCCGGGCACCTCTGCTCCTTGTCTTAGTTGGTGTTTCCATGCCCGCGTGGCTTCCCGCCGGCAGGCGTACCTCTCCCGCGGTTCGGGACGCTGGCATGGAAGGCGTCGCGGCGGCGCTTGGCCTTCAGTAGGCCCGTTATCCACCCTGCAGGTTACGCCGCCGGCAATCCGGTAAGGCAATACCGAAAGTGCGTGGAGCAATAGGCGAAAGTTTTGGCTGCTCCGTCATAAGGGCTGCTTATCTGTCCACGCACTTTAGGTCTTATCCAAGAGGGCGGCTCCTTCCGTAGGCTCGATTGAACAACCCTCATCCGCACCGGAAGCCTGGAAGAGACCATGCCTGAATTCGTGCCCGCATCACGCGTAACCCGTATCAAATCCTCACCCAGCGTTGCCGCGGCGGCCCGTGTCCGGGAGCTCAAGGCCGAGGGCCGCCGGATCCTGGACCTGACGGTCGGCGAGCCGGATTTCGACACGCCCCAGCACATCAAGGACGCTGCCATCGCAGCCATCGGCCGTGGTGAAACCAAGTACACATCGGTCACCGGGACGCCCGAACTGCAAAAGGCCATCCTGCAGACGCTGCATCGCAAAACCGGCCAGCAGTACGCGCCGGGCGAGATCACCATCGGAGGGGGCGGGAAGCAGGTCATCTTCACCGCGTTCATGGCCACACTCGATGCAGGCGACGAGGTTGTCATTCCCGCACCGTACTGGGTCTCCTACCCGGACATGGTGCTCGCCAACGAAGGCACCCCCGTCATCGTTTCCTGTGGTGAGGACGCCGGTTTCAAACTCACCCCTGAGGCGCTGGCAGGGGCACTGACGGAGCGCGCCAAGTGGGTTATTCTCAATACGCCCTCCAACCCCACAGGGGCGGTGTACTCCCGCGAAGAACTGGCAGGCCTGGCCGCCGTCCTCAAGGAGCATCCTGCCGTCTACGTCCTCACTGATGAGATCTACGACGAGATCCACTTCGGCGAAGAGCCCATCACCAGTCTGGTGGCCGTTGCCCCTGAGCTTAAGGACCGTGTGCTGGTCACCAACGGGGTCTCCAAGGCCTACGCGATGACCGGATGGCGGCTGGGTTACGCCGGAGGGCCGGCGCCCCTGGTGGCTGCCATCAACAAGCTGCAGTCCCAGATGTCCTCCTGCCCGTCCTCCATCAGCCAGGCCGCCGCCGCCGAGGCACTCGGCGGAGACCAGGCATTCGTCCGCGACAGCGTGGAGGTGTACCGCGAACGGCGTGATGCGGCAGTCGCCGGGCTGAACGCGGTCAAGGGCCTGGAGTGCGCGACGCCGGATGGCGCCTTTTACGCGTACGTCAACTGCGCCGGGGTCATCGGCAAGACGACGCCAGATGGCAGGAAGATCACCAACGACGAGGATTTCACGCTGTACCTGCTGGAGGCGGCCTCTGTTGCCGTCATCCAGGGGTCGGCGTACGGGCTGAGCCCCTACTTCCGGATTTCCTATGCCACCGGGCTGCCGGTGATCGAGGAATCCATCGCTGCCATCGAAAAGGCCGTCACGGCTCTTGCCTGACCCAACCATTACTTTGCCCACGCTTTCTAAATAACAGGAGCACCTCATGATCCACGTCAAGACAAAATTCGACCGGCCTTCAGAAGACGCCGTTCAGCGGCTTTCCAAGTTCTCCTCCGCCACGGTGCACGAAGCGCAGGGCCGCAAAGGCGCCCTGAGCTCGAAAATAAAGCCGATCGACCGCAGCATGTCCTTCTGCGGCCCCGCCGTCACCGTGGTCTGTGCGCCGCGGGACAATCTGATGCTTCAGGTGGCCATCCATTACGCCCGGAAGGGCGACGTTGTGCTGGTGGCAGCCGGTGAGTACGACGAAGCCGGGACGTTTGGCGACGTGCTGGGCAACGCCATGAAGGCGAAGGGCCTGGCCGGTATGGTCACGGATTCCGGTGTCCGCGACACCAAGGACCTTATTGAACTCGGACTGCCGGTGTTCTCCGGCAGTATCTGCATCAAGGGGACCGTCAAGGAAACCATTGGCCCCATCAACCATCCCCTGGTCTTCGGCGACGAGATTGTCTACCCGGGCGATGTCCTGCTGGGTGATGCCGACGGCGTGGTGGTGGTCCGCAAGGATGAGATCGAGGAAGTCATTAAGCTGTCGCAGGCACGCGTGGACGCTGAGGACGACCTCATCCGCCGCTACAAGGAAGGCGGCACCACCATCGAGTTGTGCAAGCTGACCGATGTGCTGAAGGCTAAGGGGCTGCTGGTGGAGGACGCCGAACTGGAGCCCGCCCTGTAGCCCCACACCCCATCGATTGCTGAGTAATTGCCGTTTTGAGCCCTCATAACGGCAGATACTCAGCAATCGATGGGGTTAAACGACAGAGGCCCGGGGTTCCTTTCGGAACTCCGGGGCTTGCCTGTTGCCGCTTTGAAGCCGATGCGCCGATCAGTTCATGCCGGGCAGCAGGTGGGTAGGCGGTCCTACCTGGGCGTCATCCAGGTACCACATGGTGGAGCCGCGTTTTCCGGGCGGCATCATGCTTCCCTCGAACACGAAGACCGGTTCCGTGGCGGGCGCGTCCTCCGGACGCCAGAAGCCGTTGGTGGGGCAGTGGGAACCGGTGCCGGCTTTGAGCTGGATCCTTCTTTCAGCTGATTTCCGGTACTGCACGCTGGTGATCTTTTTCATGGCTGGGCTCCAGGGAATTTAAATGCCAGGGTTGCGCCTTTGGCGAACCTTTATGACTTTTATCCTAGGACCTGCTGAATTACCTGAATAAGACTAAAGCAGAGTGACCTGATAAGGCGCGCTTATGATGCCGCGAGTGGCGTGGCGGGGGGCGCGGAATATTTACTCCGGAGTATTTCCTGCAGCATTTCCTTGAGTACCAGCAGGACGGCAGACGCGGCTTCGGACAAGGGCTCGTGGTCAGGGGTGCAGAGTGCGATCCTGCACTGCATCGCGGGTTCGACGATCCGCAGCACCCGGAAGTCCTCCTCGTGGAACAGTGCGTCCGCAGCCGACTTGGGCAGGATAGTGGCTCCGAGGTCCGTGCGGAGCAGCCGGGTGAGGGAGGGGACTGATTCCACCTCGCCCACCAGCTTCAACTTCAGGCCACTGCTGTCGATGCCCGCCTGAACCACCTGCCGCAGCGTGTGGATCTGTTCCGGCAGGAAGAGCCCGACGTCAGCCACCTCGTCCAGGGTGATCGTGTCAGCGTCCGCCGCTACCGGGAGCTCCCGCCGGGAGTTCACGATCAGGTACAGGTCCTCGACGATGAGGGTGGTGAACTGCACCCCGCGAATTGGCCCCGGCTCGTAGATGAGTGCCATGTCCAGCCGCCCGTTCTTGATGGCCTCACTGAGCACGCCGCCGTAAATCTCGGTCAAGTGCAGCACGATGTCGGGGTAGCGCCGCCCCACCTCACTGATAATCCGCGGGGTCAAGCTGGACGCCATGCTGTAGGGGGCGATTGCTATGGAGACGCGGCCGGAAGGCGCCGCCCCTGAAGCTGCCACATCGATCCTGGCCTGGTCCACGAGCCGCAGGATGGTCTGCGCGTGCCGGTACAGGGTATGGCCGGCCGCCGTGGGCTCCACGCCCTGCTTGCTGCGGATCAGGAGCCGCTGCTTCAGCTCCGTTTCCAGGGCCGACACCTGCTGGCTCAGCGCCGGCTGGGCCACGTGGAGGGCGGCGGCCGCCTTCGTGATGCTTCCTGAGTCGACGATCTTCACGAAGTACGCCAGTTTCCGGGTGTCCATAGCGCTCCTCTTTTCCAGCCGGGGACGGCTCAGCATGCGGGGTCATACGTTGGCGCTATGGCGGGACAGGCATTACGTCTTTGTGTGATCCGAGTCTCGGGCATAGGTTAATTGCAGATGACTTTCCAATGACCAGAACATTCTATCCCCGCCCCGGCCATCACCGGTTTTGATGATGGCATATGTTTTGCGCATAAGCAGGGAAATAGTTTATTGGAAGCACCATTCTTATAGTCACGAAATAAGGACCCTGTACATTTTTTGCGCCGTCAATAGCGCCGGCCAAGGTCATAACTGTTCCCTATAGCGTGATACCGCATTCGTCTTTGTGTGGCTCCTATCCCGCTGCCACACTGATTTACACCCGCAGTACCAGCAGAGGAAGGCCCGTAATGCCCACAGTCGATCTCGTAGCGGATCTTGGTGAAGGTTTTGGCGCCTACTCGATCGGTGACGACAAAGCCCTGCTGGAAATCGTGTCCAGCGCCAATATCGCCTGCGGCTTCCATGCCGGGGACCCTGACATTATGGACGCCACCGTGGCTGAATGTGTCAGGACGGGAGTCGGCATTGGTGCGCATCCGAGCTTCCCGGATCTCCGCGGCTTCGGCCGCCGGGCGATGGACCTCACAGCTGACGAAGTCCGCACCGACGTCATCTACCAGCTGGGAGCCCTGTCGGCGTTTGCGGCCTACCACGGCGCTTCCGTCTCCCATCTGGCACCGCACGGCCGCCTGGGCAACCTCGTGGCCACCCGGGCGGACTATGCCGGAGCCGTAGCTGATGCCGCCGCCCGGGTGGACCCGAAGCTGATCATCCTGGCGCAGGACGGTGAACTCGCCACTGCTGCGGTAGAGCGCGGCCTGCGGGTGGCCATCGTTGGCATCGCGGACCGCGCCTACCAGGATGACGGCACACTGGTGCCGCGCAGGGAGCCGGGCGCCGTGATCCACAGCCCCTCCGTCATCGTCCAGCGCACCGTTCGGATGGTCACTGAAGGCCTCATCGAGACTGCCTCCGGCAGGGACATCGCCATCCAGGCAGACACGGTGCTGCTCCACGGCGACAACCCGGGCGCCGTCGAACTTGCCCGCCTGATCCGCAGCGAACTGATCGCCGCAGGCGTCACCATCGCCCCGCTGGCAGAGGTCCTTTCGGCAAAGCAAAAGGTTTCCTGACCATGTCCGCCACAACGACGACCAGCCAGACAACGCTGGACATCTACGAGTCCGGCGACGCCGCCCTGCGCGTGGTGGCACGGTCCGGTGACGCAGAAACCAACTGGGCCACCGTCCATTCCCTGGCAGGCTGGCTGGCAGCCGCCGGCGTCGACGGCATCCACGGCGCCGTTCCCACCTACGACTCCGTCCTGGTGGAATTCGACCCCTACCTCACCTCCGCCCGCCAGGTCCGGGCCTTCGTGCTCCTGGGCATGCGCCAGCTGGACTTCACCGGCACCGCCCTGCGGGAGCCGCGCCGCTTCGAAGTCCCCGTGGTGTACGGCGGCAGCTACGGGCCAGACCTGGACCGCGTGGCGGATCACCAAGGCCTGGACGTTGAGGACGTCATCGCCCGGCACACGGCCAAGACCTACGTCATCCGCTGCCTCGGAGCGCCGGCAGGATCTCCCATGATGGACGGACCTGACTTCCCGGTCCCCGTCCCCCGGCTCAAGGACCCGCGGCTGTCCGTGCCCGCCGGTGCCGTATCCGTGGCCGGACGCCAAGCAGTGATCGCGCCCGCAGTGGCACCAGGAGGCTGGTGCGTCATCGGCCAGACCCCCCTGACGGTCCTGGACGCAGCACGCGAACCCCTGGTGCCCTACGTCCCCGGCGATGAACTGCGCTTCTACCGCATTCCCGCCGAGGACTTCGGAAACTACCAGGGGCAGTTCCTGGAGGCACGGCCATGACCGGGTCACTTGTCATCCTGCAGCCCGGCCACTCCGTAGTTACCGACCTCGGCCGGACGAAGGGCCCTGCATTCGGACTTCCCGTCAACGGGGCCCTGGACCAGTTCTCGGCCAAGGCCGCCAACATCCTGGCCGGCAACGGGGACAATGATCCGCTGCTGGAACTCACCGCCCTGGACTTCAGGATGCGCGCCACCACGGACCTGCTGATCGCCGTGACCGGCGCGCCCCTGGACCTCACGGTGGGCGGCCGCGACTGCCCCCAGTGGGAGCCCGTCTCCGTCCGGGCCGGCGAAACAGTGACGGTCCGCGGAATCCGCACCGGCCTCCGGGCCTACATCGCCGTCCACGGATCCTTCACCGTCCCCATGCTGCTGGGCAGTTGCGCACCGGACACGGTGGTGGGCTTCGGACTGAAACTCGTCGAGGGCACCCGGCTCGCAACGCAAAAGACCACCGCACCCATCACGCAGCCACACTTCGGCCTGCCCCTGTTCAGGCTGGGACTGGCAAAGCCGGAATTCACCACCCACCCGGTCATCGACGTCACCGACGGGCCGGACGTGGCCGAATTCGGCGACACCGCAGACCTGCTTTTCACCACGGAATACACCGTGAGCCCCCGAAGCAACCACATCGGACTCCGGCTCGGCGGCGCACTGCCCGAACGCCAGCTCACCTCCGAGGTCCTCTCCCGCGGTGTCCCGGTGGGGGCCATCGAGGTTCCGTCCCGGGACGAACTGCTGGTCCTGCACCGGGGACGCGGCGTCACGGCGGGCTATCCGGTCCTGGGAGTGGTCACAAGCCGCTCCCTGGATGTCCTGGCGCAGTCCAGGCCTGGACACACCGTCACCTTCAGAAAGACATCCGTGGCTGAAGCAACAGCCATGCACCGCACAGCCTGCCTGGAACTGGACAAACTCCGGAACACCATGACCACAGTCTTCGGACTCCTCGGGATCGGCGCCGGCCAGCGCTGGTACGAACTCAGCCCGGCGTCAGGAGCCTGAACATCATGAATGCCCTTCCCGCCGCCCAGGACCGCACCCACAAACCGCTACGCAATCCCTAACCCCCTGCCAACCGGGGACACCTGCGCCCGGCCCCGCGCCGGACGCAGGAGCCCGTCACTTCCCACTTTCTGGAGTACCAAATGCCTTTTTCCGACTACACCACAGCCCTCGTCACCGGAGCCTCCACCGGCATGGGCGCAGCCATCGCCGAACGGCTGGCCAAGCGCGGCCTGACCGTCCACGCGGTGGCCCGCAATGAGGAACGCCTCGCTGAACTGGCGGACCGCACGGGAGCAGTCCCGCACGTGGTGGACCTGACCGACACGGCCGCGCTCACCGCCGTCGTCCGCGACCTCAAGGTGGACGTCCTGGTGAACTGTGCCGGCGTGTCCCGGCCCGGCAACATCCTGGACTCCTCCGAGCAGGACATCGACGAACTGGTGGACGTGAACCTCCGCGGGCTGCTGCAGCTCACCCGGCTGGTGCTGCCCGGCATGGTGGAGCGGGACCGGGGCCACGTGGTGAACATCAGCTCGATCGCCGGCCTTTACAACTTCTATGGCCACACCGTGTACCACGCAACCAAGGCCGCGGTGCACCAGATCTCCCGCCAGCTCCGCAATGACACCGTGGGCAAGCGCATCCGCGTCACCGAAATCTGCCCCGGCCGGGTGGAAACCGAAATCTTCGGCCGCAACCTGGGCGGCAGCCCCGAGGCCATGGAAGAAGCCTGGAATACGTACTACGAGGGCTACGAATCGCTCACTACCGATGACATTGTCAACGCCCTTGATTACGCCATTGAGACGCCGCGGCACGTGAATGTTGGCATGCTTGAACTCATGCCCACCTTCCAGGTCCCGGGCGGCCTGACCTTCGACCGCCGCGAGCCCACCGCCTGACGTCCGCCCGCACTTCAACCACCACCAACCGATAGGTCCCCACCCATGCAGCATGTGCACACCGTCAGCTTTCCCGATTCCCGGCTCCTGGCCGACCTGTCGCCGCTTCCCGGCAGCCTGCGCGGGGTGGTGTGGGACATGAAGGAGGCCCCCGGTGGGGACCTGGGCAGCATCGACGGCGTCATCCTGCCCTACCTCAACGCCGGGGAAGTGCTGGGTTCCCTGGGCACGGTCCCGGACCTCAAGTTCGTGCAGACGCAGTCAACAGGATACGACGGCGTCTGCGAGGCGGCCGGTCCGGGCGCCGCGGTGGCAAACGCCTCGGGCGTCCATGCAGCTGCCACCGCGGAGCTGGCCGTTGGCCTCATCCTCGCCAAGCTGCGCGGCATCGACCAGGCCGTCAAGGACCAGCAGGTTGAAAGCTGGAAGCCGCAGCGCCGCCAGTCCCTGGCCGACCGCAAGGTGCTGCTGCTGGGCATCGGCGGGATCGGCAAGGAACTGGCCCGCCGCCTGGAACCCTTCGAGGTGACCATCACCCGGGTGGGAAGCACGGCCCGCACGGACGCCGACGGGCAGGTCCACGGCCCGGATGAACTGGTGGCCCTCGCCGCCGACCACGACATCCTGGTCTCCGTCCTGCCCCTGAACGACAACACCCACCACCTGGTGGACCGGGACGTCCTGGCCGCACTGCCCGACGGAGCCCTGGTGGTGAACGTGGGCCGCGGCGCCGTCATCAGCACCGAGGCCCTGACCCGCGAAGTGGTCTCCGGCCGCCTCCAGTGCGCCATCGACGTTGTCGATCCCGAGCCGCTGCCCGCCGGCCACCCGCTGTGGTCCGCCGGGAACGCCCTCATCACCCCGCACGTGGGCGGCAACGCCTCGGCCTTTGAGCCCCGGATCCTTAAACTCCTGAAGCAGCAGCTCGAGGCCCTGGCCGCCGGCCAAACCCCGGCCAACCTGGTGCAGGAAGGACCCTTCGCATGAGCGCGTTGTTCGATCTCACGGGGCGCGTAGCCCTGGTCACCGGTTCAAGCAGGGGCATCGGTTCGGGCCTTGCCAGGGCGTTGGCCGACGCCGGCGCAACAGTAGTGCTGAACGGCGTCAACCCGGAGCGGCTCAAGGACGCCGAGGCGGCCATGGCGGCAGACTTCCCGCCCGGCCGGATCCACAGCGTGGCCTTCGACGTCACCGACGACGACGCCGCCGCCCGCAGCATCCGCTGGATCGAGGACAACGTAGGCCCGCTGGAAATCCTGGTGAACAATGCCGGCATCCAGCACCGCGTCCCCATGCTCGACCTGGATGTGGCGGACTGGGAACGCGTCCTCTCCACGGACCTCACCAGCGCCTTCCTGGTGGGCCGCGAAGCCGCCCGGCATATGATCACCCGGGGCCGTGGCAAGATCATCAACATCTGTTCTGTCCAGACCGACCTGGCCCGGCCCACTATCGCCCCGTACATCGCAGCCAAGGGCGGGCTGCGGAACCTCACCCGTGCCATGACCGCAGAATGGGCAGCCTCTGGACTGCAGATCAACGCCGTGGCACCTGGCTACATCCACACCGAAATGACCCAGAACCTGATGGACGACGAGGAGTTCAACTCGTGGATCCTCGGCCGGACACCGGCCCACCGCTGGGGCACCGTGGAGGACCTGGCCGGTCCGGTGGTGTGGCTGGCCTCGGACGGCTCCAACTTTGTGAACGGACAGACCATCTTCATTGATGGCGGAATGACGGTGGTGGTCTGATGGCAACGCCCCTTGATGTTGCATTGCCCGCCACCGGCCCGGCACTGGTGGCGCACGCCGCCGGCGACCTGCGGATCGACGAGGTCCCGCTGCCCCGGCCCGCAGCCGACGAAGCAGTGGTCGAGGTCCTCTACGGCGGCATCTGCGGCTCCGACCTGCACTACTGGCTGCACGGCGCGGCAGGGGAGTCCATCCTCAAGGCGCCGCTGGTCCTGGGCCATGAGATCTCCGGCACGGTGGTGCGCCAGGCGGCGGATGGCTCCGGGCCGCAGGCCGGGACCGCCGTCGCCGTCCACCCCGCAACGCCCGGTCCAGGCGCCGCGCGCTACCCGGCGGACCGGCCCAACCTGTCACCTGGCTGCACCTACCTTGGCAGCGCCGCCCGCTACCCGCACAAGGATGGCGCCTTCAGCCGCTACGTCACGCTGCCCGTCCGGATGCTCCGCCCGCTGCCGGACAGCATCGACCTGCGCACCGCGGCACTGATCGAACCCGCGTCCGTCGCCTGGCATGCCGTGTCCAGGGCCGGGGATGTCCGGGGGAAGACCGCGCTGGTCATCGGCTCCGGCCCCATCGGCGCCCTCGCGGTCGCCGTCCTCAAGCGAGCCGGCGCAGCGCACATCACCGCCGTCGACCTTCACCCCAAGCCGCTGGAGATCGCCACGGCCGTGGGCGCCGACCAGGTCATCAACGCCGCGGACACCGAAGCCATCGCCGCCGTGGAGGCCGACGTCGTGATCGAATCCTCCGGCAACCACCACGGGCTGGCCTCGGCCATCCGCGGCGCGGTGCGCGGCGGCACCGTGGTGATGGTGGGGCTGCTGCCCACCGGCATGCAGCCGGTGCCCATCTCGCTGGCCATCACCCGCGAACTGCAGCTGCTCGGCTCGTTCCGCTTCAACGACGAGATCGATGACGTGATCGCAGCCCTCGCCGACGGGTCCCTGTACATCGAGCCCGTCATCACGCACGAATTCCCGCTGGCCGACGCCCTCCACGCCTTCGAGGTAGCCAAGGACTCCACCAGCTCCGGCAAGGTGCTCCTCTCCTTCGGCGACGCGGGGCAGCCCCAATGAGCGGGCACCTGCCACCGCTGGTGGTCATGGGAGTCTCCGGCTGCGGGAAGTCCACCGTCGGCGCCCTCCTGGGCCGCCGGCTGGGCAGGCCGTTCCTCGACGGCGACGACTTCCACCCCGCCGCCAACAAGGAAAAGATGGGCGCCGGGATACCGCTGACCGACAGCGACCGGGAACCATGGCTCGGCGTCCTGGGCGGCCTGCTGGCGGGACGGGACGGGTTGCCTGGAGCGGCGCCCGGGTTGTTTGAAGGAACGGCCGACGGCGGGCCAACAGTGCCGCCGATCGTCGCCTGCTCCGCGCTCAAGCGCCGGTACCGCGACCTGCTGCGCAGTTACGCGCCGGACCTGGTGTTCGTCCACCTCGCCGGCAGCGCGGAAACCATCGGCGCGCGGATGGATGCCCGGGCCCACGAATTCATGCCGCGCACGCTGCTGGAGTCCCAGTTCGCCGCGCTGGAGGAGTTGGCAGCGGACGAGGCCCACGTTCTCGGCGACATTACCCAGCCTCTCGATGTCCTTGTGGAAGCGGTGGCCCGGCAGCTCGAGGCAGGCGCTCCCTGGGCCCCGGCTGACCCCGGGTCTGTCCCGGAGGCTGTCCACTCCGCCTGAGGACTTCTCCTGGCGCAGGTGGTAGGTAGACTGGTCTACCTACCACCTGCGCGAGGAGTGAACCATGGCTGCTCCCGGCCTCTCATCACCTGTCAGCCCGACCCCTGCGCGCCGCCCCGCCCGCGAACTGCTGCTCGACGCTGCCGCGCGGCTTTTCTATGCCAACGGCGTCGCGGCCACCGGGATCGACACCATCACGGCCGAAGCCGGAGTGGCCAAAAAGAGCCTCTACAACAACTTCAGCTCCAAGGCGGATCTGGTGGCCGCCTACCTTGAGGCGAGGCACGAGGAATGGCTCGGCCTGTACCGCAAGCGGCTGGCAACGGCGCCGACACCGCGCAGCCAGGTCCTGGCCGTCTTCGATGCCTACCTGGACCACGCCAACTTCGCCTACCAGTACGGCTTCCGGGGATGTGGCCTGCTCAACGCCGCGGCTGAACTGCCGGCCGGCCATCCCGGCCGGGACGCTGTGCGCCGCCACAAGGAGGAAGTCCAGGAACTCCTGGCCCGGCACGTATCGCCGTTGCTGCAGGGCCGGGAAGAACAGGTCTCCGCCGTCGCCGCGCATCTGGCGTTCCTCCTCGAAGGCGCCATGGCCCGCGCCGGGCTGGAAGGCAATGACGGTCCGCTGAAGGACGCCAGGCGCATGGCCGGTCAGTTGCTGGACGCCCTGTGAACATCGAGCGCCACCACCCGAAGGCCCAACGCTGGGGAGCGATGTCCGTCGTGGCTGCCTCCGTCCTCTGGGGCACCACAGGGACCGCAGCCACCTTCGCCCCGGGCGTGAGCCCGCTGGCCATTGGCGCCGTGGCAATGGGACTGGGCGGCCTGCTGCAGGCACTCTTCGCAGCGCGGCACATCGGCCGCCAGGCGGGCAGCCTGCTCGCACGGTGGCGCCTGGTCTTGCTCGGTGCCGCGGCCGTTGCCACCTACCCCCTGGCCTTCTACAGCTCCATGCATCTCTCCGGCGTAGCCGTGGGAACCGTCGTCTCCATCGGCTCGGCCCCCGTGGCGGCAGCCCTCATCGAACGCTTCGCGGACAGGAAACCGCTGAGCAGGCGATGGATTCTTGGGGCCCTGCTGGGAGTCGGCGGCGCCGCCATGCTCTCCTTTGCAGGGCATGCCGCCGCAGGGTCACCACCGGTCCCGGCTGCGCCGGCTGCTACGGGGGAGGCCACGGCTTGGAGTCCGACGGCGGGAATCCTCCTTGGGCTGCTGGCCGGCGCCACCTATGCCCTGTATTCCTGGGCGGCGCACCGCCTGGCGGGCACCGGGGTCACGGCCAGGGCCGCCATGGGCAGCATCTTCGGGCTGGGCGGACTCCTCCTGATGCCTGTCCTCGCGGTGACGGGCGGCCCGCTGCTGGAGTCCTGGGGCAACGCGGGCGTGGGGGCCTACATGGCTGTAGTGCCGATGTTCGCCGGGTATGTCCTATTCGGCTGGGGCCTGGCCCGCGTGGGGGCAAGCACCGCCACCAGCATCTCCCTGCTGGAAACCGTGGTGGCTGCTGTCCTGGCCGTTCTGGTGGTGGGCGAAAGGCTCCCGGCACTCGGCTGGCTTGGCGCCGCCGTCGTCCTGGCCAGCCTGTTCATCCTGACCCCACGCACCCGTCCGGCATCATCACCTGCAGCGGCACAGCCGGGGGCGAAAGAACAGCCTGCCGCAGGATCAGCCGGTGTGCTGCCGCCCCGCGCTCCGGGCCAGCACCGTGGGACCCAGGAGCAGGCAGGCGCCCAGGCCCAGCAGTAAAATCCCCAGCACCACCGCACCCGGTGCAGGGACTCCGGCCCCTGCCAGGATGAGCATCACGCCGATCAGGGCCGCCAGCATCCCCGGGAACAGGCCTGCGGGGAAACGCCGCGCCGGATAGCCGGACAACAGTTCCATGGCCAGGTGGGGATCGTCCGCGATCAGCCCCAGTTCGAGCTCCTTGAGCAGGCGTCGCTCCTCATCGGACATTGGCATGGCGGGCCCCTGTTTTCCCTGGGAGGCGGTAACGGTATCGACCGTAGGAGCCTTCTACCGGTTAGTCAATAGGTCCAGTGGCGCTGCACGGCCGTCACTCCAGGACGTCATAGCGCAGCTCATTTTCCGTTACCCGTACGCCTTTGGTGGGAACATGCGGAACTGCCTTGGCCGGCGGCATCAGGTGTTCAACGGGCAGGCCCGCCAGCAGGACGCAGTGGTCCGCGATGAGGCGGCGGTGGCAGCGCCACCACAGGGTTTCGCTGCACATGATGGCGGTGGTTGTTGCCTGGGAGCCTGCCACCAGTTCTGCGGCTGCCGCCAGGAAGTCTTCACTGCGCATATAGCCTGCGTAGGCGCGGAACGACTCGTTGCGGAGGGCCGTATCCGGAGAATCCGGGAGCAGCTTGCGGAACCCGCCCAGCCGCTTCTCCCAGCGGTAGCCGATACCCGCCTCCGGAAGCCACAGGGCCAAACGGTCCTTGCCGAAATGCGGGTACTTGCGGCTGCCCGGCCCGATCCGGACATCCACCAGGGACGTCACCCCGGCGCTGCGGAGCAACCCGGCGAAGTCCTCCTGGGAAGCGGTGCCGTGACCTACGGTGAACAGGTCCTTCATCGAAGCCATGATAGGCGCGGGGGCGGGGTGGCCCGCAGAAGCCGGCTACCGTCGTCGTAATTCGGCGAACTCGATGGACGGCACAATGGCGCCTGCATCCCGTTCCACGAAGTTGGTGCCCGGGGGCACCAGGTCGTCAATGGCGTCCAGCACTGCCTCGCCCAGCTGGACGTCGGCCGCGCGGAGGTACACCTGAAGGTGTTCTTCGCTGCGGGGGCCGATGATCACGCTGCTGATGGCGGGGTGGGTCAGGGCGAATCCCACGGCCAGGTCCACCAGGGACAGCTCCAGCTTGTCCGCCAGGCGGGCCAATGAGTCTGCGGCGAGCAGCTTCCGCTCACTGGACGGTCCGGACAGGTCGTACCGGCCGGGAAGCGTATGGACGCGGGTGGGCGGCTTGCCCGATTCCAGCACGAAGCTGCCGGAAAGCCAGCCGCCCGCCAGGGGGCCGTAGGCAAGGACACCCAGGCCGTACTGCTGGGCAATCGGCAGCACGTCGCGTTCATTGCCGCGGACCAGCATGGAATACGGAACCTGGTTTCCCAGCGGCGGGATCAGGTGGTTGGTGGTGGCCAGCCACTGTGCCTCCACCAGCTGCGCCGGCGTGAACACGGAGGTGCCGTAGTACAGGATCTTGCCCTGGCGGATGAGGTCGTTCAGGGTGGTGATAGTTTCCAGGACGTCGGTGTTGTAGTCCGGCCGGTGCGCCTGGTAGAGGTCGATCCGGTCCGTCTGCAGCCGGCGCAGGCTGCCCTCCACCGCCTGCGTGATCCAGCGCCGGGAGTTCCCGGAATGCGCGGGGTTGGGGCTCATCTGGCCGTGGAACTTGGTGGCCAGGAAGACGTCGTCCCGGCGTCCCCGGAGTGCGCGGCCCACCACCTGCTCCGATTCGCCCTGCGAGTAGACGTCGGCGGTATCAACCGCTGTGATGCCGGCGTCCAGTGCCGCGTGGATGATGCGGATGCTCTCGTCAGCGCCGGTGGGTGCACCCTGGCCGTTGCCGGTCCCCTCGCCGAAGTTCATGGTCCCCAGGGTGAGGGGACTGATGGGGGTTCCCGACCGTCCGAACACCCGCAGTTCGCTCAGGCTCATCTCCGGTCTCCTCCATTCAGTTGCCGTGCCCTGGATTGTCACGACGCTACACAGATCAGGCAGGCGGCCGCAGATTTCCGTTGCAGTCCTTCTCTTTTCGTCGCATGGAGTAACCGGCGCAGCGGGGATGACGTTTTGTGGCGCGCAAAGAGGAGCGAATTACGCCTATATTGAGGGCATGGGCATCCTCAGCAGCGATGAACAGTTCGTCCAGTTGCACGACCTCATCATCGGCAGCAGCAACGTCGCTGACTTCCTGTCCGAGCTTTCCGTTGTGGCCGCGTCAACGCTCAGCGATGCGGCGGGTGTCTTCATCGAATGCGGGGTCACGCTCCGCCGCCGCAAGCGCAGCGCGACCATTGCCGGCAGCAGCGAACGGGCCGCCGTGCTGGACAAGCTGGAACAGGTCCTCGGGGAGGGGCCGTGCATCGCATCCCTGGACGCAATGCAGCCCATGGTCCTCTCCGACGTCCACACCGATACCCGCTGGCCCGACTACCAGAAGGTGCTGGCAGAAAACGGCTGCCGCAGCGTGCTGGGCGTGCCCTTGGCACTGGACCGGAACCAGGCAGCCGCGCTGAACTTCTTCGCCGCGGAGCCTGATGTCTTTGCCCCCAACGTCATCCGCACGGCGGAGGGATTTGCGGACCTTGCCGGCCGGGCGCTGAGGCTGGCCCTGCGGATCGCGGACGCACAGAACCTGGCGGATGACCTGAAGGCCGCCATGGCGAACCGCACCACGATCGACCTTGCCTGCGGGGTGATCATGGCGCAGAACCGGTGTACCCAGGATGAAGCCATGGCCTTGCTCACGAAAGCGTCCAGCCACCGGAACCAGAAGCTGCGGGACCTGGCCGCTGAAGTCCTTGGCCGGGTCAGCGACGGGCCGGTGACCACGCACTTCGATCCGTAGCCGGCCGGATCCACCCTCCAACTTTTCCCCGCCCGGCTGCATGTCGCCTGGGTTTCGCCTCTGCGCCGCCCTGCAATAATCTGAACCAACGGTTGTGCACGGGGGTGTGAGCGCCCGGCACGACAGGCAGCACTGCAAGTTCCGGGACCATCACAGACGAGGCGGACACCCATGACGGCTTCAGACCAGCAGCACGCAGCACGGCCAACGAGGCCGGCAGGCCCTCCTGCCGCTGCCCCGGGGCCGGTGGATCCGCACCTGCTGCAGCGGCTGGCCGACGCGCATGGCGTGGGCACGTCCTTCCAGGGCTGGGACGGGCTTCCGCATTCCGTTGCCGAAGCAACCCTGATCAAGGTGCTGGCAGCGCTCGGAGTCGAGGCGCACACCAACCAGCACATCGAGGCAGCCCTCGCGGAGGTGGAACTGGCGCCCTGGCGACGGATGCTGCCGGCCGCCGTCGTCATCAAACAGGGTGAACCGGCGCAGGTGCCGGTCCATGTGCGGGACGGTGCCACCGCGAGCCTCACCATCGCCCTTGAAGGGGGAGCCGGATCCCGGGAGGCGGTCCAGCAGGACATCTGGATCCAGCCCCGGGAGGTGGACGGCGTCTCCACCGGACGTGCCACGTTCTCCCTTCCCGAGGACCTGCCGTTGGGCTGGCACACCCTGCATGCGGAGTCGGAAGGCGCCACGGCCAGCGCTGTCCTGGTGGTCACACCGGCCCGGCTGGCCACGGCAAAGCCGCTGGAGGAGCGCCGCGGCTGGGGGCTGGCCACGCAACTGTATTCGGTCCGGTCCAAGCGGTCATGGGGCATCGGCGACTTCGCGGACCTGGCGGACCTGGCGGCCATCAGCGGTGCACGCGGGGCCGACTATGTGCTGGTCAACCCGCTGCACGCGGCGGAGCCGGTCCCGCCCGTCCAGCCCTCGCCCTACTCGCCGTCCACCCGCCGGTTCTTCAACCCCCTGTACATCCGCATCGAGGCCATCCCCGAGCTGGCGTACCTCCGGCCCCGGAAACGGGCGGCGCTGGAAAAGCTGCACGAGGAAGTGGCCGGCCTGAACAGGGACGGTGTGCGGCTGGACCGGGACGCCGTCTACGCGGCCAAGCTGCAGGCACTGGAGATGCTCTACCACACGCGGCGTTCACCTTCCCGGCAAGCCGCCTTCGAGGAGTTCTGCCGCATCTCCGGCAGCGGCCTGGACGATTTTGCGCTCTGGTCCGCCATCCGCGAGGACCTGGCCCCCGGTGATCCGTTGTGGGTGGATCCGGCGTGCGCCATCGGAACCCCGGAGGCGGAGGCGCTGCGGGAGAAGCTGGCGGACCGGATCGGGTTCCACCGCTGGCTGCAGTGGATCTGCGATGAGCAGCTGGAAAACGCCCAGCAGGCGGCCCTCCGCTCCGGCATGCGGCTGGGCGTGGTGCACGACCTCGCAGTCGGCGTGGACCACAACAGTGCCGACGCGTGGACCCTGGGCCGTGTGCTGGCCCCAAACACCAGCGTGGGCGCGCCGCCGGACATGTACAACCAGCAGGGCCAGGACTGGGGCCAGCCGCCATGGCACCCCGCCCGCCTGGCCGAAGCCGGCTACGAACCGTTCCGCAACATGCTGGCCAACGTGCTGCGCCACGCCGGCGGCATCCGCGTGGACCACATCCTGGGTCTGTTCCGGCTGTGGTGGATCCCGATCGGAAATGCGCCGGGGGACGGTGCCTACGTCCGCTACGACCACGAGGCCCTGATCGGCATCCTGGCCCTCGAGGCGCACCGCGCCGGTGCCGTGGTGATCGGCGAGGACCTGGGCACCTTCGAGCCCTGGGTGCGTGACTACCTCGCGGCCCGCGGCATCCTGGGCACGTCCATCCTGTGGTTTGAGTACGACGGCGATTCGCCCCTTGCGCCGGAAAAGTACCGCACGCAGGCGCTCGCCAGCGTGAACACCCACGACCTTCCGCCCACGGCCGGGTACCTTGCCGGCGACCATGTGGGGCTGCGGAGCCGGCTGGGGCTGCTGGAGCGGTCCGAAGAGGAAGAGCGGGCCAAGCACAACGCGTCACTGGAGAAAATGTTCGCCCTGCTGCGCGAACGCGGCTACCTCTCGGAGGTGACTGCCGCCGGGCCGGGCCAGCAGTCGGCGGAGGAGCACACCATCGAGGCGCTGCACCTCCTGCTGGCCCAGTCGCCGTCGGTGTTGCTAGGTGTGGCGTTGGTGGATGCGGTGGGGGAGCGGCGGCTCCAGAACCAGCCCGGCACCACCGAAGCCCTGTACCCCAACTGGCAGGTGCCCCTGGGCGGCCCGGACGGCAGGCCGGTTTACCTGGACGACCTTCCCGGCAACAAGCGGTTCAACGGGCTGCTCGCCGCCGTGGAGGGATCCCTGCACGGGTCCCGATCGGCTGATTAAGCACCAGGGCCCCGTCGCTTCCTCAAGCGGCGGGGCCCTGGTGCTTGTTCCGCCGGCCTAGCCTGCGGTGATCACGTGGGTGAAGTGGTCGTACCGGAAGGTGACCGGGCCGCCGTCGTGCTCAAACACGATGTTGGCCCCGGGCGTTGCCCCGCCGGCCCCGTAACTGACGTCCCACGACTTGTTGAGGGCAGCCTTGAACTCGTAGCTCCCCGCCGGCAGGTCAGGCACGGTGAGCTTCCAGACGAGGTCTGCCGGGTCCAGGACCAGCTGGGCCTGCTGGCAGGCCGGCTCCCAGTCGGTGGCGCAGCCCAGCTCGCTGTCCATGCTTCCCGCCGCCGCCACGGCGGACGGCTGCTGGGACGCGTATGCGGCGCTGAGCAGGTGCGTGCTGTTGTCGTAGCGGAAGGTGACCGGTCCGCCGGGGTGGTCCAGCACGATGTTTTGGCCATTCAGCTGGCCGTCCGCACCGTAGTTTTCATCCCAGCCGCCGTTGAGCGCGGCCTTGTACTCGTACTTCCCGGCCGGCAGGTCGGCGGTCAGCCGCCAGATGCGGTCCGCCGGGTCCAGGACCATTTTGGCCTGCTGGCACGTGGGATCCCACTGCGCCGTACAGCCCATCGCCTGGTTCAGTGATCCGGCCACCGTCACCGAATCGGGTTGCGGTGCCTGGCCGACCGTGACGGTCCTGGTGCCGCTGGTGACGCTGAAGCCCGTGCCGGCCATGACGGCCCGGTACTGGACTTTCGTGCCGTCGGCCAGCGTGGAGACATCATCGGCTGCCGAGTACACGGGCGACGACGAATCCGTGCCCACCGCCGTCCAGTCTCCGCCGTTCACGCTGCGCTCAAAGGACACTGCGTAGCTGGCCTTCTCCGGATCGGCGGTGGCGCTAAGTTCCACCTTTCCTTCCACGCTGCTGCCTTCGGCCGGCTTCTGCAGGGTCAGGACCGGGGCGGGGACGCTGGCTTGGCGGCTCTGGCTGGTGGCGGTGTAGCCGCCGTTGTCCAGCACCGTGGCGCGGTACTCCAGGGGCGTCCCTGCGTCCAGGGCCGCGACGTCATGGAACACCTGGTACGGGGCGGTGTCGTCCGTGCCGATCGGCTGCCACTGGCCGCCTGCCGTGCGGGCCTCGAAGGTGACCTCGTAGAACGAAGTACCGTCGACGTCGGCCGTCACGTTGATGCGCCCGTTGTCGCTTGGGGCTGCGGCCGGCTGCTGGAGGGCGATGGCGGGTGCAGCCTTTGAGTGCGGGATCCGCCCCGAGGATTCGTAGACGACGGCGGAGAGCGGCGGCACAGTGACCGTCAGCTTGGCGTCCTCCGAGGTTTTGGCTTCGTCGGCCCCTTGCCCGTAGATGCGCGTGTAGCTGCGCTTGGCAATGTAGGTGGGGACTTCGGCCGTCTGCGGCTGGGCGCTGTTGTTCAGGGCCACCACGTATTCGCGCTGGTCCTGGGCGTCCGTGCGGGAGAAGGCGTAGATGCCGGGGCCGTCCGAGGCGTAGCGGTGCTGGTGGGCGCCGTTCCGCAGTGCGGGGTGCTCCTTGGTGAGGGCAGCCAGCTCACGGATTTTGGCGTAGAGCGGATGGCCGGGGTTGAAGTTGTCCGTGGCGTGGGTGGCGTCGGTGCCCAGCAGGTCGTCGTCGAGGTAGTCCGGCACCTTGCTGGCGAAGAGCGTCTGGCGCGCGTCCTGGTCACCGCCGGGGCCGGTGAAGCCCTGTTCGTCGCCGTAGTACACCACCGGGTTGCCGCGGGAGAAGTACATCAGCTCGTGGGCCAGTTCGTCCCGGGCCACCTTCTCGGAGTCGCTGGCGGCCGGGTTGTCCTGGCTGATGAAGCTGCCGATGCGGCCCATGTCGTGGTTGCCCAGGAAGGTGGGCAGTTCGTAGACGTTGGAGTCGGCGTCGGTGTACCAGTCGTCCCCGGCGAAGAAGGTTTGCAGCGCCTTGGCGTCCTGGCTCCTGGACGCGAAGTTGCGGGCCGCATCCTGGAAGGGGAAGTCCAGGACTGCCTGCATCTTGTTGCGGGTGGTGAACTGGGACGTGAAGCTCTTGGTGGTGTCGAAGACCTCGCCGAACATGAAGAACTCGTCCTTGCCGTGCTCTTTGGCATAGCTGAGGACGTTGGGGCCGAATTCCTGCCAGAATTCGTTGTTGACATGCTTCATGGTGTCGATCCGGAAGCCGTCCACGCCGAAGTCGCCGATCCAGGACTTATAGATGTCCTCCATGCCGTGCACTACTTTGGGGTTTTCGGTGAACAGGTCATCGAGGCCGAAGAAGTCCCCGTACATGGAGTCCTCGCCGGTAAAGGTGGTGTCGCCCCGGTTGTGGTACAGGGTGGAGTCGTTCAGCCAGGCCGGCACTTTGAGGTTTTCTTCGCCGGGTGCCAGGACGGGCTTGTAAGGGAATGAGGTGTTCGCGTCCAACTGGGGGAAGGTCCCGGTGCCGGCGTAGTCGCGGTCATCGAAGGGTTCGCCGGAGGCCGTCTTGTATGGGGCGGCGTCCTTGGACACGTAGCCCTTGCGGTCGCCCTCCTGGTAGCCGATGACGTCAGCGGTGTGGTTGGTGATGATGTCGAAGTAGACCTTCATGCCGCGTGCGTGGGCCTCGTCGATCAGGGCCTTGAGTTCGTCATTGGTTCCCAGGTGCGGATCGATTTGGGTGAAGTCGGTGACCCAGTAGCCGTGGTAGCCGGCTGACTTGTCCTCCGGCTGGACTGCCTTGTTCTTGAAGCTGGGGGTCAGCCAGATCGACGTGGTGCCCAGGCCCTGGATGTAGTCGATCTTGTTCCGGAGGCCTGCCAGATCGCCGCCGTTGTAGAAGCCTTTTTTCGTGGGGTCGAAGCCGGAGACCATGGGATCGGGGCCAAGGCCGCCCTGGTCGTTGGCGGTACTGCCGTTGCTGAACCGGTCCGCCATGACGAAGTAGAAGTTTTCATCCGTCACGGGACCACGCAGCGAATGCAGGGCGGGCGCGGCTCCCTGGTTCCTGCTGGCGGGGCCGTTGGAACCGGGACCGTTGGAGCCGGGACCGTTGGGGGCGGCCTGGGCCGGGAGGACTGCTGCGGAGACGGCCACGGCGGCCGCCAGGAGGCCGGCGGCGGACCGGACAGCAAAGCGTTTCCCGGGTGGCCGGGTGGCTGGGGGATGCGGTGTCCCCGCCGGACCTGCCGGCAGGTGGGCGCGTGGGGGCGCGCCGGGAGGGGTGCGGAATAACAAGGGTGAGACCTTCCTGGGAAGCAGCGCTGCTGTACAGGCTTGCCGTTGACATGGGGATGCGGCAGGAGGGTTCGAAGGACAGCATGCTGTCTTGTGAACCAAGTCACAACTGTAAGCGCTTGCACTGAATTACTCCAGTGTTTAGGGAGCGCGCTGGCGCGGTAACTTTCCGCCGGGACCTGCAGTGCTAGCCGGCGGCTACCAGCGCGGTGGGCGAGGCTGCATGCAGGGTGTGCAGCACCCGTCCGGGAAGGCCGGTGATGGGATCCAGTTCAAAGGTCGCGATGTTGTGTGATCGTTCGTGCGCCACATGGAGCCAGTTTCCGCGGACCACGTGGTGGCGCGGCCAGTTCCCGCCGCTGTCAAAGTCCTTGACGGGGACCAGTTCGGTGCCATCCCCGGCAACCTCCAGGACGCTGATGAGGTTGGAGCCGCGCACGCCGGCATAGGCGAAGTTCCCCCGCGGGCCCAGGCAGATCTCGGCGGCGGAGTCGCCTTGCTGGCTTCCTCCCGCTGTTGCAGGTCCGCGGAATACCAGCTCGTAGGTGCCGGCCTCGGGACGGACCACAAAGACTTCCACGGAGTACTCCGACACGATGAAGACGTTCCCGTTCGGGTGCCCCACCAGGTGCCGCGGGCCGCAGCCGAAGGGGAGGACCACCTCGTGGTCCGCCACCAGCCCGGCGCCCGGCTGGTAGGTCCAGATGCGGAGGGTGTCATGGCCCAGGTCTGTGGTCATCACGCGGCCGTCCTGGAGCATCAGGCTGGCGTGGGCGCGGCTTTGCCGCGGGCTGCCGGGAGAAAGGGCCGCGTGGGGATCAACCGACGGTGCGGCGGGGAACCGCCCGGCCATGCCGCCGTCGGAATCCAGCTCGTAGAGGAGGACCTGCCCGTCGCCCCAGCACGCGGCCGTGACAAAGCGGCCGTGCGGGTCAACGGCAACATGGCAGGTGGCCTCACCGGCCGGCTGCGGTTCCCCGTAGGGTTCCAGGGCGGCCTCGCCGTGCCGGCGGTAGGCCCGGACCTTCCTGCGCTGCTCAGCCGCCGCGTACACCACAGGAAGGGCCGGGTGTACAGCAACGAACGACGGCGATTGAGCCTCGACAGCCGTTCCCAACCATTCCAGGCTGCCGTCCTGGTGCTCGCGGACAGCGCCGATGCCGTCCGCACGGCCGCCGCCGTCGGGGGTATACGTGCCGATCCACAGGATGTTGCTGGCCTGATTGTTAATGGCTGCATTGTTGATGGCTGCGCCGTTGGTCATGGTCCAATCCTGCCAAGCTTTCGCCCCTATTCCCGTACCCCGGGCCGCCGATTAGCATGGGATTTCCGGCAGTGGCAGAAGGGAGGCGGGCGCGGTTATGGCTGCAGCTATGTCGATTTTCCCCACCCGGGGCCCTTCGGAGACCTGGGCCTAGCCCGCGTGGAGGTGTCCGTGGGCTGGCGCGAGGGCGGCGTTCAGCGTCCTCGTGGGTTGCCAGCTGTTCACGGCCAGTCCCCGCAGCTGGGCTATGACCAGATCGTCTCCCTGTTGCGTTCCGCAGGCTGTGTTTTCGCCGAAGATGAGGCCCGGCTCCTCCTCGCTGAGGGCGCCGGCCCTGCGGAACTGTCACGCAATATCCAGCAGCGGGTGGAAGGCGTCCCCCTGGAGCACATCCTGGGCTGGGCTGAATTTGCCGGCGGCCGCGTGGTGGTTGAGCCCGGCGTTTTCGTGCCGCGGCGACGCACGGAACTCCTGGTCAACGAGGCCCTGGACCTGCTGGCGGAGGAGGCCCTGGCCCTCCCGGCGGATGCCGCGCTGCCGGCGCCTCCGGTGGTGGTGGATCTCTGCTGTGGATCCGGGGCCGTGGGAACGGCCATCCTTCGCCATGTGCCGCAGGTGGAGCTGCATGCAGCGGATATCGAGCCTGCTGCCGTAAGGTGTGCCCGGCGGAACCTGGAACCCCTGGGCGGCCATGTCCATGCGGGTGACCTGTTCGCAGCCCTCCCGGCCGCGCTGCCCGGCCGGGTCCGGGTGCTCGCGGTCAATGCTCCGTACGTCCCTACGCGGGCAATCCGCACCATGCCACCGGAAGCCCGCCTGTACGAACCCGCTGCCTCGCTCGACGGAGGCCCTGATGGCCTTGACTTCCACCGACTGGTCGCCGCCGAAGGCGTTCACTGGCTGGCTCCCCACGGTCATCTGCTGATCGAGACCAGTGAGCAGCAGGCAGCCGGGACCTCCGGCATCCTGGCCGCAGCCGGGTTCGCGGTTCGTACTGTGCGGTCGGAAGAACTGGACGGGACGGTGGTCGTCGGACGCCTGCCGGCCCAAGGTGTGGGCGCGGCGTAAGGCAGTGGCTTTCCGTGGGCCGCGCCCACCTATCGCTGCCGTTTGTGAAACCTGCTAGCGGCCGTTCCTGCTACCCCTCCAGCTGCCGTTCCTGAAAGTGCGCGTGTTGGCAGATCTTGCCAGGCCTCAAAGTGCGCACCGAATGGCCGAAGCAGTGCCTCAAGCAACGTCTTTCCAGCCAGCCTTCATTATTGCCGAGGGTGGGGTGGCGGGGGTGGTTTGAAGTAGTGGTTTTGTTGGGGTGTTTGGGTGGGGTCGATGTGGGGTGGGGGGATGAAGGCCGGTGTGCCGGGGGTGGTGGTGATGGTCCATTGTTCTTTGTGGA
>NZ_JARETC010000015.1:0-99370 GCF_029077345.1 Arthrobacter sp. NQ4 | reverse complement strand
GGTGCCCTGTTCCCTGATCAACGCGTCCAGGGACTCAACCCACTCGGCAGTCTCTTCCGGATCACGATCAGGCAGCTGGTTAGTCAACCCGCTGAGGATATGGGAGGTATCTTCTCCTGCAGCCACGGCAGCCTCTTTTCGTCATTGAATGCGTTAGGCAATATTTTCGTATTGCGAGAAAATATTATTGCTAGATGAGATTACTGCCAGCCTGTCGGCCGGTCAACGTGATGGGTGCCACCAGCGCGGGGATTGCCGCGCGCGGCCCCGAGGGAACGCATTGTGACCGGGCGGGCACCCTGCGGCACTTGACCCGCAGTGACCCAGCTCATACTCTTATTTCACTATTCAATATCTCGTTTCCGCAATGTGGAATAACAGAAACGACGCAGGTCGGCCTCACCACGCGGAATACTCCAAAGAATTGAGACCCCTATGCAAACCCCTCCCACGGCGGGCGTTGATGCTGAGCAGGGCGTGACAGTGCCGTCAGCTCCTGCAGCACATCCCGCCGGCAGCGTTGAAGCCCTCTGCGAATCAGCCAGCGCCGCCTCGGGCACGGCCATCAGCCCTTCCCTGTACAACTCCGATCTTGCCCCAACCAAGCGCGCCGGCCGCAGCTGGACCAGCTACAGCATCTTCACCCTCTGGGCGAATGACGTGCACAGCCTGGGCAACTACGCCTTTGCCATTGGACTGTTTGCCTTGGGCCTGGGTGGGTGGCAGATCCTCATGGCGCTCGGCATTGGCGCGGCGCTGCTGTTCGGACTCCTGACGCTTTCCGGATTCATGGGCGTCAAAACCGGTGTTCCCTTTCCGGTCATGAGCCGCATCAGCTTTGGTATCAGGGGAGCGCAGATTGCCAGCCTCCTCCGCGGTGCCGTGGCTGTGGCCTGGTTCGGCATCCAGACGTACCTCGCTTCCGTGGTGTTCCGCGTGATGCTCGTAGCCATGTTTCCTGCGTTGGCAGACGTGGACAAAGACTCCATCCTGGGCCTGTCCACGCTGGGCTGGATGGCATTCGTGACCCTCTGGGTGGTCCAGTTGGTGATCGTCAGCTTCGGGATGGAAATGATCCGCAAGTACGAGGCCTTCGCCGGCCCCGTCATCCTTGCCACCATGGCCGCGATGGCCGTCTGGATCTTCGTGGAAGCAGGAGGAAGCATTGCCTGGTCCTCGGACAAGGCCTTGGAAGGGCCGGAAATGTGGCTCACTATTTTCGCCGGCGGCGCCCTGTGGGTCTCCATCTACGGCACCTTCGTCCTGAACTTCTGCGACTTCACCCGCTCCGCGGTATCCAAGAAGGCTGTAGTGCGCGGCAATTTTTGGGGCATCCCCATCAACATGCTGCTCTTCGGAGCCATTGTGGTGGTGATGGCCGGCGGCCAGTTCAAGATCAACGGCACCATCATCAAGAGCCCGTCGGACATCGTCCAGACCATCCCCAACACGCTGTTCCTGGTCCTGGCCTGCCTTGCCCTGCTGATCCTGACCATCGCAGTGAACCTGATGGCCAACTTCGTGGCCCCCGTCTATGCGCTGACCAACCTGTTCCCCAAGCGGCTCAACTTCCGCAAGGCGGCGATGGTATCGGCCACGATCGGCCTTCTCATCCTGCCCTGGAACCTCTACAACAACCCACTGGTCATTGTGTACTTCCTCGGCGGCCTCGGTGCGCTGCTCGGCCCGCTGTTCGGCGTCGTCATGGCTGACTACTGGCTGATCCGGCGTGGCATGGTCAACGTGCCGGAACTGTATACGGCGTCCCCGGACGGGGCGTACTTCTACAAAAAGGGCGTCAACCCCAGGGCGATCATCGCCATGGTTCCCGCTGCCGTCCTGGCCCTCCTCATCGCCTTCGTTCCGGGGCTGGCCGCCGCGGCGCCGTTCGCCTGGTTCTTTGCCGCCGGTATCGCCGCGGCGCTCTACTTCTTCATCGCCGACCGCAACCAAAGACTCGTGGACCACGACGGCGAGGCCATCGCCGTCGCCAGCACCCACTGAGCCGCAGGACAAAGGACCTTCCCATGCGTATACTCGTCGCAAACGTCAACACCACCTCGTCGATGACCGACTCGATTGCGTCCTCTGCACGCAGCGTGGCCGCAGCCGGGACGGAAATCGTCGGCATCACCCCGAGGTTTGGCGCTGACTCCTGCGAAGGAAACTTCGAAAGCTACCTGGCTGCGATCGCCGTCATGGATGCCGTCACTTCCTACCCGGAACCGTTCGACGCTGTTATCCAGGCCGGCTACGGCGAACACGGCCGCGAAGGGCTGCAGGAGCTCCTGGACGTGCCGGTGGTGGACATCACGGAAGCCGCCGCCAGCACGGCCATATTCCTGGGCCACAAATACTCCGTGGTCACCACCCTGGACCGCACGGTTCCCCTCATTGAGGACCGGCTGAAGCTGGCCGGGCTGGACGCCAGGTGCGCCTCAGTCCGGGCCAGCGGCATGGCCGTGCTGGAGCTTGAGGAGGAGCCGGACCGCGCCGTGGAAGCCATCATCAACCAGGCCATGCTGGCGGTCACCCAGGACAAGGCCGAGGTCATTGTCCTGGGCTGCGGCGGCATGGCCGGGCTGGACGAACAGATCAGGCAGCGGGCCGGCGTTCCCGTGGTGGACGGTGTGGCCGCCGCGGTGACCATCGCTGAATCACTGGTCAGGATGCGCCTGTCCACCTCCAAGGTGCGGACCTTCGCTGCCCCAAGGCCCAAGACCGTCATAGGCTGGCCACTGAACACGCCGGCCGTGCCGGCACAGCTCTGAGCCAGGAGAACACCGTGAGCACCCCCCAGCAGGTCCGAAGAGTAGCCGTCGTCACCGGGGCCGGATCCGGCATCGGCAGGGAGGTTGCCCGGCAGATGCTGGCCGACGGCTACCGCGTGGCACTTGCCGGCCGCAGGGAGGCGCAGCTGAAGGAAACCGCGGATGGCAGCCCGGACGCGCTGGTGGTGCCGTGCGACGTCACCCGGCCCGACGACGTCGAACGGCTTTTCGAGGCGGCCAGGCAACAGTGGGGACGGGTGGACGTGCTGTTCAACAACGCCGGCGTCTTTGGCCCGGCGGCCGGTGTGGACGAAATCAGCCTGGAGGACTGGAACGCAACGCTGGCCGTGAACCTCACGGGATCCATGCTGTGTGCCGCCGCAGCCGTCCGGGCCATGAAGGCGCAGGAGCCGCAGGGCGGGCGGATCATCAACAACGGCTCCATCTCCGCGCATTCGCCACGCCCCAGGACTGTAGCCTACACCGTCACCAAGCACGCCATGACCGGCCTGACCAAGAGCATTGAACTGGACGGCCGCGGCTACGGCATCACCTGCGGGCAGATCGACATCGGCAACACGGCCACGGAGATCATGGACACCATCGGCGTCGGCTCCGGGGCGCTGCAGGCGGACGGCAGCCGCAAGGTGGAACCCATGTTCCCGGTGGCGGACGCGGCGCGCGCGGTGCTGATGATGGCCAACATGCCCGCCTCGGCCAGCGTGGGCTCGCTAGTGGTCACCGCCGCGGGCATGCCCTTCATCGGACGCGGGTAGCCACCCCGGGCAGTGCTGCGGGGCCGGCCATAAAGAAGGCCCTAGGATCAGGCCATGACCGCAAACAGGGGACTGGCCCTTTTCCGCTTCTGGTTCGCACTGCTGGGCTTCGTGGCGGTGCTGTTCCAGTTCCTGCACCTGGTCCAGAACGTGCCCGGGGCCAAAGCCGGAAACTACTTCAGCTACTTCACCATCGAGTCCAACATCATCGCCTTCGTGACCCTGGCGACCGCGGGCTGGTACGCGTGGAAAGGCAGCAGCCCGCGGTGGCTCGAACTGCTCCGCGGCGCCGCCACCGTCTACATGACCATTACCGGGATCACGTACAGCCTGCTGCTCAGTGACGTGGACGTTAACACACCCATCCCGTGGATCAACGTAGTGCTGCACTACACCATCCCCACCGTTATGGTCATCGACTGGCTGGTGGACCTGCCCCGGACCCGGATCCCGGTCCGGACCTCCCTGGTGTGGCTCTCGTTTCCGGTCCTCTACCTTGCCTACAGCCTGGTCAGGGGCCCCATCGTGGACTGGTACCCGTACCCATTCCTTGATCCGAGGGCTGCCGGCTACGGCACGGTCGCCGTGATGTCGGTCCTGATCGCGCTCGGCGCTTTTGCCTTTGCCGTGGTGGCGGCGCTGTCCACCCGGCTGCAGAACCGGGTCCCGCATGCAGCGGCGCGCCCGGCCGAGGTGGATCCGGCTGCCCGTTCCATCTGACCCGCGGGTGGGGCCAGGTTAGAGGGGGAGCAGAGCCGAGAGGTCCGCACGCAGGCCGGACGCCGCCACTTTGTGGGCAGCGACCGCGTCCGCCCACGCCATCCGGCCGGTGACCATGGCAAGCCAGGTGGCGGCGTCGCACTCAATGACGTTGGGTGGGGTCCCGCGCGTATGCCGTGGGCCTTCCACGCACTGGGTGACGCCAAAGGGCGGAACCCGCACTTCGACCGAGTTGCCCGGCGCCCGCGCCGTCAACTCCTCCAGGGAGTACCGCACGGCAGTGGCCAGGACGGTCCGAGGCAGGGGAGTGCCCGACGGCGGCTGCGCAGCTTCCAGCCATGCCTTCAGCGCTGCCTTGCCTTCCTGGACGTCAATACGACGGCGGGCTACGGCCATGCTCTCAGTCTTCCTTTCGCGTCGGGTGGAGACGGGTGTCAGTCCAGGAGTGCCGAAACCGCCGGCCCCAACCGGATCTTGCCGACCGGCCGGCCGCCGCCCAGCACGGGTTCCACCACCTTCTCCAAGGCGCTGGCAACCCCCGGGATCTCGACCGCGCCGGCAGCGGCCAGCAAGGTCAGGGCCACCAGCGACGTTGCCCGGACGTTCCCGTCCAGGATTTTCACGGCGACCGAGACCCCCTGGGGCGTGGCCATTGCGAGCACACCCTCGGCCCCGATCTTGGCGATGATCTCCAGCTCGTCCATGACCACGGTGTTGGCTTCGCCGCGGCCCTGGACGGCCCACGGATAATCGAGCATCGACGTGGCGATCGTTGCGGCCCTGGCGCTGTAGCTGTGGTCGCCCGGGGCCTTGGCGAGCTGTGAGTATGCCTGGGCCAGGCCCTTGAGGGAAACGGCCGCTACGGGGGCGCCGCAGCCGTCAATCCCAAGATGGGCGATCTTCCCGCCGGTGTATTCCTCGATGACGCTGCGGACCCGCTGCTGCAGGGGGTGGTTGGGCTCCAGGTAGCTGTGCGTATCCCACCCGTTCTCCGTGCAGGCCCAAAGGAAAGCGGCGTGCTTTCCCGAACAGTTGTAGGCCAGCCGCGACTTTCCCTTCTCGGAGCGCACCAGCCAGTTCCGGGCCGTTTCGTCCTGCGGCCACGCTTCCGGGCACTGCAGCTGGTCTTCGCGGACACCGGCCGCCTTGAGCATTCCAGCCACCACGTCCATGTGGTCCAGGGACCCGGTGTGGCTTCCGCACGCGATGGCCACCTGGGCGCCACGCAGCGGAACGCCGGACTGCATGGACGCCAGCGCCTGGAACGGTTTCAGGGCGGACCGGGCGTAGATGGGCGTATTGATGTCGCCCAGCTCGGTCACCACCGCGCCGTCGGCGGACAGGAGGACGGCGGAGCCGATGTGCCGCGACTCCACGAAGCCGCTGCGTTCAATCACAGCCAGTTCGACGGCGGAGTCCACGGTAAAGGTTGCGTGCGGATTGTGCGGCATACGGCCAGTCTATGGGCCAGCCCCTGCTGAGCCGTGGTCATCTACGCGGGAGTGGCCATCTACTGAACCGTGACCTTCTGCTGAACCGTGGCTACTGAACCGTGACCATTACCGACTGCCAGCCGGAGGCGCCATCGGGAACCGGATCGGCACGCTTGTCCGTCTGGACCTCCCCGGTGCCGTCGGTGGCGCGGACCTTGATGTAGTGCGGGCCCGGCGTGGCATCCCACTCGTAGGACCACTGGCGCCAGGTGACGGTGGAAGCCTCGGTGGAAAGCGTGGCTTCCGCCCAGTCACCGTTGTCGATCTGGATTTCCACCTTGGCGATGCCGCGCGTCTGGGCCCAGGCGGTACCACCCACGGCCACCTTCCCGGCAGGCACTTTGGCGAAGGACTTGGGCACATCCACGCGGGCCATGGTCTTGATGGGACCCCGCTCGGACCAGCCACGCTCGGTCCAGTAGGCCTTGTTGTCCGCGAAACGGGTGACCTCCAGGTCCACCACCCACTTGGTGGCGGAGACGAAGCCGTAGAGCCCGGGAACCACCATCCGCACCGGGTAGCCGTGCTCCAGCGGCAGCGGTTCGCCGTTCATGCCGATAGCCAGCATGGCGTCCCTGTCATCCTGCAGGACCTCCAGGGGAGTGGAGGCGCTGAAACCGTCGATGGATTTTGACAGCACCATGTCCGCACCGTCCTTGGGCTTGGCGCGGGCAAGGACCTCGCGGATGGGAAGTCCCAGCCATTTGGCGTTGCCGGCGAGGTTGCCGCCCACCGGGTTGGACACGCAGGTGAGGGTCACATGGGATTCGATCAGCTGTGCGTCCAGCAGGTCCTTGAAGGTGAGCGTGATCTCCTGCTCCACGAGGCCGTGCACGCGCAGTTGCCAGTCATCAATGTTGATTTCCGGGACGCTCAGGGCCGTATCGATGCGGTAAAAGTCGTTGTTGGGTGTCAGCCACGAGGTGACGCCCGGGACCGGGGACTGGACCCCGGCCGGTACGGGGGACGCCGCCTTTGCCGGCGCCGGCAGCGTTAGCGCTTCGCGTGCCTTGGCGACGTTGCTGCGGGCGGCACCCAGTAGCCTCCCGCCGGTGGCGGCGATACCGGCGGCCACCGCGGTAACCCCGGCAGTGGCAAAGAAGCGCCTGCGGTTGGTGCCCGCACCCTGCTGCGGGGCGTCGTCGTCGTCCGCCTGGTCCGCCGGCGCTTCAGGCCACGTCTTCAGCCCCCACAGCGGCACCATGAGCCGGCGCAGGACCGCCAGGCCGGCAACAGTTCCCAGAATGGACGGGATGGCGTCCGCGCCGCTGACGCCGGAGCGGGTCACCACGCAGGCCACGATCACGGCCCCCATGAACAGGACCCCCAGGACTCCCAGAGCCCACTTCCGGTAGGCCACCACGCCCAGGATGCAGGCCAGCACAGCGATGGTCAGGCCCATGCCCACGAACAGGGCGGCCTTGTCATTGGTCCCAAAGGTGGCGATCGCAAAGTCCTTCATCCACGGCGGGGTGAAGTCGATGAACGTCGAGCCCAAGGCAAACAGGGGCGTTGCCCGGGCGGTGAAGAATGCGCCGATCAGCTCCGCAACGGCAAGTACGACGGCGGCCGCCACCACGCCTGCCAGTGCGGCCAGGGGGGCGGGGCCCGTAATCCGGTTTCGAAGCTTTGTCATGTGTATGGTTCGGAGCGGCGGGCGGCACGGATTGACCGGGCGGGCAAGGACACAGCTTAGGAGCGGAAAGGGTGCACAAAGTACCCTTGGACACTGTGAAGGTACTCGTCATTGGCCCCGGAGGCCGCGAACACGCCATTGTCCGCTCCCTGCTTGCCGACCCCAACGTGTCCGAAGTCCACGCGGCGCCCGGCAATGCCGGGATCAGCAAGCTGGTCCCCACATACAACATCAACGGCAACGATCCCGATGCGGTTGCGGAACTGGCCACCCGGCTCGCCGTGGACCTGGTGGTGGTGGGCCCCGAGGCTCCACTGGCTGCGGGTGTCTCCGACGCCGTTCGTGAAGCCGGTATCCCCGTCTTCGGACCCAGCAAGGCTGCCGCCCAGCTGGAGGCCTCCAAGGCCTTCGCCAAAGAGGTCATGGCGGAGGCCGGCGTCCCCACTGCCATGGCCCTTGTGGCCACCAACGCCGAGGAAGCAGCGTCCGCCCTGGACACCTTTGGTGCCCCGTACGTGGTGAAGGACGACGGCCTGGCTGCCGGCAAGGGCGTAGTGGTCACCAGGAACCGTGACGAAGCCCTGGCCCACGCCCAGTCCTGCTTCGACGCCGGCGGCTCCGTGGTCATCGAGGAATTCCTGGACGGCCCCGAGGTTTCCCTCTTTGTCCTCTGCGACGGCCAGAACACCGTGGCGCTCTCGCCCGCCCAGGATTTTAAGCGCATCTTCGACAACGATGAAGGGCCCAACACCGGCGGCATGGGTGCCTATACCCCGCTCGAGTGGGCCCCCGAGGGCCTGGTGCAGGAAGTCCTCGAACGGGTAGCCCAGCCCACGGTCAATGAAATGGCCCGCCGCGGAACCCCCTTCGTTGGCGTCCTGTTCGTGGGCCTGGCCCTCACCTCCCGTGGTACCCGGGTCATCGAATTCAACGTCCGTTTCGGTGACCCCGAGACGCAGGCGGTCCTCGCCCGGCTCAAGACCCCCCTCGGTGCGCTGCTGATGGCGGCGGCCAAGGGCGAACTGGACAAGGCAGAAGAGCTGCGGTGGGCCAAGGAAACCGCCGTCGCCGTCGTCATTGCCTCCGAGAACTACCCGGACAAGCCCCGCACGGGCGACCGCATCCGCGGGCTCAAGAAGGTGGAAGCCCTGGACGGCGTGCACGTCATCCATGCCGGAACCGCCCTGGACGGGGACGGCAAGGTGGTTTCGGCCGGCGGCCGCGTCCTGGCGGTCGTCGCCCTGGGCAGCGACCTGGTGGAGGCGCGCGAACGGGCGTACGACGGCGTGGAGCTGGTTCAGCTGGAAGGCTCGCAGTTCCGCAGCGACATCGCCCGCAAGGCCGCCCGCGGCGAAATCAAGGTGCCCTACGGCGCCACGGGCTCCATGCCCATCGTGAAAGCAAAGGCCTGACATGACTACTCCCGAGAACCGCGGCTACGCCACCGACACCTTGGACCTGCCCGGCTGGAAGCACATCTATTCCGGCAAGGTCCGCGACCTCTACGAGCCCGCCGACGAAGCCGTCCTTCAGCGGTTCGGGCAGGACTGCGTGCTGGTGGTGGCCAGCGACCGCATCAGCGCCTACGACCACGTGCTGTCCAGCGAAATCCCCGACAAGGGACGCATCCTCACCCAGCTGAGCCTCTGGTGGTTCGACCAGCTGGGCGTTGAACACCACGTGCTCGGCTCCACCGTTGAGGACGGTGTTCCGGCCGAGGTTGAAGGCCGGGCCATGATCTGCAAGAAGCTGGACATGTTCCCGGTGGAGTGCATTGCCCGCGGCTACCTCACCGGTTCCGGTCTTGTGGAATACAAGGCGTCCGGAACGGTGTGCAACATCCCGTTGCCGGAGGGGCTGGTGGACGGATCCCGGCTGGAGCACGCGATCTTCACCCCGTCGGCCAAGGCACTGATCGGCGAGCACGACGAGAACATCACCTACGACGCCGTGGTGGCCCTGGTGGGGGACGACATCGCCGGCCGCCTCAGCGAGCTGACCCTGAAGATCTACACGACGGCGGAAAAGATCGCCCGGGAGCGCGGCATCATCCTGGCGGACACCAAGGTGGAATTCGGGTATGACGCCGTCTCGGGCTCGATCACCCTGGGCGACGAGGTGCTGACCCCCGATTCCTCGCGCTTCTGGGACGCAGCCACCTACAAGCCGGGACAGGCCCAGCCGTCCTACGACAAGCAGTACGTGCGTGACTGGCTGACCTCGGCCGAATCCGGCTGGGACAAGTCATCCGACACCCCGCCGCCGGCCCTTCCGGCAGACGTGGTTGACCGTACCCGCAGCCGGTACGTCGAGGCGTACGAGAAGATCACCGGAAAGACCTTTTCCTAGGACGCAACCAAAAGCCAGGTGAGCCCGCCGTCCGCGGGCTTGCCTGGCTTTTGAGTTAATTGGTCTTTCGGTTGACTGGCCTTCTGGCTTGCGGGCCCTGTGGTCAGCTGGCTTTTGAGGACGCGGCCGCGCGTTTCTGCGCCAGCTTGATTTCAAGGATGGCGTCCAGCGCCTGCTGCACCCGGTCCTGCGCACCGGCTGTAGCGAAGGCCTTCCGGGCTTCTTCCAGATGCACGAGTGCCTCATCGAGTTCTCCGGATGCTTTGAGTGACTTGCCCAGGAGGAGCGAAACTTCACCCGCGGTGTGTTTGGCGAGCTCTGCACGCTCCGCGTGGATTTCGCGGAGTTTTTCGACGGCGGCGACAATGTCCCCCGTCAAATAGAGCCATCGTGCGCGGATGAAGGCGACTTCGAGCTCGTCGCTCTTGGTGCCGCTGACAATGGAGAACGCCAGCTCGGCGCGCTCGATCGCAGCCAG
Source organism: Arthrobacter sp. NQ4 (assembly GCF_029077345.1). Taxonomy (NCBI): domain Bacteria; kingdom Bacillati; phylum Actinomycetota; class Actinomycetes; order Micrococcales; family Micrococcaceae; genus Arthrobacter; species Arthrobacter sp. NQ4. The sequence goes on along the minus strand of NZ_JARETC010000015.1, from coordinate 89,147 downwards.
CGTTTCCGGCTCGACGATGCCTGAGGAAAGCCTGACTGCCGCAGACGCCTTGTTGAACCGCGCCCACAACTCGATGTCATTGGCGGGGGAGAGCAGGCGGGCCGCCCGCTCGTGGTGCTTCACGCCCTCGGTGTAGTCGTGGCGCATGAACGCCACATTGCCGACCACCCAAGCGACTTCTCCGGCCAGTTGCGTCATCGCGTCTTCATCGACTTGTCCAAGCAGATCCTGACAGTACTTCCAGGCATCGTCGAGGCGGCCACTTTCGGCCAAGGCACCAATCAGTGCCCTGTATGCGCCGACAGTGATTATTGAGCCCTTGGACAATTGCTGCGCGACCGCTACGGCATCAGTGGCGAGATCGACGGCTGTTGTCAGCTGGCCCTGGCGCTGGTACACCACAGCCAGCATTTGGCGGGCACGCGCCCCCAGCCCCGCGGACTCCCGTGCCATCGGGTGTTCCAGAAGCCTCTCGGTCAACTGCCGGCACTCGAGCAGATCTCCATGTTTCAGCAGGCACTCCGCCTGCATGTAGCTCATGTTCCACCAGGCGCTCGTGTTCCTGCCTTCGAGTGCTATTTGGGCGGCGGAGGCAGCATGACTGGCCGCCAAGGGGTAGTCCCTGAGGTCCCAGGCCTGGCGGGCATACAGGCCCGCGAGAACATATTCAGCGTCGCTGACGGAGATGGGTTGGCTCCACGCTTCCAGGGCCTTCGGCGCCAATTCGAGCCTTCGGGCTAATTCCTCAATGACCTCGGCCGTTGGCTCACGACGCCCGGTTTCGAGTAGGGAGATGTAGCTGGGTGAATAAAGGTCTTTGCCCAGCTCAGCCTGGGTCATGCCCCGCTCGAGCCGCTCCGCCCTGAGCTTTTCCCCGAATCCATTGCCCACGGGACTCCTCCTCTTCCGGACTTCGTGCACGGGGGCTTGACAGCCCCTGTGGAAAACATTTTACAATGTGTGTCAACAAGGACAGTGCTGGCTTTGTAACGAATCCGACTCGTATTGAGGAACTTATATGTTGAAGAAGATTGCAGCGGCAGCCGTTCTGGCTGGTGCCTTGGCATTTTCGGCGGCCGCCCCGGCCGTTCTGGCGGCAGGTTCCCTTGCCGACTCCGAGCATGTAGCTGTAGCCACCGGCAACTGGCCTGATCCTGTTTCCGGCAAGGTGAAGAAAGACAAGAAGAGCACCACCACCACCGACACAAGCTACGTCACCTACACCGGCAACTGGCCTGACCCCGTCTAAATAGCTTCCTCACAAAAGGAGGCGAAGGCGGCCCCGGAGCGACAGCTCCGGGGCCGTTCCTTTTAACTGCCGGTGACACTCGCTGGGGGATTTGCCGTAACCACATCGAGATACAAAAAAGAGGGCCTCCGCAAGGAGACCCTCTTTTCGTTATGGTCGGGATGACAGGATTTGAACCTGCGACCTCTTCGTCCCGAACGAAGCGCGCTACCAAGCTGCGCTACATCCCGATCCGCTGCAAAAGCAACTTTACAAGGATAGCCGATCGAGGGTCCCGATGCGAAATCCGGACGCCGGGCACCCGCGGGAACCCTAAACCAGCGAATCCTTCCACGCCCCGTGCAGGTCAGCGAACCGGCCGCCCCCGCCAATGAGTTCTTCGGGCGTACCGTCCTCCACGATCCTGCCGTCGTGGACCACCAGGACCCGGTCCGCCGTCTCCACTGTGGAAAGGCGGTGGGCGATGATGAGCGCAGTCCTCCGCGCTGCCTCCGTGCCGGCAAGCAGCCTGGCCAGTCCGGCCTGCACCAGGCGTTCGGAGGGGATGTCCAGCGAGGAGGTGGCTTCATCCAGGATCAGCACCGCCGGCCGCGCCAGGAAGGCCCTGGCAAAGCTGATCAGCTGGCGCTGGCCGGAGGAGACCCTGCCGCCGCGCTTGTTGACGTCCGTGTCGTAGCCTTCCGGAAGTTCCAGGATGAACTCGTGTGCTCCCACTGCCTTGGCAGCCTCTTCGATTTCACCGCGTGACGCCTCCGGCCTGCCCAAAGCGATGTTGTCCGCCACGGAGCCGCTGAAGAGGAACGCTTCCTGGGTGACCATGACGATGTTCCGGCGGAGGTCGGACGTGGCCAGGTCCCGGAGATCCACACCATCCAGGGTGAGCGTGCCGGAGGTGACGTCATAGAACCGGGCGATGAGCTTGGCGAGGGTCGATTTCCCGGCACCCGTCTGGCCCACCAGCGCCACGGTCTGCCCGGCGGGGATGTGCAGGTCCAGGGTGGGCACCACCACGGGGCCGTCGCCGTAGCGGAACTCGACGTCGTTGAAATCGATACGCCCGGTGGCGCTGGGCAGGGCAACCGGGTTTTTGGGCGGCCGGACCGTTGGCACCTCTTCGAGGAGTCCGGAGACCTTCTCCAGGGCTGCCTGCGCGCTCTGGAACGAGTTGTAGAACATGGCCATCTGGTCCACGGGCTGGAAGAACCGCTTGGTGGACAGGATGAGGGCCAGGAGCACGCCCACGGCAAGGCCGCCGCCCAGCACGCGGAACCCGCCGAAGAGCAGGACGACGGCGACGCAGACGTTGCCGATCAGCACCAGGCCTGGCTGGAAGATGCCGTTGAGGTTGATGGAGCGGACGGTCACCAGTCGGTAGTCCTCTGCCAGTTTCCCGTAGCGCTCCGAGTTCTCCTTCTCCTTGCGGAAGGCCTTCACGGCGCGGATGCCGGTCATGGTTTCCACGAAATGCACGATCAGCCGGGCAGAGACCACGCGTGATTCCCGGAAGGCGATCTGCGAGTGCTTCTGGTACCAGCGCGACAGGAAGAACATGGGCACGCCGGCGGCCAGCACCAGCAGCCCGCTCCGCCAGTCCAGCGCAAAGATGGTGGCGGCGGTGAAGGCCATGAACAATATTCCGGAGGCCAGCGAGCTGACGCCCGAGTCAAGGAGCTCCCGCAGCGCCTCCAGGTCAGAGGTCTGGCGTGCGATGATGCGGCCGGAGGTGTACTTTTCGTGGAACTCCAGGCTGAGCCGCTGGGTGTGGCGGAACACGCGGACCCGGAGGTCCAGCAGCATGGCCTGGCTGAGCCGCGCGGTGGAGGTGACGTACAGGGCGGTGAGTCCCGCCGTCGCGATCGCTGCCAGCAGGTAGGCGACGCCGGTGAACACCAGGGGAAGGTTGTTGCCGGCCTGGAGCGCTGGGAGGGCATGGTCGATGCCGAAGGCGATCAGGGCAGGACCCGCCACCCGCGCGGCCTGGGAAAGCACCACCATGGCAATCGTCAGCCAGAACCGTACCCGCACGGGACGGATGAGCGACCCCAGCAAGGCGAGCGACCGGCGTCGTACTGCCCGGCTCTCCGCCTTGGTGAGGTGGGCGTTGTCTTCGTTGGCTGTGCCGAACGATGCGGTTGTCATCGGGTCACTTCCTCAGCCTGGTCCTCAAGTGCCGACAGTTCGGTGTCCAGGTCCCGCGGCTCCCGGTCCAGGCTGGCGATGACGTAGCGGTAGTGCTGGTTGCGGCCCAGCAGTTCGGTGTGCGTTCCCACCGCGGCGATGCGCCCGTTTTCCAGCAGCGCCACACGGTCAGCGAGGGCCACCGTGGACGGCCGATGGGCCACGATGAGGGTGGTGGTGTCCGCCAAAACCTCCCGGAGGCGTGCCTCGACCAGTTCCTCAGTGTGGACATCCAGGGCGGACAGGGGATCATCCAGCACCAGGACGCGCGGACGGGCGGCGATGGCCCGGGCCAGGGCGATGCGCTGCCGCTGGCCGCCGGACAGGCTCAGGCCCTCCTCGCCGATCAGGGTGTCAACGCCCTGGGGCAGGGAGTAGGCGAAGTGGGCCTGCGCCACGTCGAGGGCCTCGTCCAGGACCTCCTCGGAGCGGACGGGCGCACCGAGCAGGACGTTGTCCCGCACCGAGTTGGAGAAGAGCGTGGTGTCCTCGAACGCCACGCCCACAATCCTGCGCAGTTCCTCCACCTCGAAGTCCCTGATGTCCACGCCGTCGATGCTGATGGCCCCGCTGGTGACGTCGTACAGGCGCGGCACCAGCTGGATCAGCGCACTTTTGCCACTGCCCGTGATGCCAACCAGGGCCATGGTTTCCCCGGGCCTGACGTCGAGGTTGATGTCCTTGAGGATCGGCTTGTCCGGGGCATCCTCGAAAGCGAAGGTGGCGTTGGTGAACTGAAGCGCACCGGCCAGTTCCCCTGGCCGCCGGGGCTCCGCGGGGCTGGTGATGGTGTTCCGGGTGTCCATCACTTCGTAGTGTCGGTCGACGGCGGTCTTGGCGGTAAGTGCCATGGCCAGCAGCATGCCGGAGAACTCCACGGGGGAGGCGATGACTGCCGCAGTGGCGAAGAACGCCACCAGGGAGCCGATGCTCAATTCGCCGCTGGCGCACAGCATGACACCCACCACCAGGCCGGCACCCAGCGCCAGCTCGGGAAGCAAGGTGACCACCAGGGTGAACGTTGCCTGGTGGCGTGCCTTCTCAATCTCTGTCTGCCGCAGTTCCTCAGCCTGCTCGTTAAAGTTTTCCAGGGCTTCGCGGCTCCGCCCAAACGCCTTGAGCACGCGGATGCCGTGGACGGATTCCTCCACCGTGGTGGCAAGGTCGCCGGCCTGGTCCTGGCTGCGCCTGGCAACCTTGCTGAACCGGGTGCGGAACCGGAAGCTGTTGATGATGATGGGAACGGCGGCGGCAAGGAAGATCAGGGCCAGCTGCCAGCTCATTGCGAACATGGCCACGATGCCGATGACCACGGTAAGGGTGGTGACCACCAGCATGATGGCACCGAAGGCCATCCACCGCCGGAGGAAGTTCAGGTCGGTCATGGCCCGGGACAGCAGCTGCCCGGAGCCCCAGCGGTCGTGGAAGGAGACGGTCAGTTCCTGGAGATGGTCATAGAGCGACACCCGCATCCGCGTTTCCACGGTGGTGGCGGGGTTGATCACGAACTGCCGGCGCAGGGCCACCAGTCCCGCCTCGGCGACGCCCAGCACCAGGATGACGCCTGCAGAGGTCCAGACTGCCTCCGCCGAACCCCCGGGCTGCAGGGCAGTGTTGACCAGGACCCGCAGCACCTGGGGGATGGTCAAGGCCACCACGCTGGCCAGGAGTGCGCAGAGGAGGCCGAGCAAAAGCCTGGGGATAATCGGCCGGACGTGCGGATAAAGACGGCTGATGGATCGGAAAAAGGGAGTCTGCTTGGCCATGCCCGCTTCTCAAGCTCTAAAACGAATGTAGTTTCCTCTAGCAACAACCCTAAGCCATGGAGTGAGACGATTCACAGGGATGCCGCGGCCCGCTGGCGGCTTCCCCAGTTATTGCACTCTGTAATGCGAAGGTCAGCTGGGGGAGGTCAGGGTCAGCAGGACGGCTTCCGGCTTGCAGGCAATCCTGACGGGGGCGAAACGTGAGGTGCCGATCCCGCCCGAGACGTTGACCGGCGTCGTGCTTCCGTTGCTTGACCAGTCGTTGAGGCCCTTGGCGCGCCAGGTGGGAATGTCGCAGTTGGCGATGATGGCGCCGTAACCGGGGATGCACAGCTGGCCGCCGTGCGTGTGGCCCGCCAGCAGCAGGTCTGCGCCGTCTTCCGTAAAGTGGTCCAGCACCCGCTGGTACGGCGCATGGATGACCGCAATCCGGAGGTGGTCATTCGAATCCTGGTTGACCGTTCCCCGGGGCCAGCCGGCATACCTTTCCCGGTTCAGGTGCGGATCATCGACGCCGGAGAAATCGAAGCGCATGCCGTTGAGGACAACGGACTGATGACGGTTGGTCAGGTCCACCCAGCCGCCCATGCCGAACCCTGAACGCAGGCGCGGCCAGTCCAGCGCAACCGGCTTGGGCTTCACCTTGGACGGTCCCAGCAGGTAGGACGCGGGATTCTTCGGGCTGGGTGCGAAGTAGTCGTTGGAACCCGGGACGAAGACGCCGGGGAACCGCAGCAGCGGCTTCAGGGCATCCAGCAGCGGGTCCACAGCCTTGACGTGGCTGAGGTTGTCGCCAGTATTCACCACCAGGTCCGGCCGGAGGTCGGCCAGGGAACCAAGCCAGTCAGCCTTCTTCTTCTGCCCGGGCACGAAGTGGATGTCGCTCAGGTGCAGGATCCGGAAAGGAGCCCTGCCGGGCGGGAGGATGGCCAGGGTTTCCTCGCGGAGGACGAACTGGTTCTTCTCCCACAGGCCATACCCGAAAGCGGCCATTCCAGCCGCTGCCCCGGCTCCGGCAGTGACGGCAAAGCCGCGCCCGATTGAACGGGCGCGGCTTGCCAGGCTATCGATATTCATGCGTGTTTAGCCGTTTCCCTTGCCGTTGCCGTTGCCGTTGTTGCTGGGGGCAGGTACCGGCGCCTGGGTTGCGGGAGCCTGGGGTGCCTGCGTTGAGGGGGCCGGGGCCGGGGCCTGGGTGGCCTGCGGCGCAGTGGTGGCGGGGGTGGTGTTGCGGGTGGTGCCGTTGATCATGTTGCTCGGGGGCGCGGGGAACGGGTTGGTCCCGTACGCCGGAGCGATCTTGGTCATGAAGTTGGAGAACATCGGCCCGGCGATCATGTAACCGTCGATGCCCGGGTAGAACTTGCCGTTGACGGTGATGTTCTGTCCCGCGCGGCTCTGACCGCCCAGGGGGTCACCGAACCAGGCGGCAGTGGCCAGGCCGGTGGTGTGGCCGACAACCCAGGTGGAACCGTTGTTGTTGGAGGTACCGGTCTTGGCGCCGATGGGGAAGCTGGTCTTGGTCGAAAGGCGCGGCCGGATCAGGGAGCCGGAGCCCTGGTTCATGACTTCCTGCAGCGCGTAGTTCACGCCGCGGGCAACCTCGGGCTTGATGGCATCGCGGCAGCTGCTGGACTGCGCCGGGAGCTGCTTGCCGGTGGCGTCCACAACCGAGGTGATGGCGATGGGTTCGCAGTACTTGCCGTCATTCGCAAACGTGGCGAATGCACTGGCCATGGTGAGCGGTGACGTCTGGGTGGAACCGAGCAGGTTGCCCAAGGTCATCATGTCCACCTTGGGGTGCGGTTCGCTGCCGTCTGCCGAGGGCAGTCCGCTGTGCAGGCCCACGGCGTCGACGATCTTCTGGATGCCGCAGAAGTCCAGCTGCGCTGCCGACGCGAACGTCACGGTGTTGATGGAGTTGTAGAGGCCCTCAAGGACGGTGAGCGGGCGGTACCACTGCGGCTCAGCGTTCTGGAGGTCGTCCGCAGCGCCCAAGGACTTCTGCGCCGTGTTGTACGCGCCGTTGACCTTGCCGCAGGTGTTCTTCCACGGGTAGTTGAGCGGATAGACGCGCTGGGCTGCGTTGACCACCGTGTTCATGGTCTTCCCCTCATTGAGCCACTCGGCGAAGGTGAAGGGCTTCATGGTGGATCCGGGCTGGAAACCGCCCACGCCGTTGAGGTCGTTGCCGTCCTTGTCCAGCTTGTCCACATTGAAGTTCAACTGGGAATCAAAGCCCTGGCCGGGCAGGAACGTGGTGTTCTGGGCCATCGAGACGATCTTGCCTGTACCCGGCTGCACAGACACCATCGAGGAGCCCCACTTATCGGGGTTGGCCCCGGTGGCGGCGTTGACCTGTTCCTGGGCCGTGGCCTGGGCGTTGGGGTCAAGGGTGGTGGTGATGGTCAGGCCGCCGCCGTAGATCAGGCGCTGGCGTTCCTTGACGTCCGCTCCGTAGGCCGGGTTGTTCTCCAGCAGGTGCAGGATGTAGTCGCAGAAGTACGGGGCGGAAGCGGCGTAAGCGCAGCCCTGCTTCGGCTGGGTCACCTTGGGCTCCACCGGGGTGGCCACGGCGGCCTGGTACTCCTCCGCGGTGATCTTGTTCTGGTCCTTCATCAGGCCCAGCACCAAGTCACGGCGCTGTTTGGACTTCTCCGGGTTGGTGATCGGATCGAAGGCCGAGGGGCTGTTTACCAGGCCTGCCAGGAGCGCCGCCTGCGGCAGGGTCAGGTCCTTGGCGGTGGTGCTGAAGAAGTAGTGGGACGCCGCTTCAATACCGTAGGCGTCACGGTTGAAGAACACGATGTTCAGGTAGCCCTCAAGGATCTGGTCCTTGGTGAACTCCTTCTCCAGCGCGATGGAGAGCTTCATTTCGCGGAGCTTGTCGCCCACGCCCTTGTTGACGCCGTTGAGCTTGATCTGGTCCTCTTCGCCGGCGGCTGCGAGGTTGGCGTTGAGGACGTTGTTGACGTACTGCTGCGTGATGGTGGACGCACCCTGCTTGTTGCCGCGGGCGGTGGCGACCAGCGCGCGGAGGATGCCGGTGGTGTCCACACCGCCGTGCTCGTAGAACCTGCTGTCCTCCACCGCGATGATGGCGTTCTTCATGTTCGGTGAAATCTGGTCCAGCGGAACCTTTGTGCGGTTCTCCGTGTACACGCTGGCGATCTCGCTGCCGTCGGCAGCCAGGATCCTGGTGGTCTGGCTCGGCGGATCAACCTTCAGTTCCGCCGGAAGGGAATCGAAGAAATCGATGGAACCGCTTGCCGCGCTGCCGGAGACGGCGGCGGCAGGGACCAGCAGGCCCGCCACGAGGACACCGCAAATCGCGCTCACACCAAGGAAAAGAAGGATCTTACCCAGTGTGGTGGCAGTGTCGAATAAGGGGTTGTTGCGAGTCGCCATGTTTTCCACTTTACCGGCAAGGGCTACGCTTTCTCTCATGACCAAATGGGAGTACGCGACGATTCCGCTCATCATCCACGCCACAAAGCAGATCCTGGACCAGTGGGGAGAGGACGGCTGGGAGCTCGTCCAGGTAGTCCCCGGACCTGACGGCAACGGCCTTGTCGCCTACCTCAAGAGGGAGAAGCAGTAGCATGAGCACCCCCGCAGAAGCCCAGTCCAGCGCCGCAACGGCGCCGGCATCCGCCGTCGAACAGCGCCTCGCCGAACTTGGCCTCACCCTTCCCGAGGTTGCCGCGCCGGTAGCCTCCTACGTCCCTGCCGTCGTCTCCGGCAACCACGTCTACACCTCGGGCCAGCTGCCGTTTATTAACGGCAAACTCGAAGCTACGGGCAAGGTGTCCGCCGGTACGGAAGGGTTCGCCGACGAACCCACCGTTTCCCCGGAGGACGCCCAGCGCCACGCGGCTGTCTGCGCGGTCAACGCACTGGCTGCCGTCAAGAGCGTCATCGGGGACCTTGACCGCATCACCCGCATCGTCAAAGTTGTGGGATTCGTCGCCTCGGACCCGACGTTCACGGGCCAGCCCGCGGTTGTCAATGGCGCTTCGGAACTGCTGGGCCGCGTCCTTGGCGACGCCGGGCAGCACGCACGTTCCGCCGTCGGCGTTGCCGTTCTTCCGCTCGACTCTCCCGTAGAGGTCGAGCTGATCGCCGAATTCAGCTAAGACCGGACACTTCCCTTGCCTCACCTCGCACGACGCCTTTTTGCACTGCCCCAGGATCTTGAAGGGGCAGCACAAAGCTGGCTCGAACACGGCGAGCGGACCCCCAGGGCCGCCCGTTACGCATCATCCGTAGTCCTCCTGCGTGATTCCCCCACCGGCCTGGAGACGTGGCTGGGTTACCGGCCCGGCTCCTCGCCGCTGGGGGTCCTCGCGTTTCCCGGTGGGTCCCTCGACCCGTCCGACGACGAGCCCATGGGTTGGCTGGGCCCGTCGCCGCAGCACTGGGCTGAGCAGATGGGAACGGACGACGTCGGGCTGGCGCGGCGCCACGTGGTGGGCGCCATCCGGGAGCTCTTCGAGGAAACAGGCATCCTGCTGGCCGGCCCGGACATGTCCAATACGGTCGAAGCCACCTCAACCTCCGAATGGATGCGTGCACGCGTTGCGGTTGCGGACCAGGAGAAGACCCTGGCCCAGGTGCTGGGCAAGCGCGGGCTCTCCCTGCGCACCGACCTGCTCAAGTCCCTGGTCAACTGGCGCAGCCCCGACTTTGCACACCGCAGGTTCGACACCCGCTACTTTGCGGCCACCCAGCCGCTTGGCCAGGAACCGTCGCTGCTTGAGGGCAAAGGCGTGTGGGGCAGGTGGGTGAACGCCGCGGAGGTGGTTCGGGAGCGGAACACCAGCAAGCTCGGTGACGAGGCAGGCCAGGAGAACACCGTGGGCCGGCCCCTGGGCGAACTGCTTGTGCCGGGTTCCGAGATCATGCTCGAGAAGATGGCGACGGCCAACGGCTGCATCGCGTATCTGAGCTACAAGCGCAAGCCGCACGTGTACCAGCCGGTCCTGGTCGAAGAGGACGGCAGGCTCATGCTTGAAGTCGAAGCGGCCAAGACTGTAGCGGGGGATCACCAGCGCGAGCGCTGATGCTTCGCCGGGCCGGAGTATAAACTCGTCAGCAAAACCACACCGGGAGCAAGGGGGCGCGTTTGCGCGCAACGGTCAAGGACGTCGCGCGCCTCGCCGGGGTTTCGCCAAAGACGGTTTCGAACGTCATGAACGGAATTGTTCCCGTCAGCGGCCCCACCAGGTTCAAGGTGGAGCAGGCCATGGCGGAACTGGATTACGTGCCCAACCTCTCGGCCCGGGGATTGCGCAACGGCAGGTCTGGCGTCATTGCCCTGGCATTGCCGGACCTGGCCACGCCGTATTCTGCCGAAATTGCGCACAGCGTGGTGGAAGTAGCCCATGAACAGGGCTGGAGCGTGCAGATCGAGGAGACGGGATCCGATCCCACCCGCGAGTACGAATTGATGTCCCGCGCGCGCTCCAACCTGATAGACGGGTTGATCCTCAACCCCGTGGTGCTGGACGAGAGTGCCGTCAAAGTGGGCGTCGCCCTGCCCCCCGTGGTCCTGCTTGGGGAAGTGTCCCAGAAGCTGGCCGACCGTGTGTGGGTGGACAGCGTCGCCGCCGCCCGTGACATGACACTGGCGCTCGGCAGGACGGGCAGGCGGCGTATCGCGGTCCTGGGCGCCGCCGAGGGCAGGGGCTCCGCGGCAGCCGTCCTCCGCACCCGCGGGTACCAGGCCGCGCTTGGCGAACTCGGCATCCCCTGGGACGACTCGTTGATCATCCCGTGCGAAAAGTGGAGCCCGGATACGGCAGCCCATGCTCTTTCCGCCTACCTTGACGCGCACCCGGTGCCCGAGGCGCTGTTCTGTTTCACCGATTCCATGGCGATCGGTGCCCTGAGCGTGTTGTGGAAGCGCGGCCTTCGGGTTCCCGACGATGTGGCCGTTGCGGGTTTCGACGACATCGCGGATGCGAAGTACGCGGTGCCGTCACTGACCACCGTCTCGTTCGACAAGCGCAGGGTGGCCAGCGAGGCCCTGCGGCTCCTCACCGAACGCATGCAGGACCGCGAGGGCCCGCAGCGGGTGGTGGCCGTCGATTACGAAGTCGTGGAGCGGGAAAGCACCTCTTCCTAGGCCCTGCACGCAGCGCCGGCCACTGGCGTGGCGTCGAAGCGAGACAGCGGAATCACTTTGCGAACGCTAACAATTTTCGTTGCGGGACACATTACATCGATGTAATGTGAGGCGTGCGTCACACCGGAGCTTGCGGGACTGCGATGAGGGACACCCGGCAGCAACGGTTGTGGCAACGGAATGACTTTCAGCGGACCCATCCAAAGGAGTGACGGGTGAAGCAGTTTGATTTTTTCGACGACAGGCAACTGTCCAGGCGCCGGCTGTTGTCCGGAAGCGCAGCGTTGGGAAGCGTGTTCGCCGCGGCGGCCTTGTCCGGGTGCGGCGGAAATGCCTCCGCCGCGGCCCCCAGGGATATCCAGTTCTGGCATCTCCTGTCCGGTGGCGACGGCATCAAGATGCAGAACATGATCAGCAAGGTGAACGACGCCAACCCGGCGTTCAAGGTGCACCCGACAGTTCTTGCCTGGGGGCCGCCGTACTACACCAAGCTGGCCATGGCATCGGCCGGCGGCCGTCCGCCGCAGTTGGCCATCATGCATGCCACCCGCGTTCCCGGCTATGCGCCCGGCGGCCTGATCGACCCATGGGACCTGGACCTGCTGTCAGAGTTCGGCGTCACCAGCCAGAGCTTCGCGCCCAGGATCTGGGACAAGAGCCAGAACAACGGCAAAGTCTTCTCCATCGCCCTGGATTCGCACCCCTTTGTCATGTTCTACAACCGTGACGTGGCGGGAAAGGCAGGACTGCTTGGCAGCAACGGGCAGTTGCAGGAAGCGAAGTCCCCGCAGGAATTCATCAGCATCGCGCGGGAAATGCAGAAAGTGACCCAGGCGCACGGTCTGTCCTTCGGGTACCTCGGCAGCGGGTCACAGATGTGGCGCCTTTTCTACACCCTCTACCGGCAGCACGGGGCAAGCATGGAACTGACCCCCGGCAAGCCAATGGTGGCCGACAACGAGGCCGCCGTTGAGTCCCTGGAATTCATGACCTCTCTGTTCGATGACACCATCGCGGCGCAAAGCGGCGACATCAGCACCGGCATCGCGGAATTCGCCCGCGGGGGATCAGGCATGCTCTTCAGCGGGGTCTGGGAGCTGCCCACCTTCAAGAAGGCAAACCTGCCCGTTGACGCCGCCACCATCCCCACGCTGTTTGGAACGCCGGCCGCCTACGCTGACTCGCATTCCTTCGTGCTTCCCCGGCAGCTGAACGTCGACGACGCCAAGCGCCGCGACGTCTACAAATTCGTCAGCGACATCCTCAAGGGCTCGCTGTCCTGGGCTGAGGCAGGGCATATCCCCGCCTTCCAGCCGGTGGTGCAATCCCAGGCCTACCGCGAACTCACGCCCCAGATCCACTACGCCAACGCCGCAGACATCATCGCCTACGACCCGGAGGCCTGGTTCAGCGGATCGGGCTCCGACTGGCAAACGTACTTTGCGGAGACCGTGCAGAACGTGCTCCTCGGCCGCGACAAGGCAACTGATGGCTGGGATGCCTTCGTGCGGCGCACCAATACCCTGCTTTCCCGTCCCAACCCGGTTTGAACCGCCAAGCGACACAGGAGTCCAAATGAGTTCCGTAGCAACTTCACACAGCAGCGAGGGTCCGGCGGGTTCGCTGCCCGGGTTGTCCCGCCAAAGAATGTCCAGGCAGACGGGGTCGAGGACCGCCGGGTCCCGTTCCCAGGGAAGCAGGGACAACCTCAACGGCTGGGCCTTCGCCGCACCGTTCCTGGCATTCTTCCTGGTCTTCCTCGTCTGGCCCCTCCTTTACGGGCTGTACATGAGCCTGACCGGCAAGTCCCTTACCGGCGCCAACGACAGCCTGATTGGGCTGGCGAACTACAGCGAAGCCCTCGCCGACTCCGACATGTGGCATTCGCTGGGCAACACCCTCTACTTCACGGTCATCAGCACCGTCCCGCTGGTGGTCGTCGCCCTGGTGATGGCCGCCCTGGTCAATGTCGGACTGCCCGCGCAATGGCTGTGGCGGCTGTCCTACTTTGCCCCGTACCTGCTGGCCTCCACCGTTGTCTCCCTGTTCTTCACCTGGATGTACAACCCCCAGTTGGGCCTGATCAACGACTCGCTGGCCAAAATAGGGCTGCCGAAAGTTGCGTGGCTGAACGACCCCGGCGTCGCGATGTGGGCAATCGTCATCGCCACACTGTGGTGGACGGTGGGCTTCAACTTCCTCCTGTACCTGGCGGCGATGCAGAACATCCCCGCCCAGCATTATGAGGCGGCGTCGCTGGACGGCGCCGGTGCCTGGCGGCAGTTCTTCTCCATCACCCTGCCGCAGCTGGCCCCCACCACCGTGATGATCGTGCTCCTCCAGATCCTGGCCTCGCTGAAGATTTTCGACCAGGTCTACCAAATGACAGCCGGCGGCCCCGGCGGCGCCACCCGGCCCGTGGTGCAGTACATCTTCGAAACCGGCTTTACCGGATACCGCCTGGGCTACTCGGCAGCCATCTCCTACATCTTCTTCGGACTGATCGTGGCTGTCTCGGTCATCCAGTTCCTCATCACCCGCCGCAGGAGTGCATAGCCATGGCAACTGAAACCCTCGCCCGCCCTGTTCCCTCCACGGCCGCGCCGTCCGCCGGCGGCAGGAACGGCCGCAGGATGAGCCCCGGCCGCGTTGCGGTCCTGGCAGTCGCCGCCCTGCTGGCCGTCCTCTGGATGGTGCCCTTCGCTTGGGCAACCGTCACCGCTTTCAAGAGCGAAACTGATGCCGCCGCTCCGAAGATCAGCTGGATCCCGCCGTCGGGCTTCACCGCCGATGCGTTCGTCAAGGTGTTCCAGGACGGCAACATCCCGCTCTGGACCTGGAACTCCCTGTACACCTCGGCGGCCATCACAGTGATCACGCTGGTCATTTCCGCGCTGGTGGCCTACGCGCTGTCCCGCATCGACTTCCGGGGCAAGAAGGTCCTGATGACCGTGATCATCGCGTCCATTATCGTTCCCCCGCCGGTCCTGATCATCCCGCTGTTCTACCAAATGGTGGCACTGCACATGATCGATACCTCCTGGGCCATCATCCTGCCGCAGGTCATCCATCCCGCCATGGTGTTCGTGCTCAAGAAGTTCTTCGACCAGATCCCGCGCGAACTCGAAGAAGCCGCGGTCATGGACGGTGCCAGCCGGATGCGGATTTTCCTCCAGGTCATCCTTCCGCTGTCCCGCCCCATCCTCGCGGCCGTGGCAATCTTCGTGTTCATCGGCGCCTGGAACAACTTCCTCTGGCCCTTCATCGCTACCAATGACGGGTCCGTCCTGACCCTCCCCGTGGGGTTGCAGACCATCAAGAGCGCCTACGGCATCCAGTACGCCCAGAACATGGCGTCCGCGTTGCTCGCGGCCCTGCCGCTGATCCTGCTTTTCCTGTTCTTCCAGCGCCAGATCATCAAGGGCGTTGCGACGACGGGGCTCGCCGGCACCTGACGCCCACCGTCGCTTTCCACCACCTGCCTGACGTTCAACCAAGGAGATCATTCTTATGTCCCGCGCCAGAATCACCCTCGACCGCGACTTCACCATCGGCGAAGTGCCCCGGCGCCTTTTTGGCTCCTTCGTGGAGCACATGGGCCGCTGCGTCTATACCGGCATCTACGAACCGGGCCACCCGGAGGCCGACGAAAACGGCTTCCGCCAGGACGTCCTCAAACTCGTCAAGGAGCTTGGCGCCACAGTGGTCCGCTATCCCGGCGGCAACTTCGTCTCGGGCTACGACTGGGAAGACGGAATTGGCCCCCGCGAAGACCGGCCGCGCAGGCTTGACGGGGCCTGGCACACCCTGGAAACCAACGCCTTCGGCCTCCACGAGTTCGTGGACTGGTCCCGCCAGGCCGGTACCGAAATCATGGAAGCCATCAACCTGGGAACCCGGGGAGTGGACGCAGCCCGCGCCATCGTCGAATACGCCAACCACCCGGGCGGCACCCGCCTTTCGGACCTGCGCGCCAAAAACGGCCACAAGGACCCCTTCAACATCAAGCTCTGGTGCCTGGGCAATGAAATGGACGGCCCCTGGCAGATCGGCCACAAGACGGCAGAGGAGTACGGCCGGCTGGCCCAGGAGGCGGCCAAGGCCATGCGGTTCGTTGACCCGGACATCGAACTGGTGGCCTGCGGAAGCTCCAACTCGCGGATGCCCACGTTCGGAGCCTGGGAGCAGACCGTCCTGACCCACGCCTACGACGAAGTCGACTATGTTTCCCTGCACGCCTACTACCAGGAGCACGACGGTGACGTCGGCAGCTTCCTGGCCAGCGCCGTCGACACCGACTACTTCATCGAATCGGTCATTGCCACCGCAGACGCGGTCCGCGCCAAGGGCAAGCACAAGAAGCACATCAACCTGTCCTTCGACGAATGGAACGTCTGGTACCAGCGGGGCCTGGACACGGAGGACCAGCCGCACAACGTGTCCAAGGCCGGCTGGCGTGAGCACCCCCGGGTCATCGAGGACAAGTACAACGTGACGGACGCCGTCGTCGTCGGAACTTTGCTCAACTCACTGCTGCGTCACGGCGACCGCGTCAAGATCGCCAACCAGGCGCAATTGGTCAACGTCATCGCCCCCATCTTCAGCGAGGAGAACGGTCCGGCCTGGCGGCAAACGATCTTCCACCCGTTCTCCAGGATTGCGGAGCTGGCGAAGGGCCAGATCCTGCGGTTGTCCGTCGACTCCGACAAGTACGCCAATACCCGGTTTGGCGATACGGACCTGGTCGATGTGAGCGCCACCTGGAACGAGGAGACGGGCCGGGTGGCCTTGTTCCTTGCCAACCGCGGCCTCGAGGAGGCGGCGGACGTGGAGGTCAGCCTGCGGGGCTTCGACGCGCAGCGGGTGGTCAGGGCGGAAGTGCTGGAAATCCCTGACGGCGGTGACCGCTTCACCATCAACAACCAGGACAACCAGGACCGCGTGGGCCTGAAGCCGCTGGAGGGTGCCAAGGCAAACGGCTCTGAGCTGCGCCTCAGCCTTCCTGCGTTGTCGTGGGCCGTCGTCGAACTGGACGTGGTGAAAAACTGACTCCCGCAGCTGCGCAACAAAAAAGGCCGCCCCGTGGGGCGGCCTTTTTTGTGTGGTCCTAGCGGGAGCGCTGGCGGAGGCGCTGCATGTCCAGGATCACCACGGCGCGGGCCTCGAGCCGGAGCCAGCCACGCTGGACAAACTCGGCCAGGGCCTTGTTGACGGTTTCGCGGGAGGCGCCCACCAGCTGCGCCAGTTCTTCCTGCGTGAGCTCGTGCGCCACCAGGACGCCGTCGGTGGCCGGGCGGCCGAAGCGGTCGGCAAGGTCCAGCAGGGCCTTGGCCACGCGGCCCGGGACGTCCGAGAAGACGAGGTCCGAGAGGGAGTCGTTGGTGCGGCGCAGGCGGCGGGCCAGGGCCTGCAGCAGCTGGGCCGAGACCTCGGGGCGGGTGCGCAGCAGGGCGTTCAGGCTCTCGTTCTTGAGCCCGGCCAGCCGGGTTTCGGACACCGCGGTGGCGGTGGCGGTGCGGGGGCTGGGATCAAACAGCGCCATCTCGCCGAAGAGCTCGCCGGGGCCGAGGATGGCCAGGAGCGACTCACGGCCGTCCGGGGAGGTGCGGCCGAGCTTCACCTTGCCGGAGACGATGAAGTACAGCTGGTCACCCTGGTCACCTTCGCGGAACACTGATGCGCCGCGGGAAAGGTCCACCTCGGTGAGTTCGTCCGTCAGCAGCCGGAATGCGTCGTCGTCGAGCGTGGCGAAAAGGGGTGCTCGGCGCAGTACCTCGATGTCCATGAAATCTCCTGAGTAAAAGTATCGGCTGTGGGCGCTTTTGCCATTGTTTCAGAATTTTCAAGGTTCTGTGACGAACTTGGCATGGGAAACGCCCGCAGGCAGCCCGCCGGCGGTCCGCCGGAGGCCGCTGCACCCCACAGAAGATTGTCAGCGTCCGCCACTAGAATGGGGGTTCAACTGTAAATAAGGAGCCTTTGTGGTCGGCCTGACTGTCCTGGACATTGTCCTGATCCTGGCGCTGCTGTCATACCTGGTCTACGGCCTCCGCAATGGGTTCCTGGTCACTGTCGGCGGCCTTGCAGGCTTTGCCGCCGGCGCCATTGCCGCTTTCTTTGCCGTCCCGCTCGTCAGCACCTTTGTTGAGGACTCCGGGTGGAGGCTCACCGCCATCATCGCTGCCGCCGTCGTCCTGATGGCACTGGGGCATGGCCTGGGAACCATGGTGGGGCGCCAACTCCGCGGCGTGGTGCGGATCCGGCCGCTGCGGGCGGTGGACCGGCTGGTGGGCGGGGCGCTGAACCTTGTGGTGTCCGCCCTGGTGATGTCCATGCTGGCATTCAGCGTTAGCTCGCTCGGCGTGCCCGTGGTGTCCCAGCAGCTGGCTGAATCCAAGGTGATCCGCTTCATCGACGGGCTGACGCCCACCCCGGTCAAGGCCACCATGGCGGAGCTGCGGTCCACGGTGATCGGCAACGGCATCCCCACCCTGCTCGAAGGCCTGGACCAGGGCCAGGCCGTCCAGGTGCCCAACACCAGCACCAATACACCCGCGCTCAACAGGGCTGCCCAGTCCGTCCTGAGGATCGCGGGCACGGCCTATGAATGCGGCCAGAACCAGACCGGCAGTGGCTTCGTCGTCTCGGAGGACCGCGTGGTAACCAACGCGCACGTGGTGGCCGGTGTGTCGCAGCCGGTGGTGGAAATGCCCGACGGCGGGGCCATGCCCGGGCGGGTGGTCTACTTCGACACCCGGCGCGACCTTGCAGTCCTGGCCGTGGACAACCTGCCGTCCCAGCCGCTGCAACTGAGCCGCGACCTACCCGGCGGCAGCCAGGCTGCGTTCGCCGGGTACCCGCACGGCGGCCCATTCCAGTCCAAGCCCGCCACCGTCCAGGACATTGCCACCGTCCTGGTCCCGGACATCTACGGCAACAATCCCGCGCCGGAGGACATCTACCGCCTTGCCGGGGACGTCCAGCCGGGCAATTCCGGCGGGCCGCTGCTCACCACCGACGGCCAGGTGGCAGGCGTAATTTTCGCCAAGGCAACCTCGGACGCCGAGGTGGGGTTCGCCATCACCATGAATGACCTGGACCCCGTCGCGGAGCAGGCGCCATCGCTGGCCTCACCCGTGTCCTCCGGGCAGTGCATCCAAAAATAAGGCACTGCATCCAGAAGTAAGGGCACCGCGTCCCTCCGGCTACAGGACCTCTGCCAGGTAGTCGATGGCGAGCTTGTAGCCGAACACTCCAGCGCCCACAATCACTGCCGCGCAAACCGGTGACAGGTAGGAGTGGTGCCGGAATTCCTCCCGCTGGTGCACGTTGGTGATGTGAACCTCGACGGCGGGAAGCTGCACGGCTGCCAGGGCGTCGCGAAGTGCCACGGAGGTGTGCGTGAAGGCGCCCGCGTTCAGGACGATTCCCACGGCGGCGCCCCGGGCTGCGTGGATGGCGTCCAGCAGGACGCCTTCATGGTTGGACTGGACGCACTCCACGGCGAATCCGTGGTTCTTCCCGGCGGCCGCAGCCAGCTGTTCGACGTCGGCAAGGGTGGAGGTGCCGTACTTTTCCGGCTCCCGCGTACCCAGCATGTTCAAGTTGGGGCCATTGATTACGAGGATGGTGCCGCGGCCGGCTTCGACAGTGGAGGAGGCTTCAGTCATGCCTGCAAATCTATCGGTTGGCCATCCCTGCCGCGCATTCTTACGCCGGCATACACCATCGACTGCTGAGTACTTGTCGTTCTGAAGCTCCAAAACGACAAGTACGCGGCAATGGATGTCAGAGGGCCGTGACCTTCAGCAGTACTGCGTGCTCCGGGTTGAGGATGGGCATGGGCAGCCCCACCTCTGCCAGGAACCTGCCGCTGGCCTCTGCGCCGCCGGACAGCCAGGCGGGCGGCTCGACCTGCGTGTACGTGTGGGCGTGGTCGGCGTCGTCCGTGGTGGGGAAGAGCGCTTCCACCCGGTAGCTGCGGCCGGCGTCGAGCCCCGGGATGCCGATGCGGCCCGGTGCCTCCGCTGCCGAGGTGCGCGTGCTGACCAGGGCGAACAGGCCCGCCGTCGTCCCTTCCTGGACTTCGATGCCGTCCCCGGCAGAACCGGCCACCACGCCGTGCAGGAGCAACGAGTCGTCGGTGAGGTCCGCATGGACCCGGCGGCCGCCGTGGATCAGGTCCCGGTGCTCCTTGTACAGGCCCACAATGCGCCGCAGCTCCTCGCGGTCCTTGCCCTGGACGCCCCGGATGTCCCACTCCATGCCGAAATGACCGAACAGTGCCGTG
This sequence comes from Arthrobacter sp. NQ4, assembly GCF_029077345.1. Taxonomy (NCBI): domain Bacteria; kingdom Bacillati; phylum Actinomycetota; class Actinomycetes; order Micrococcales; family Micrococcaceae; genus Arthrobacter; species Arthrobacter sp. NQ4. The sequence goes on along the minus strand of NZ_JARETC010000015.1, from coordinate 69,537 downwards.
ATGGCCCGGAAGGACAGGTCGTGGGTGCGGGCCGTGGTGTGCGAGGTGGTTGGGCCGATGTGGCTGCCCACCAATTCGGGCGGAACCACCGCACCGGTCCAGCGCTGGATGGTCTGCCGCTCCAGCGCGTCGTTGCAGTCGGAAGCCCAGATACGGTCGGTCCGCTCCAGGATGCCCAGGTCGACACGTCCGCCGCCGGAAGAGCAGCTCTCAATTTCCACGCCGGGATGGGCCTTCCGGAGCTCGTCAAACAGGCGGTACGCGGCCAGGGTCTGTGCGTGGACCGAGGGGCGGCCGGCGTGGCCGTGTTCGGCCAGGTCACGGTTCTGGTCCCACTTCAGGTAGCTGATGTTGTTCCCGGCCAGGAGCGCATCGATCCGGTCGAAGACGTACTGCCACGCCTCCGGGTTCACCAGGTCGATGACGTGCTGGTTGCGCCACTCCAAGGGCAGCCGGCCGCCGTCCTTGTGCGCGGCGGCGGAGGGGCCCACGATCCAGTCCGGGTGCGCCCGGGCCACGTCCGAGTCCAGGTTCACCATTTCCGGCTCGACCCACAGTCCGAACTCCATGCCACGCGAGGTGACCGCGTTGATCAGCGGGGCCAGCCCGTCCGGCCAGACGGTCCCGTCGACATACCAGTCTCCCAGCCCGGCGTGGTCGTCACGGCGGCCCCGGAACCAGCCGTCGTCAAGCACGAAGCGCTCCACGCCGAGGCCGGCCGCGGACTCCGCCAGTTCAATCAGCGTGTCCAGGTTGTGGTCGAAGTACACGGCCTCCCACGTGTTGAGCACCACGGGGCGCGGTTTGCCTGCGGGCAGGCCGGTGGACGCGGCGGGCAGCACGTGGTGGGGGCGGGAGCGGAACCAGCTGTAGAAGGCTTCGGTGATGCCGTCCAGGCCGCGGTCCGAGTAGGCGGCGAACAGTGCCGGGGTGGTGTAGCTGCCACCCGGTTCCAGGGTGACTTCCGCGGGGCCCAGCAGCTCCGAGCCGCCGATCATGGTCCGGCCGTCACCGATGGTGTCCGCGAACTGTTCGTGGTTGCCGCTCCAGGCCAGGTGCGTCGCCCAGACTTTGCCATGCCGGTTGCCGAACCCCTGGGTGCCGGCGGCGAACAGCAGGGAGGAATCGTGGCCGGTGCGGCCGTGCCGTCCGGTCCGGACCCACGTGCCTTGCTGGATCCGGTGCCGCTGCGGGTGGCGTTCCCGGCACCAGCGCCCGGTCAGGTCCAGGAGTTCGACGGCGTCCGGTGCCACCGGGAGGACGGTGGCCAGCTCGTCCACCTGGAACGGGGTGGTGCCGTCATTGGTGACGGTGTGGCGCAGTTCCAGCAGGCCGCCGTCGTGAAGCTTAAGGGAGGAGGAGACACTGAGCCCGGCGTCGGCGTCGGCCTGCACGATGGTGGCGGCGGCACCCTCAGTGTTCACGGAGGTGACGCGGAGGCGGGACGAGAAGTCGAAGCCGGCGGCGCCGGCGGTGATGCGATGGCCGCGCAGGGCAGGCCGGCCCCGCCAGGCGGAAGCGGCCGAGGGGAGGAGGCCGGCTGGAACGTGGGCGTCAATGGAGGAGTGCCCCACCGGAGCGCCCAGGATGCCGAGGTCCGGCACGTCTGCTCCCAGGTCGGCGCCCCAGTGGATGACCTCGGCCTCCCCGCTGTCGAAGCTGACCAGCAGGCTGGTGCCGGCGGAACGGAGGTACAGGGGGTCCATAGGAATGTCTCTCTTCGTGATGATGCTGTGCGCTGAAAGTTAAGGGATGGGGACAGGGTAGCCGGATGCCGCCGCCGCGAGGGGGACGGCGGCACCCGGCCGGGGTGGTTGCGACCACATACGCAGCCACGTGGAGGGGCTACTTGAACAGGGCGTTGACCTGGTCGTTGGCCTGGGTCAGGGAGCTGGCCGGGGCCTTGCCCGAGACCACGGCGTCCATGGCCGGCTTCATGATGCCGTCAACCTTGGCTGCCTTGTCCGCAATGGGGAAGAGGAAAGTGGTGCCATCCTTGACCTGCTGGCTGAACGGGGTGACGTCCACGCCCTTTGCCTTGAACGCCTCGACGGCCTTGTCTGCGGAGGACTTGATGGCGGGGAAGACGACGGCCTTGGCCGCGACCACGTCCTGGCAGGCAGCGGAGCCGAGGTACTCGACCCACTTGGCGGCGGCTTCGGGCTTCTTGGTGCCGGCGTAGATGGAGTCAGCCAGCCCGTTGTACATGCTGGAGCGCTTGCCGTCCACACCCGTCGGGGTAGGGGCGATGCCGACCTTGATGTCCTTGTACCCGGTGTACTGGCCGATCATCCAGGAGCCGTTGGCGTTGATCACGGACTTGCCGGCCGCGAAGGTGTCCGCCATGCTGGCGCCCACTGTGGTCTCGAGCTTGGGCATGTAGCCCTTCTGCACCAGGCCTGCGAACCAGTCGATGCTCTGCTGGAACTTGGGGTCGTCATAGTTGAAGTGCTTGCCCCAAGGGTTCTTGTCCGTGTGCGTCCAGCCGGTGGTTCCGGTCAGGTAGCTCCATTCGGTCTGGCCCTGGCCGGAACCGGAGCCATTGAGGCCAAGACCGTAGACCGCCACGTTGTCCTTGTCGAAGCCGGGCTCGTCGCCGCGTTTGCCGTTTTTGTCCACTGTCAGGTGGGCGATGGTCTTTTCGTACGTGCCGCCGTCCTGGGGGTTCCAGGTCAGGGTGGCCATCTGCTCCGGGGTGACGCCTGCGTCCGCTGCCAGCTTGGTGTTGTAGAACAGGCCGATGGTGTCCCAGTCCTTAGGCAGTCCGTAGCGCTTTCCGTCCTCTCCGACCCAGAGGTCCGCCAGCCCGGAGTTGTAGATCCCGGTGTCGATGTTGTCCTTCTTGACGGCGTCATCCAGGGCGAGGATCTGCTTGTTCTTGACGAACTCGGGGTACTTGGCCAGGTGGTCGGTGAAGACGTCCGGCGCGGTGCCTGCGACGAAGCCGTTGGTAAGGGTGCCCCAGTAGTCGTCCCAGCCGCGCTGGGTGACCTTGACGGTGATGTCCGGGTTGGCTTTGTGGAAGTCGTCGGCGCACTGCTTGTAGGCCGGGAGCTGGTTGGCGTCCCAGAGCCAGTAGTTGATCTCGCCCTTGCCGGCCTCGGCGGAGCCACCGCTTCCGCAGGCGGAGAGTGCCAGGACGGCGGCCGCGGCTGCAGCGAGGGAACCGAGTGCTTTCTTCTTGTTCATGAGGGTCCTTTCAGGGTGTGCTTCCGGGCGCGCCGCCATGGCGCGGCCGGGGTCAGGGAGCTGGGGAGCTGAGGGGTGTTACTTAATGCCGGAGAAGCCGATGGAGTTGACGATCTTCTTGCCGAAGGCGGCGAACAGGATCAGGACCGGAAGGGCCGAGACCAGGGTTGCCGCCATGAGGCCGGACCAGTCCGGTGCACCCTGGGGCGACTGGGACTTGAAGACGCCCAGGCCCACGGTGAGGACGCGGACGGATTCGTCCTGGCCCACCAGCAGGGGCCAGAAGTATTCATTCCACTGGCCGATGAATGTGAGCAGGGCAAGTGTGGCGAGCGGGGCTGCGGCGTTGGGCAGGATGATCTGGAAGAAGATCCGGAGGTGCTTGGCGCCGTCGAGCATTGCCGCTTCTTCGACTTCGCGGGACATGTTCAGGAAGAACTGGCGGAGGAAGAAGATGGCGAAGGGGGTCATGAAGATATAGGGCAGCACCAGGCCAACCATGGTGTTCAGCAGGCCCAGGTTCTTGATGAGCAGGAAGTTGGGCAGGGCCGTGAAGATCGGCGGGACCATCATGGTGGCCAGGAAGAGGCTGAACACGGCGTTCCGTCCCCGCCAGCGGAGCCGGGCGAACGCGTACGCCGCCATGGCGCTGAAGAACACGGCCCCGATGGTGGTGATGGAGGCGAACAGCACGGAGTTGCGGAGGTAGGACCAGAAGTCGATCTGGGCGCCGGAACCGCCGTCGGCCACGGCTTCCTCCGGGGACTGCAGGCCGAAGACGCGCTGGAACGCACCCAGGTTGAACTCGGCGGGGAGCAGGTTGGTGGCGTTGGAGGCCAGGGCCCCGTTGGTGGACAGCGCGGTCCGCAGGACCCAGTAGAACGGGAGGACGGAGACGGCGACGGCGATGGCGACGAGGACCCAGGCGCCGGCGCGGCGCCAGTTGAACGGGCGACGCCGGGCGGCCGGCCGGGCGGGGGCGGAGACTCTTGCGGTGGTCATGGGGCGTCCTTAGTCCAGGTCCGATTCATTGCCCTTGAGGAACTTCATTTGGATGAAGGCCACCAGGGCGAGGATGACGAAGAGGATGACGGCCAGGGCGGACCCGTAACCGAAGTCCGATTCCGTGAAGGCCTTTTGGTAGATGTAGAACTGCAGCACGCGGCTGGCGTTGACCGGTCCGCCCTGGGTGGTGACGGCGACGGTGTCGAAGACCTGGAAGGAACCGATGATGGTGACGATCAGGACCAGGGCCAGGACCGGGCGCAGCAGGGGCAGGGTGATCTTCCGGAACGTCTGCCATAGGGAGGCGCCGTCCAGGTTGGCAACCTCGTAGACATGGTGCGGGATGGCCTGCAGGCCGGCGAAGATCAGCAGTGCGGTGTAGCCCATGTGCCGCCAGGTGTTGATCAGGGCCTGCGTGGGGATGGCCCATTCTTCGCTGCCGAAAAAAGCTACCTTGGGCATGCCCAGGGCATCGATGAAGTAGTTGACGATGCCGATCTGGTAGTCCAGCAGCCAGAACCACAGCAGTGCGGCGATCACGTTGGCCATCAGGTAGGGGAGGAGCAGGGTCCCCCGGATGAACGTTGATTTGGCCACGCGGTGCATCAGGAGGGCCAGGCCCAGGGCCAGCGCCGTCTGCAGGACGATGTTGATCAGGACGTACTGCGTGGTGACCGCGAGGGCGTTCCAGAAAAGGGGATCCTTGCCGATGGCCTCATAGTTGGCGGTCCCGATCCAGGTGGGATCCCCGAGGATGCTGTATTCGGTGAAGCTGAGGTAGATGCCGCGAAGCGTGGGCACCAGGTAAAAGGCGATAAATCCGATCATTGCGGGGGCGATGAAGAACAGTGCGGTCTTCAGGTCGCTTTGTCCCCCGCGCTTCAGCGGCCGGCGCACTGAGTGCTCTGCCGGGCTGGCGTTCCTGGTAAGGGTGGTCATCGTCGACCCTTTCGGCGAGTGTGATGGAAGTAACAAGCTGCGATGTAATCTACACGAGTAGATTTAGCTCGGCAATGCCTACGTCGAAATGTTTCTACACCACGTATTTTTGCCATTCTATGGATATTGACTCGAGTAGATCCGAGTGAAACACTCGGACAAACCCCTATCGGAAGGCAAACAATGACGTTCTCCATCGGCATCGTGGGCGCAGGCCAGTTCGGCGGCCAGTTCGCGCACCTGTTCAACCTGCACCCCGGCATCAGCGCAGTCCACATGGTCGACAAGCTGCCCGCACGTGCGGAATCAGTGGCCGAACACCTCGAACTCGCCGGTGTACTGCCGGACTTTGACGCGCTCCTGGCCTCTGACATCGATGCGGTGGCAATTTTCACGCAGCGCTGGACGCACGGTCCGCTGGTGGAACGTGCCCTCCGTGCAGGCAAGCACGTCTACTCTGCGGTCCCCATGGCAGTGTCAGAGGACGAAATCGAGCGCATCATTGAAGCCGTCCGGGAAACCGGTCTGGTCTACATGATGGGGGAGACCAGCTACTACAACCCGGCCACCGTCTATGCCCGCGAACAGCACGCGGCCGGCAGGTTCGGGCGGATCTTCTACTCCGAGGGTGACTACGTCCACGACATGGACCTTGGCTTCTATGACGCCTACCAGTACAGCGGCGGCGACCGGTGGAAAGAGACGGCCAGCTATCCGCCCATGCTCTACCCCACCCACGCCATCGGCGGTGTGCTCGGGGCAGTCCCGGCCCACGCCGTCAGCGTCAGCTGCGTGGGGGTCAGCGACCAGCGGAACGACGGCGTGTTCGACAAGGACGTCAGCATGTTCGGCAACGACTTCTCCAACGCCACGGCGCTTTTCGAACTGAATGACGGCGGCGTGATGCGCACCAACGAAATGCGCCGCGTCGGTTATCCGTCGCACATCCGAGAATCCCGGTTCCGGTTCTTCGGCACCGAGGCCAGTTTCGAACAGCTCGCCAAGGTCACCGTCTGGCAGGACAAGCAGGACGTCCACGACATGTCGGAGCAGATGGAAACCCGTCCCAGCATGTCCCTGGACGATCCGTCCCTGGCCCACGTGGCGCCGGAGCTTCGGGACGCGTTCGTGTCGGGACTCTCCCCGGTCCACGACGCGGGACGGCTGCCCGTGGAGTTCCAGGGAGCGCCCAACGGCCATGAGGGCAGCCATCATTTCCTGGTGGACGACTTCGTCACCGCGGTGAACAACCGGACGCTGCCCCCGGTCAACGCCTGGGTGGCCGCACGTTTCACCCTCCCCGGGATCGTGGCCCACGAATCGGCCCGGCAGAACGGCGCCCGGCTGCCCATCCGCGACTTTGGCGATGCCCCGGCCGACTCGTAGCTAGCATGGAGACCATGACATCACCGGCAGTAAAGGCTCCCCGTGGCGGCCCTGTGACGCGCAAGGACGTTGCGCGGTATGCCGGCGTCAGCACCGCCGTCGTCAGCTACGTGGTTAATGGCGGCCCCAAGAAGGTGGCGCCGGCCACCGAAGCAAAAGTGCAGGACGCCATCCGCGTCCTCGGATACCGGCCCAATGCGGCGGCCCGTGCACTCAAGCTGGGCTCAAGCGAGACCCTGGGGCTCATCATCCCGGACAATACAAACCCCTTCTTCTCCCTGCTCGCCCACGCAGTCGAGGATGCCGCCGCGGATCTGGGCTACGCCCTGGTCCTCAGCAACTCAGACGGGAACCTGGCCAAGGAGGGGCGCAACATCCGCAACCTTGCCGCCCGCCAGGTGGATGGAGTGCTGCTGGCCAGTGTCCTCTTCGAACCGGACCTCGAAGCGCTTGAAACGGCGGACATCCCGGCGGTACTGCTGAACCAGGAACGGGATGCCCCGGGTTTCAACAGCATCGGGGTCGACCTGGCTGCGGGAGCCCGGATCGCTGTCGAGCACCTCATCGGCCACGGGCACACCAATATTGGACTGGCCATGGGCACCAACGTTTCGGGCAGCATGGATGGCCGTGAGGTGGGCTGGCGCCAGGCCCTGCAGGAGGCCGGGCTGCAGGAAGGACCTGTCGTCTACAGCGGATTCACCTGGCCCGGCGGCTATTCGGCCGGCCAGCGCCTGGTCGCCTCGATCAACCGGCCAACAGCCATCTTCGCCACCTCGGATACCCAGGCAGTGGGTCTGCTGCGGGCTATCCATGAGGCAGGGCTGGCAGTTCCGGGGGATATCGCAGTGGTGTCCTTCGACGGATCGATTGAAGCCGAATACTCCTGGCCGCCCCTGACTACGGTGGAGCAGCCCGTGGCTGCGATGGCGGAGGCCGCCGTCAACGCCCTGGTGGAGGCCCGGCGCGGGGGAAAACCGAAACACAACATATTTCCCACAAAGCTTCACGTCCGGCAGTCCTGCGGCTGCCCTTAAACCAAGAGGTCACCATCCCCGCCGGCCGCGGGGATGGTGACCTTTTTGGTGAGGGAATCTTCCCTCATGGGGAGCCCTGCAGTTACTCCTTGACGGGGATGGACTGCGACTTCAGGGCTTCGATGGTTTTCGCCTGACCGTTCTTGAGGGCATCCAGAAGGGTACCGCTGCCGCCCGTTGCCTTGCCGAAACCGTCTGAAACGTCAGTGTACGTCTTGGTCATGGTGGGCCCCCAGGTGAAGTTGGGGTTCACGTTGGAGGACGCGTCGGCGAAGACGTCGTAGATCTTCTGGCCGCCGAAGTAGTCCACGCCGCCGGAGAAGGCGCCCAGGTCCTTGGCCGACTTCGCGGCGGGGTAGAGGCCGCCGAGCTTATTGGCCAGCGCCAGCGCCTCCGGATCGGTGTTCAACCACAGGGCGAACTTGGACGCTTCATAGGGGTGCTTTGAGCCCTTCAGGACTGCGGTGGAGGAACCTCCCCAGTTGCCTGCGGCCTTTCCGCCGGCGTCCCACTGCGGCATCGGGGCAACCGCCCACTTCCCGGCCGTATCCGGCGCTCCGCTCTGCAGGGTTGAGGCGCCCCACACGGCAGAAACCCAGGTCCACTGCTGGCCCTTGTTGAAGGAGGCGTTCCACTCATCGGAGAAGGAGGGAAGGGTGGATACTTGGCCCTTCTCCAGCAGCTTCTGCCAGTAGTTGGCCACCTTCTCGGACTCCTTGCCGGTCAGGTTGACTTCCCACTTGTCGTTGGCGTTGGAGAACCACTGCCCGCCCGCCTGCCAGACATTGCCGGCGAACCAGTTGACGTCGCTGCGGGGGAAGTTGGTGATGTAGGAGCCGCGGGCCTTGATCTGCTCAGCGGCTGCAGCATATTCGTCCCACGTGGTGGGGACCTTGATGCCCGCCTCCCTGAAGAGGTCGGCCCGGTAGAACATCGCCATTGGACCGCTGTCCTGCGGGATCGCGTAGACGGCCTTGTCCTCCCCGAACGTCACCTGGCCCCAGGTCCAGTCGACGAACTTGTCCTTGGCGCCGGCTACTCCCTCACATGCGGCTATGTTCTCCAGACCGTCCTGGACCCGGAAGTTCGGCAGCGCATCGTATTCGATCTGGCCCAGGTCCGGGGCGTTGCCGGCCTGCAGCTGGTTGAAGAAGTTCTGGTATGTGCCCGAGTTGCCGTTGGGGCCCGTCTGGACCTTCACCTTGATGTCCGGGTGGTCCTTGTTCCAGAGGTCCACCACCTTGTCCATGCCGGGTACCCAGGTGGTGAATGACAATTCGACCGGTCCGGAGGAGGGCTTGCAGGACGTGTCCTGGGACGCGGAGGTGCTTCCGCCGCTGGAGCAGCCCGCAAGGGACAGCGCCGAGACTATGGCAAAGGCGGCAGTGGCTTTTCCGTAACGCACGCGCATTTCTATTCCTTATTAGTGGGGGGTGTACCGGGGCGGGGCGCCGCGGGACGTGTGATGGGGGGAAATCTGCAGGGGGTTATTTGACGCTGCCGGCGCCCAGGCCGCTGCTCCAGAAGCGCTGCAGCGCCAGGAACGTCGCGATGAGCGGAAGGATCGAGACCAGGGCGCCGACGATGACCAGGACCCGCAGCTCCGGAATCTGGCTGATTTGGCTGTTCCATGCGTACAGTCCCAGCGTGACCGGGAACAGGGCCTGGTCCCGCAGCATGATCAGGGGCAGGAAGAAGTTGTTCCAGATGGCGACGAACTGGAACAGGAAGATGGTGACCAGGGCGGGAGCCATCAGGCGGGTGGACACGGTAAAGAACGTCCTGGCTTCCGAGGAACCATCGAGGCGCGCAGCCTCCAGCAGTTCCGTGGGAACACTTGCAGCGGCATAGATCCGCGCGAGGTAGACGCCGAACGGGCTGACGAGGCTGGGCAGGAAGACGGCCCAGAGGGTGTTGGTCAGTTTCACCTGGCTGAAGATCAGGAACAGGGGGAGGGCCAGGGCTGTGGCGGGGACCAGGACGCCGCTGAGTACGACGTTGAAGATGGCCTCCCGGCCGCGGAATTCGTACTTGGCCAAGGCATAGCCGCACATGGCGGCGATGACGGTGCCCAGCAGGGCGCCGAGGCCGGCGTAGAGCGCACTGTTCAGAAGCCACCGGCCAAAGACACCGTCGCTGTAGGTGAAGAGGTTGCCAAGGTTGGCAAAGAACGTGGGGATGGAGTCCGCGGTGAACCAGAGCGGCGCCGTGCCGGTGATGTCCCCTCCCGTTTTGGAGGAGGAGACCAGCAGCCACCAGATGGGGGTCAGGAAGTAGAGCGTGAAGACACCCATGATGAGCATCGCCGCACCGCGTGACATGATGCTGTGCCGCGGGCCCCGGGGGCTGCCGGATACGGGGGACGTCTTCTTGGTTGTGGTCACGGCTGTTGCTGCGCTCACTGGGAAACCTTCCGCTGGGTCGCCTTGAGGAAGACGAAGGAAAGAACGAATGTGGCCAGCGCCAGCACCACGGAGAACGCTGCTGCCAGGCTGTAGTTCGGCACCGACGCCGTTGTGTAGACGGCCAGGTTCGGAGTGAACGTGCTGCTGATGGCGGAACTGAAGCTGCGAAGGGTCTGCGGCTCGGCAAGGAGCTGGAGGGTCCCGATGATGGAAAACACTCCGGTAAGGATGATGGCCGGAACCACGAGCGGTATCTTGATCCGCCAGGCGATCTGCAGGTTGCTGGCGCCGTCCAGTTTTGCTGCCTCGTAGATCTCCGTGGGGATGGCCAGCAGCGACGAGTAGATGATCAGCATGTTGTAGCCGACGTAGACCCAGGTCACGATGTTTGCGATGGCCCAGAGAACCAGGTCCGCGGAGAGGAAGTTCACCTGTGACGTAACGGCGCCGAAGGGGGAAAGCGACGGGGAGTAGAGGAAGCCCCACATGATCGCGGCGATAACGCCCGGTACTGCGTAGGGGGCGAAAAATGCCAGCCGGAAGAACTTCTTACCCTTCAGGAGGGGCGAATCGAGCAGCAAGGCAAACAGGAGGGCAAGACCGAGCATGATCGGCACCTGGACCACTCCGAAGAGCAGGACGCGGCCCACGGATTCCCAGAATTCGGTGTTCTGGAACACCTGCTGGTACTGGACGAGTCCGCCGAAGACCTGTTGGGGAGGCCCGAAGGTGCCCTTGCGTTCCACGGTGAGGAGGGATTGGACCACGGCGAAGACGATCGGCACCGCATAGAAGGCCAGGAAGAGCAGGCCGAACGGCGCAACGAACAGGAGGACGGCGCGGCGCTGGGCGGCCGACGTCCTGGGTTTCCGGGCTGGCGGTGCCCCCGCGGCCATTGCCGGAGCAGTTTGGTGTCTAGTCACTTTCATCATCCTTAAGGCCGGTGATGCGGCCAGTGGTTGGGGGTGCTGAGCTGAAGCTGCGGACGACGCGCACGGTGCCGGCAGGAATGACGACGGCGGTGGAGACTTCTTCCCCCGCGATCAGTTCGTATCCGGGTGCAGGGTATTTGTGCTCATCGTCCGAGTGGTTGATAAGGAAGGTGTACGTGTGCTCCGCGTCTGACCTGGCAATGACTTCCAGCCCTGCCGCGGTTACCTGCACAGCGACACCGGCTTCGGCGGCGGCTCCGGCCACAACATCGCGGAGGGCTTGGGGATCGAGCACTGTGCCGATGTACCAGGCGTTCCCGGCGCCGTACCGGTTGCGGGTCACTGCCGGGGTGCCGGTGAGGTGGCCCTCAGTGAAGGACGCTTTTGCCTCCGCGCCCTCCAGGCGCAGGGCCTCGGCCCACAGGGCGGCCGTGGCTCCGGTATCCAGCGGCAGGAGCTGTCCGGGCGGCATGGGCAGGAATTCCTCCGAGCGGACGCCGAGGAGGTCCCGGAACGCGCCCGGGTAGCCGCCGGTCAGTACTGTGTCGTTTTCGTCGACAATGCCGCTGAAGTAGGTAACCACGGCGTGGCCTCCGCTGCCGACAAAGTCTGACAGGGCCGCGGATTCCTGCTCACGGACGAGGTAGAGTCCGGGAACCAGTGCCAGCTTGTAGCCGGAGAGGTCAGAGCCGGGGGCCACGATGTCCACCGTGATGCCGTTGTCCCAAAGCGCTTTGTAGAGGGAGTGCACCTGGTCCAGGTACCGTACGTCCGAGGAAGGGTGTGACTCCTGGTCGTAGGCCCACCACGCTTCCCAGCTGAAAACCAGTGCAGCTTCGGCTTTCACCGTGGTGCCGGCCACCCCGGCGAGCTTTTCGAGGATGTGGCCGAGCTCTTTGACTTCCCGCCAGACCCGCGAGTCTGTTCCGGCGTGGGGGAGCATGGCCGAGTGGAATTTTTCGCTGCCCTGGACGGAGGCCCGCCACTGGAAGAAGCAGAGTCCGTCCGCTCCGCGCGCCAGGTGGGTGAGTGAGTTGCGGAGCATCTGGCCGGGGGCCTTGGCAATGTTGCGGGGCTGCCAGTTCACGGCAGAGGTGGAATGTTCCATCAGCAGCCAGGGCTGGCCCTGGGCAAGTCCGCGGGTGGCGTCTGCGGCGAAGGCCAGCTCCACCGTGGGGTCCTCGAGCCGGTGGTCGAGGTAGTGGTCGTTGGCGATGATGTCCATGTGGGGCGCCCACGCCCAGTAGTCCTGGTTGCGGATGTGCGCGGCGACCATGAAGTTGGTGGTGACCGGGATGGTGCTGTGCTTCCCCAGCACGTCCGCCTCCGCCTGGTAGTAGCCCAGCAGTTCGTCGGAGCTGAAGCGGTGGAAGTCGAGCAGCTGGGTGGGGTTGTTGGTGGAGACCGTGATTCGCGGGGGCAGGATTTGCTCCCAGGCGGAGTAGCGCTGGGACCAGAAGGCGGTGCCCCAGGCGCTGTTGAGGGCGTCCAGGGTGCCGTAGCGCGCAGTCAGCCAGGTGCGGAACGCAGCGGCGGAGACGTCGCAGTAGCACAGGGCGTTGTGGCATCCCAGTTCGTTTGAAACATGCCACAGCCGTACTCCAGGGTGCGTGCCGTACCGTCGTGCTACTTCGTCCACCAGCCGGAGGGCATACTCCCGGTAGCGCGGGGAACTGGGGCACCATGCCTGCCGGCCGCCCGGCCATGCCCGGACTCCTGCTGCGGACTCCGGGAGGATTTCCGGATGCAGGGTTGTCAGCCACGCAGGGGTGGACGAGGTCCCGGTGCCGAGGTTGGCCCCGATGCCATTGGCGTGCAGCAAATCCAACACCTGGTCGAGACGTTCAAAGGAGTAGGTCCCGGGGGAGGGCTCCAGTTCGGCCCAGCCGAAAATGTTGACCGCAACGAGGTTGACCCCCGCCTCTTTCATGAGCCGGACGTCTTCCTGCCAGACGGCGGGATCCCACTGCTCGGGGTTGTAGTCGCAGCCGTAAACGAGCTGTCCGTTCCCGGAAAGCTCGGCAACTGACGTTTTGGTGGGGCTCAACCCTGCTCCTTCGGCTTGCGGCAAACGTGCAAGACGGGGAAGCCCCTGCTCTTGGACGCTGTTGTCTCAACGATCTCTGTGAACGTTCCCAGACGGGCGCCGCAAATAGTGATGCAGGTCATCTGGGAACGTTCCCAGAGTACGGCGGCGGTCAGGGCCGTGTCAATGCCTGCGGGAGGACGTACCCCGTCCAGACTCCGCTACAGTACAAATATGTCGCTGACACGCACCCGTGCCCGCCGCGCCACCATCAACGATGTCGCGGACGCCGCCGGGCTTTCCCGGGGGACTGTTTCACGGGTCATGAACGGGGAAAAATACGTCTCCGATGAGGCCAAGCAGGCCGTCGAAGAAGCCATCGCCCGGGTGGGATACGTCCGCAACAACGCAGCCCGCAACCTGGTCACCCAGGAATCCCGGGCCATCGGGCTGATCATTCACGAACCCCACTCGCTGTTGTTCGAAGACCCCAATATTGGCTCCATCCTGCTGGGCGCCAACGAGGTGCTGTCGAAGGCTGACTACCAACTGGTTTCGCTGATCATTGATTCTGACCGTGACAGCCGCAGGGTGGCGGATTACCTGCGGGGCGGCCTGGTCGACGGCGCCGTCATCATCTCAGCGCGCGCGTCCGATCCCATTGCGGCAGCCATAGCGGACATTGGCTTGCCTGCGGCCTTCGTCGGCCACCCGGAAGGGACGCCCGCGCTGCCGTACGCCGCCATTGACAACGTTGAGGCCGCACGGAGCATCACCAAAAGGCTGCTGGAAACAGGGCGGGAACAGGTGGGCATGATCGCCAGTGCCTTGGACCGCGACTCAGGAAAGGACCGGCTTGCCGGCTTCCGGGCCGCGATGGGCGACCGATTTGACCCCAACCTGGTGGTGGAATACCCCTTGTACACCTACGCTGCCGGGTTGGAAGGCATGCAGGAACTGCTCCGGCGCGCTCCCCACCTGGACGGAGTTTTCGCGGCCTCGGATGCCGTGGCCGCCGGAGCCATGACGGCATTGCAGGAGGCCGGGCGGCGCGTCCCGGAGGATGTGGGAATTGTAGGTTTCGACGACAGCAGCTGGGCCCTTCGCTGCAGGCCCCAGCTGTCCACCGTCCGCCAGCCGGCTGACCTTCTGGGGAGCACCGCCGCTGAACTCGTCCTGGCACAGCTCCAGGGGCTGCCGGGCACGCCGCGGGTCCTCGAGACCACCATCATGTGGCGCGGATCAGCCTGACCGCGCTTACGCGGCCACTACACGCAGCTTGGCCCGTTCGCCAAGGACGCGCTGGGCCTCGGCGCTGAGCCCCGCATCACTGATGACCTCATCCACGTCATCGAGTGCTGCGATGGAGCTGATGCCCAACATGCCCCACTTGGTGTGGTCGGCAAGGACCACCGTCTTCCGTGCGGCTGCCACGAACGCACGGTCCGTCTCGGCTTCGAGCAGGTTTGGGGTGGTGAACCCGGCGTCTGCATCCATTCCGTGGACGCCCAGGAACAGGACGTCCAGGTGCAGTTGCTTGAGGGCCCCGGTGGCGATCGGGCCAACCAGGGCGTCCGACGGCGTGCGTTCGCCGCCTATCAGGATCACGGTGGACCCGCCGGGGTGGAAAAGATCGGCAATCCGCATCGAATTGGTCACCACGGTGATGCGCGGGCCGCCGGTCAATTCCCGGGCCAGCGCCCACGTGGTGGTGCCTGCGCTCAAGCCGACCGCCATGCCTTCCTGCACCAGCCCCGCGGCGGCCACGGCAATGGCACGCTTCTCCGCCGTTAACTGTGTGGATTTCAATTCGAAGCCGGGCTCATGGGCACTGGCATCACCGGGAAGTTTCGCCCCACCGTGGATGCGCTCCAGTTTCCCGCCCTCTTCAAGCTGCTCAATGTCCCGCCGCACCGTCATCAGCGACACACCCAGCTGCGCGGCCAGGTCTGAAACCCGCACCACCCGCTCCCGCTGGACAGCATCCACAATGGCCTGGTGTCGGGCAGCTGCAAGCATGTGAGCGGGTTCCTTCATTGGTATTACAGGGTTGCTCCCAGCATACGGCGACGGCGCCACCCAGGCCGGGCAGCGCCGTCGCCAAACGGATACCGCTACTTCCGCAGCGACGCCGCGATCTGCTGCATGATGGTCGGGTCCGAGAGGGTGGTGGCGTCGCCCGGATCGCGGCCTTCCGCCACGTCCTTGAGGAGGCGGCGCATGATCTTGCCGGACCGGGTCTTGGGCAGTTCCGGGACCACCAGGATGTTCTTGGGCTTGGCGATCGGTCCGATTTCCCTGCCCACGTGGTTGCGCAGTTCCTGGACGGTGGCGTCACCGTTGTTGGCGGCGTCGCCACGGAGGATGACGAACGCCACCACGGCCTGGCCGGTGGTTTCGTCCGTGGCACCGACGACGGCGGCCTCCGCCACGGCCGGGTGGCTCACCAGGGCGGACTCGATCTCGGTGGTGGAGAGCCGGTGCCCCGAGACGTTCATGACGTCATCCACCCGGCCCAGCAGCCAGATGTCGCCGTCTTCGTCCCTCTTGGCACCGTCGCCTGCAAAGTACATGTTCTCGAACCGGGACCAGTAGGTGTCCTTGAAGCGCTCCGGATCACCCCAGATCCCGCGCAGCATGGACGGCCAGGGCTCCCGGATGACCAGGAAGCCGCCGTGCCCGTTCGGGACTGACTGGCCCATTTCGTCGACAACGTCCACGGCGATCCCGGGCAGCGGCACCTGCGCCGAGCCGGGCTTGGTGGCCGTGACCCCGGGAAGCGGGGCGATCATCTGCGCGCCGGTCTCGGTCTGCCACCAGGTATCGACGATGGGTGCCTTGTCGCCGCCGATGACCTTGCGGTACCATATCCAGGCTTCAGGGTTGATGGGTTCACCGACGGAGCCCAGCACGCGGAGCGAGGAGAGGTCGTACTTCGCCGGGATCTCCGAACCCCACTTCATGAAGGTCCGGATGGCGGTGGGCGCGGTGTAGAGGATGGAGACCTTGTACTTTTCCACGATCTCCCACCAGCGGCCCTGGTGCGGGGAGTCCGGGGTTCCTTCGTACATCACCTGGGTGGCGCCGTTGATGAGCGGCGCGTAGGCGACGTAGGAGTGTCCGGTGACCCAGCCGACGTCGGCCGTGCACCAGTAGACGTCCGTTTCCGGGTGGAGGTCGAAGACCGCCTTGTGGGTGTAGGCCGTCTGGGTGAGGTAGCCGCCGGTGGTGTGCAGGATGCCTTTCGGCTTACCCGTGGTGCCCGAGGTGTAGAGGATGTACAGCGGGTGTTCCGAATCGTGGCCCACCGCCGTGTGCTCGGCCGTTGCCGTGCCCACGGTGTCAGCCCACCAGTGGTCGCGGCCTTCCGTCCAGTCCACGTCCTGGCCGTTGCGCTTGACCACCACCACGTTCTGCACGGTGTGGCCGTCGTGGGCCAGGGCGTCATCGACGGCGGCCTTGAGCGGGCTGGGCTTGCCGCGCCGGTAGGTGCCGTCCGCCGTGACCACGAGCTTGGCCTCGGCGTCGTCAATCCGCGAACGCAGTGCTTCGGCGGAGAAACCGCCGAACACCACGGAGTGGACCGCGCCGATCCGGGCGCAGGCCAGCAGCGTAATGACGGCCTCGGGGATCATGGGCAGGTACACGGCCACGCGGTCACCCTTGGCCACGCCCAGGGACTCGAAGGCGTTGGCCGCCTTTTTCACCTCTTCGGTCAGCTGCGCGTAGGTGTAGGTCCGCGTGTCGCCGGGTTCGCCCTCGAAGTAGATGGCCACACGGTCACCGTTGCCGGCTTCGACGTGGCGGTCCAGGGCGTTGTAGGCGGCGTTGAGTTCACCGCCCACAAACCACTTGGCGAAGGGCGGATTGGACCAGTCCAGCGCCTGGGTGAAGTCCTTGCTCCAGGTCAGCAGTTCCCGGGCCTTCTTTGCCCAGAACGCCGGCCGGTCGGCATCCGCTTCCCCGTACTCGGCGGCGGTGACAACGGCGTTGGCCGCGAATTCCGGGGAGGGCGGGAAGGCCCGGGTCTCATGCAGCAGGTTCGCAAAAGCATCGCCCTGGTGGCCTTGCTGACCTGCCGGCTGGGCGGAAGCGGAGGGAACGGTGGCCGTGGAGCTGGGAGTGTCCTGGGACATGTGAACCTCATCATTCATCGATCTTTGCCGCGCGGGACACCGGCACGGCAGGGCCCTCCGTGTGGCACGGCATTGGGCTCCAGCCGGGCGGGCGTACCGCAAAGAGCTGTTCCGCAACCTAGCCTAATGCTTGCCGCTCGCCCTCTGTGCTCCCCGTCACACGTGCGGCCATGAGCGGCATTTTTTAAGCGGTGAATGGTGTCTTCATTACTCCTCCCGGGGCCACGGAGGCCTGCTCCAGCTAGTGATCAGCCAGGCTGTTGACTAGGCTGAGATGGAATTGTGACTTCATTTCGGACCGCTCCGCCCAGGCGCAAACAGTGCCTGGACGGGCCCGGTCCGCATGTCAAGACGGCACGGTTTTCGGGTCCGGACCGGGCCCGGTGCCGCCACGCTAAGGAGAGCAGAATGAACCAGCAGAGCTTCGGCCAGCGAACGGCCCCGGACACCGAGCCGGGGCCCGGAGGCTCCGGATCCGCCGCTGTGGGACCAGGTCACCCGACGGCCGCCGGCGGCGCCGCCAAGGGACAGGCTGCAGGGCGCAACGCTGCCTCCGGAAAGATCGACCCCAACGCCAACCATGCCGTCCTCGGTCCGTTCACTGTGCGGGACCTGGCCGTTTTCGCCGGGACGTTGATCCTGTTTGTCGCGTCCCTGCTGCCCCTTTTCGGTGCCAGGTACAACCTGTGGAACCTGAACAACCTGTTCTTCCTGGGACTGGGCATCATTCTGCCGCTGATCGCCAGTGCCCTGTTCGCCGCCCGCCGGCTGGCCCCTGCCACCCGGATCCGCGTGGGTTCGCTCTCCATCGACCAGTTCGCCTCCGTGGTGGCTTCCCTTGCCGTCGCCTTGTTCTTCCTGTCGGTGGCCTCCGGATACGGGACCACACTGCTGGTGGGCCTGATCGGCTCCCTGATCCTGTTCACTGCCACGGTGCTGGGCCGTTTCGTGCCCTATCTGTCCGGTGACTTCAAGGACCGGCCCGAGATGCCGGCGCATGTCGTGGCCCGCGAAGCCGCGGTCCCGACCCGGAAGCCGCGGGCCCCTAAAGCGGCCAAACCGGAGACCGGCGCCAACCAGTCCAAGGGCGGCTTCAAGGGCGCCGGCATCTTCGGGGGTGCCGGCGCCGGCTCCTCCGCTGTCCAGCCGGGATCTGCCGGCCACAGCCCTGAGCCCGTCCGTTCCGCGCAGCCGCCCGCTACCGCTGCCGTACCGGTGGCTGCCGCCGGGACATCAAACGCGGGAACCGCCGGAGCTGCAGCTGCAGGAGCCGGTGCCGCGGCCGCCGCTTCCGGTGCCCACGGGCCTGCCGCGTCCGCGTCGTCGCCGTCCGCGCCCGCCCCCGAAACGTCGGAACGGACCCCTGAAGTGGACGCCGGGCCGCCCACCCAGGCAGCCGACGTCGCCCGCCCTGCTTCTGCTCCCGTTGCGGAGGAGACCCAGCACGGGGATGTCCCCGCAGCCCATGCCCCCCAGGCGGCGTGGGAGCCGCCGGCTGCCACCGCCGTTCACCAGCAGGTCCGCGCCGAGCAGCCCATCGGGGCAACGGTGGACCCGGCAAGCCGCCACGACGAGATGGACGGGCAGCCGATCCACGAGGCCTTTTGGTTTGCCGTTGCCCAGCACCGCACCGCCTTCGACCCCCGCACCGGTGCCCCCGCGTTCGTGATTGAACCCGGCGGCTGGGTGCTGGCACTTGAGGACCGCGGCCACGAATTCCTGGTCCAGCACACCGATGGACGGCTGGGCGTGCTGCGCGACCTCAGCAACATCGAGCGCGGCTGACGCCGGTGGCCGGGGCCCGCACCAAGACCGGCCAGGCCGCAGGGATGCCCGTGGTCTCGTCCGAATCCGTCCTGGCGCTGAAGCGGAGGGCGCGGCGCATCCACAAGGCCCTGGCCGAGAAATACCCGTACGCCCACGCGGAACTGGATTTCCGCAATCCGTTCGAACTGCTCGTGGCCACCGTCCTGTCCGCCCAGACCACCGACGTGACGGTCAACCAGGTCACCAAAGTACTGTTCGCGCGGTGGCCCAATGCCCGCGCCCTGGCGGAGGCGGACCCCACGGAGCTTGAGGCCATCCTCAAGCCCACCGGGTTCTTCCGTGCCAAGGCGAAGAACGTCCAGGCACTGTGCACGCGGCTGGTGGACGACTTTGACGGCGAGGTGCCCGGGCGGATGGAGGAACTGGTCACGTTGCCCGGAGTGGGCCGCAAAACCGCCAACGTGGTGCTCGCCAACGCCTTCGGCGTTCCGGGCATCTCCGTTGACACGCACTTCGCCCGGCTGGCCAAGCGGTTCGGCTGGACCCAGTCAGAGGATCCCGTCCAGATTGAACAGGACGTGGCGGAGCTGTTCGAGCGCAGGGACTGGACCATGCTGTCCCACCGGGTGATCTTCCATGGCCGCCGGGTCTGCCACGCCAGGAAACCCGCCTGCGGCGCCTGTCCGGTGGCCAACTGGTGCCCCAGCTACGGTCTGGGCGAGACCGACCCCGTCAAGGCGGCCAAGCTCCTCAAATACGAACTTGCCCCCGGCAGCGAGGCATTGCTGGAGCAGTACCTGGCAGAACAGCACCGGGCCGCAGAGATCCGGATGGCTTCCCAGAAGAGGACCCCGTGAGCGCCCGCGAAGACCTCGCCGGGCTGGTCCGGCGGGCCAAAACCGGAACGGCCGGCCCTCCTGATCCGCGCTGGGCGGCCCTGACCGTCGACGCGGCACGCGCCCGCAGGGCCGCAGTGCTGATGCTCTTTGGCGTCCTTGACGACGTCCCGGCCGCGTCCGGCAAGCCACTTGCGCCGGCCGACCTCGACGTCCTGCTCCTGGAACGCGCCCACACCCTGGGTTCCCATCCCGGCCAGGTGGCCTTTCCCGGCGGCGGCATCGACAGGGACGAAACCCCGGTGGAGGCCGCGCTCCGGGAAGCCGAGGAGGAGACCGGACTGGATTCCAGCGGCGTGGAAGTGCTGGGCACGCTCCAGGAGCTGGGGTTGGCGCACAGCAACTTCCTGGTGACGCCCGTGCTGGGGTGGTGGCAGGCACCCTCGCCGGTCCGGGTGGTGGACTATGGTGAATCCGCCCAGGTGTTCCGCGTCCCGGTGCGGGACCTGCTGGACCCGGACAACCGGGTGATGGCCACCGTCCACCGGGCAGGGCGGACGTTCGACAGCCCAGCGTTCACGGTGAACGGGGTGGTGGTGTGGGGCTTCACCGGCATTGTGCTCAGTGGCCTCTTCGACCAGCTCGGCTGGTCGGTTCCGTGGGACCGGAACCGGCTGCATCCGATCGGGGTCTAAACCTCAGGCCTGCCGGCGCAAATCCACCACGATGCCGGTGGCGGCGTTCTCGCGCATGGCCTTGATGCCGTCACGGAGCATGGTCAGGGACTTGAAGGTTGGCGAAACCGCAACGGTGTTGCCCTCGGAGTCGGTGAGCCGCAGCCGGTACGACTCGTCGCCTGTGCGGTGTATTTCAAATCTTCCCGCCATGGACGGGGACCTCCCTGGTATGCGTCGTTGCATCAGCGTGTGGACCGGTCTGTTTCAGCCACCGCCTCCGACTGTAACCTCCGCCACCCTGCCCGTCGAGCTACTGCCGGGTAGGTTACCTTGCATCTCATGGGCAGGTATCCGGCGCCCGCCGGGACCGCTATTTGGCGAGGTTGTAGGAGTCGACGACGGCGAGGCTCACCGGGAACTCCACCGGGATCCGCCCGAACAATAGCTCCTTTGCCGCCACGGCCGATTCCTCGATGGCGGCGATGCAGGCGTCAACCCTTTCCGCGGGCGCATGCACCATCACCTCATCGTGCAGGAAGAAGACCAACTCGGCCCGGACCGTCCCGCCGCTGCCGCCGGTGCCCGCTGTCCGAAGGGTGCGCAGCCGCCGTCGTAATTCCGCGAGCCAGCACGCCGCCCAGTCCGCCGCGGAGCCCTGGACCACGAAGTTCCGGGTGAAACGCCCCCGGGACCGGGCTATGGACTCTGCGCGCCGCTGCTCTTCGGCGGTGGTGGAGCGCTGGCTCAGGAACCACCGCTCCGAGGGCGGCGGGCTGCTGCGGCCCAGCCGCGTGGTCACCGTTCCGCCGGCTTCACCCGCCCGCGCCGCACGCTCCACAAAGTCGACGGCGCGCGGATAGGTGCGCGCCAACTGCGGCATCAGCCGCCCGGCCTCGCCGGAGGTGGCGCCGTACATCGCGCCCAGCAACGCCATCTTCGCTTTGGCCCGGTCCCCGCCGAAGCCCTTGGCGGCGATGCCGGCATACAGGTCCTGGTCCCGGGCGGCCTCAGCCATGGAGGAGTCCTGCGCGAGGGCCACCAGGACGCGCGGTTCCAGCTGCGAGGCGTCGGCCACGATCAGTTTGTGGCCCGGGTCTGCATGGACCGCTCCGCGGACCTGGCGCGGGATCTGCAGTGCGCCACCGCCCCGGGACGCCCAGCGCCCGGAAACCACTCCACCCACCACATACTCGGGGCGGAACCTGCCACCGTCCACCCAGGCGTCCAGCCATGACCAGCCGTTGGCCGTGTGGAGGCGGGAGAGCTTCTTGTATTCCAGCAGCGGCTCGATGACAGGGTGGCTGGACTCCCTGAGCTCCCACTTCCGGGTGCTCTTCACCTCGATGCCGTTGCGGTGCAGGGCCCGCATCAGGTCCTGCGGCGAGTCGGGGTTGAGCCCCGGGGAGTTGAGCAGGGTACGCAGTTCCGCAGCAAGCGCCTCGAGTCTTTGCGGACGCTGTCCGGCGGGCGGGCGGGGCCCCAGGTGGTCAACCAGGATCTGTTCGTGCAGGTCCTCCCGCCACGGAACGCCCGCGTGCTGCATCTCGGCAGCCACCATGGCGGCTGCCGACTCCGCCGCGAGCAGCAGCTGGAGGCGGTGCCGGCGGTTTTCCTCCATCCCCACGCCGGCCAGGGCGGCCTGCTGGGCCGCGTATTCGGCGCGGAGGTCCTCAAGTCCCCACCCCGGGGCCGGTCCGGCACCCGGATCGTCGAACAGCGCTCCCTGGTCCGCTGGGGGACGCGGCGGCAGCAGAGCCTTCGGCGGGAGCATGGGATCCTCCACAGGGACCCTGTCGGTATTCCTGGCGTAATCGGTATGGGCGCTGAACTGCGAGAAGGCCAGGATGTTGCCGCAGAGGGTGACGTCGTAGCAGCGCTCCACCTCCACACCGGAGGCGAGCAGCGCGGGGTACCAGTCCTGCGTCCGGTGCCAGATCCACCGGGGCGGCTGTCCGCCGGGGCGCCGGGCTTCCAGTTCACGGACGACGGCGGCAAGCTCGCCGGGTGCCACCAGCCGGGGCCCGGGGTTGGCCGGTTGGGGGTCGCCTGCCTGTGTCAGTTCCTGCAGTGCCGCACCGCGGGGGTGGGCGGCAAGCAGCAGGTACATGTTCCCATTGTGCCCTGCCGGGAGTGGTGGCCCTGTTTGTCCACATAGGGGAGGTGCCCCCTTAACGGGCTTTGGTTGCAGCGGCAGAGTGGCTGCATGAGCAGGCACCAGCTGAATGCACCGCACCCCGCGCCGGGGCAGGCCACGGATTCCTTCCGGCGGCCACCAGACCGGAGGTCACCCTCCCGTGCTGCGTTGCCGGACAACCCGGCGTCCGGCGCCGCCTGGCTGCCGGACGGTTCACCGCCGGGCGGTTCAGCACCGGGCGGTGCGGGCGGGGTGCTGCTGGTTACCTCCTCGGGGGTCCTCCGCGCCGAAGTGGAGCGCATCGTGGCAGCCGCCGGAGCCCAGCTGCGCGTCGTTCCGGATGCAGTGGAGGGCGGACGGTACTGGGACGCTGCATCGGCCGTCCTGGTGGGCAGCGATGTGCGGGAGCTGCCACCGCGGCGGCGCACCCCTGCCGTCATGGTGGGCCTCGACGGCGAAGGGGACAGCCTCTGGCACCTCGCCGCCGCCCTGGGCGCCGAACGCGTTGCCGTGCTGCCCGATGCCGCTGCCTGGCTGGCGGACCATCTGAGCCGGTCGCGCTCGCCGGGCCCCGGCGGCCTGGTCCTTGGCATCACGGGCGGTTGCGGCGGGGCGGGGGCAACCACCGCCGCCATTTGGATAGCCCAGGCCGCGGCAGGGCTGGGGGTACGCGTCCTGCTGTTTGACGGGGACCCCTGGGGCGGTGGCCTGGAACTGGCGCTCGCTGCCGAGGACAACCCCGGACTGCGCTGGCCGGACCTCGCGGAGGCAAGGGGCAGCATTGATCCCCTGCAGCTCTCCGACTCCCTGCCCGTGGCCGGAGGTTTTTCCTTCCTGTCCTGGCCTGCCACCCGGGAGCAGCCGGTCCGTGTCCCTGCTGCCGCCGCAGCGGGTGTGCTCGATGCTGCCCGCCGTGGTTTTGAGCTGGTCGTTGTGGATGTGGGAAGGGCCGCGGAGCCGCTCCATACGGTGGCCGGGGACTGTGACCGGATCATGGTGGTGGTGCCGGCGCAGCTGAAGGCCGCGGTCGCAACGGTGCGCCTCCTGCAGGAACTTCCGCCCGTGGAGGCTGCCTTGCTGGTGCGGGGCCGGCCAGGCGCTGCGCTGGACAGTTCCCTGATTGCTGACGCCGTAGGGTTGCCCGTGCAGGGCCGCATCCCCGAACTGCGGGCCGTCCCGGTAGCCATGGAAGCGGGGCGCCTGCTGGACTTTGGGAAGCGGCGGAGCATCCGGCATTTCGGCGCCACGGTGCTCGATTGGCTCGGCGAGGACCTGCAGGCGGGGGATGTGGCATGAGGCGGCCGTCGGGTACACCCTCAGCTCCGCCTCCAGCTCCCGATACGGGCAGCGCTGCAAGGTCCGGGGGCCTGGGTGCACGGCGCAGTGCCCGGATCCTTGAAGCGAACCAGGCCGTTCGCCAGGCGCGGGCCGGTGAGGCAGCCGGTACTGGCCGGGCCGTTGATTCCGGGCTGCTGGAATCCGTCCGTGAGTCGATGATGGCCGAGGCTGGAGCGGTAACACCGTCGCGCGTCGCTGCTGCTGTCCAGGCCACGGGCAAGCTGTTGGGCACCGCCGGAGCGCTTGCCGCGGTGGAACGGATCAGTGCCGAACTCAACGGACTGGGACCGCTGCAGGAGCTCACCAGGGATCCTGCCGTCACAGACATTTTCGTTAACGCTCCCGATTCCGCGTGGGTGGACCGTGGCAGGGGCATCGAGCGCGTACCTGTCGTGTTCGATGGCGAGGCCCAACTGCGCGCGCTGGCCTGCCGGCTGGTGGCTGCAGGCGGGCGCCGCCTGGATGACGGGTCGCCCTGCGTCGATGTCAGGCTTGCCGGCGGCTACCGTGTCCACGCCGTGTTGCCGCCGGTGTCCACGTCCGGGACGCTGCTCAGCGTCCGGATTCGCAGGGAGAGGGTTTTCAGCATGGCGGAGCTGCGCACGGGCGGCATGTTCGGCCAGCGCGTGCAGACGGTGCTGGAGAGGATAGTGGAGAGGAAGTTGAGTTTCCTGGTCAGCGGTGCCACGGGTTCCGGTAAGACCACGCTGCTGTCCACCCTGCTGGGCCTTTGTTCCGCGGAAGAGCGGCTGGTCCTGATCGAGGATGCGGCCGAACTCAACCCTGTCCACCCCCATGTGGTGGCCCTCGAATCACGTCACGGGAATCTCGAAGGTGGCGGCGCCGTGGACTTGGGGGAGCTGGTCCGCCAGGCGTTGCGCATGCGTCCGGACAGGCTGGTGGTGGGGGAGTGCCGGGGCGCTGAAGTCCGTGAGCTCCTGACGGCGATGAATACCGGGCACAGTGGCGGTGGCGGAACCATCCACGCGAACACGGCAGCCGCGGTCCCGGCCAGGCTCAACGCCCTCGGCGCGCTCGCCGGGCTCGGCCCGGAGGCCGTGCGGCTTCAGGCCGCCAGCGCCCTCGACGTTGTCATCCATGTCGGAAGGACCCCGAAGGGCCGGGAAGTCCTGTGCGTTGGACTCATCGCCGATGGCCCGGCAGGACTGGCCGTGGTGCCGGCCATTAAGGAGTCAGGTATCACGGGTCCGGCGTGGCCGGCGCTGGCGGCCCGGTTGGGGATGGATCCCGGGGCAACCCTGTGACGGTCCTGTTCATCGTGCTTCTTTGCAGTGCCATGCTGCTGCTCCTCAAACCGCCCCTGGACGCGGCTTCCCGGCTGCGCACGGCAACCGGCAAGAGGAAGAACACGCAGGGGATAAAGAGAGTTCTGGTACGGCCGTGGGGCAACGCTGCCGGCAGGAGCGCGGCACGGAGGCGGGGACCGGGCCTGACCCTGGTGGTGCAGCAACTGGCGGCACTGCTCCAGGGCGGACGGACGCCGGGGCGGTTGTGGGACGAGCTGTGGACGGTTTACGGCGATGGCGGAAACGGGCAGCGGCTTCAAGAGCGTGCACCCGTTTCCGGGGCGATGCTGTCAGAGGGATCAGCTGCGGTTCTGTCATCCGCGCGTGCTGCCGCCGCGACCGGAGCTCCCGTTTCGGAATCCATCCGGCGCGCGGTTTCCACAGCGTTCCAGCCCCGGGACAGGGAGGCCAGGACCTGGCTGGAGCTGGCCGCCTGCTTTGACATTGCGGAGGCCAGCGGGTGTCCGCTCGCCGACGTACTGACCCGGTTCGCGGCCCAACTGGAAGCGGAGGATGACGCAGATGCGGCCCGGCAGACGGCGCTCGCAGGGCCCAAAGCCACCGTTCGGCTCCTGACCTGGCTCCCCTTGATGGGTCTTGGACTTGGTGCCGCCCTCGGCGTGGATCCCCTCGCTACCCTCTTGGGAACACCCCTGGGACTGGCCGCCTTGTTCGGCGGGGTGGTCCTCACCGTGACGGGAAGGGCATGGTCTGCCCGGCTGGTTTCGGCGGCGGCAGGGGCATGAGTGCCATTACCCAGGGTTGGGCTCCCGGCCTGGCATTGTTCCTGCTGCTCGCGGGCAGCGCCTGGCTTGCCTGTTCCAGCCACGCCAGGCCGCGCCAACGGCTGCGCCTCCTGCTTCCTCCCGCTGCAGGGGCAGAACCGACGGCAGCCACCAAAGGGGCGCCAGCGAGTTCCGGCAGCGGGCTGAGGGATCCGGCCATGATGCTGGAGCTGGTGGCGGCCATGCTCGATGCCGGCGGCGGCATTGGCCGGGCACTTGACCTGGTGGCTGCTTCGGCTGCCCCGCAGTACCGGGAATCCCTGCGGCCTGTGGTCTCGGCGCTGGCCATTGGCGCCGACTGGGAGACGGCATGGCGCAGCTCCGCTATACAGCTGCCCGAAGTCCTGGAGTTGCGGGACGCGCTGGGCTTCGCCGCACTCACGGGCGCGCCTTCGTCAGCGATTCTGTACGCCCAGGCTGCGAGGCTCCGCCGGGAGCGGTTTCGGGCTGCGGAGAAGCGGGCCGCTTCGCTCGGGGTGAAGTTGGTGGTTCCCCTGGGCCTGTGCTCACTCCCGGCCTTCATCTGCCTTGGTGTCGTTCCGGTGTTGCTGGCCCTGGTACCGTCCGGTTCCTAACTTGCTGGCTCCTCACAATCCGGCTCGTTGCCAGCCCCGCCGCTTCCGGGCCCCGGTTCCCAGCCTTTCCCGGTGCCCCGGCTCCCGGTTCCCAGTCTGTCCCGGTGCCCTCGGTTTCCTGGTTCCCAGCCTGTCCCGCTATGCCGGCCGCGCTGTCCGTCCCCTCCTCCACAGCGCCGGAGCAGCCCAGCTTTTCCACTTAGCCCACACCCTCCCTTACCCGCAACAACTCCGCCGGGAAGAGTCAAGACAGCCGGGAAAACCACCGGCGCCCATGGAAAGGAAACCAGATGTCCACCAACCACTACCGCCGTAATTACTCCGCCGGAATGTCCGAACTCGCTGCTTCCAGGCAGATGGCCACCGCTTCCAGGCCGATGGCCATGGGGCCGGCCCGCAGCCGTGGCAACGCGGTCGGGACGCAATACACATCCCGTGCCACATCCCGTGCCCTTGCTTCCAACACAACTGTCAGTCGCGCACTCGTTCCGCAGGCACCGGCCTCAGGTACGTCCTTTCCAGCGGCGTCCTTCCCGCCGCCCGGCAACGTGGTGGAGCTGTACCCGGCTGCGGGCCGCACCCCCAGGATGCGGCGCAGCGTAGGGTTGCTGGGCTCGGAAGCCGGCATGGCAACAGCCGAATACGCCATTGCCACCCTGGCCGCGGTGGGTTTTGCCGGGCTGCTCGTGTTCATCCTCCGCAGCGATGAAGTGCGTGGTTTCCTGCTGAACCTCATCCGCACCGCCCTGGCGCTGCCGTGACGCGTCCGGCAGGACTGTTGACGTCCCGGAAGACTCTTGAAGCGGTGACCGGCGGTGTGGGCTCCAGCTACGGTCACCAGGAACAGGCAGGCAAGACGGGCGACGCCCGCGGCACCGTAACGGCAGAGTTCGCCGTGGCATTGCCGGCCGTGCTGGCACTCCTGGCCATGTTGCTCGCCGGAGCCGCCGCGGGCATGACTCAGCTGCGTATTGAAGAGGGAGCCCGGGCCGGCGCCAGGGCCGTGGCCAGGGGCGATGACCCCGCAGCCGTGGAACGGACCGTCAGGATGCTCGCCGGCAGTTCGGCGTCCGCGACAGTTGCCGCCGACGGTGGCTGGTTCAGGGTCACGGTCACTGACCGGGTGCCCGGACCCCTGGGAACTTCCATCCCATGGACCCTTACCGCCCGTGCCTCAACACGCAGCGAGACTGCGGGGACCGGCGCCGCCGGCAGCGGCGACGGATCGGGCGATGCCGGGGGCGTCAGGTGATGGGTGACCACGGGCGGCGACACCCCACGATTGGGACCGGCCATCCCTGTGCTGGGTCCGGTCGTGCTGCACCCGGGCGCCGGCACGCCACAAGACGCCGGTACGCCCGGGGAGGGCGGCGGAATTTTGGTCCCGGTCAGAGTCCACAAGGCGCCACAGATGGCCGCGAACGTGGGTCGGGAACGGTCCTGGCCGCGGGGCTGGCGCTGGTGGTCATGACGGCCATGGCCGTCATGCTGCTGCTGGCCCAGTCAGCCGTGCTCGCGAGCAGGGCGGCAGCAGCAGCGGACCTGGCAGCTCTCGCCGCGGCGGATGCCCTCCGCGGCATCACCACGGGGGATCCCTGCGCGGTGGCCGTTGAGGTGGCGGCGCGGCACTCCGCCACGGTCCTCAGCTGCTCAGCGGGCCCGGGACAGACGATTGAGGTGCGCACTGAGCTCGGGGAGCGCGCACTGCTGGGTGCCGCGACGGGACGGGCCCGGGCAGGACCTCCGCCGTAGGGCCAGGGAATCGGGGGAGATGGGTCATCGAAGGGCACGTCTCCGGGCGGGGAATCAGCTCCTGGCTTCCAGATCCACCGGCGTGGCTTCTGTGGCGTCCTTGAGCAGCACGTCCAGGAGGGTAACCGCGGCGGCCTTATCCAGCGGGTTGTTCTTGTTGCCGCATTTTGGGGACTGCACGCAGGACGGGCAGCCGGCATCGCACTCGCAGGCCTTGATGGCATCGCGGGTCGCTGCCAGCCAGACCATGGCTTTGTCGAATCCCCGTTCGGCAAAGCCGGCTCCGCCGGGGTGCCCGTCGTACACGAAAATGGTGGGCACCCCGGTATCGGCATGCAGGGCAGTGGAGACCCCGCCGATGTCCCACCGGTCGCTGGAGGCCACCAGCGGCAGAAGTCCGATCGCGGCGTGCTCCGCGGCATGCAGGGCGCCCGGGAACTGCGCTTCGATGAGGCCGGCCCCGGTCAGCGAACGGTTGTCCACCACGAACCACACCGCCTTGGTGAAGAGCTCCCGTGCACCGAGTTCCAGCGGCTCCTCGCCCAGGACCTCATTGGAGATCAGGGCCTTGCGCTGGAAAGAGACAACCTGGGTGGTGACCTTCACGTCGCCGAAGTGGACGGTCACGTCGCCCCACTGCATGGTCCGCAGGGTGTCCAGGACCTCGATCTGGGTTACGTCGCGTGCCGTCGTGTAGTAGTCGGGGTTGGCCCGGCGGACCATCACGCAGTGGTCGTCTTCATTCAGGTCCTCCACCACATAGGAGTCGCCCTGGTGGACATACACGGCCCCGGTGTGTGCCTGGTAGTGCGTCTGCGGCGAGTCCATGGTCCCCAGGAGGGAACCCGTCTCGGCGTCGACGATGCTGACCGGGCCCCCACCGTCTGCCCGCAGGTTGACCATCCCCGCCGCGCTTTGCGAGTGGGTCCAGAACCAGCCCGCGGGCCGCCGCCGGAGGTAGCCCTGGGCAACCAGCCGGTCCAGGAGCATTTCAGCGGTGGGCCCGAAGAGGTCCAGCTCGCCCGGCCCCAAGGGAAGCTCGGCGGCTGCCGCACACAGGTGCGGGCCCAGAACATAGGGGTTGGAAGGGTCGAAGACCGTCGCCTCCACCGACACGTCGAAGATGGCCTCGGGATGGTTCACCAGGAAAGTGTCCAGCGGGTCATCGCTGGCCACGAAGGCCGCAATGGCATCCTGGCCCGCCCGGCCGGCCCTGCCGATCTGCTGGAACAGCGATGCCCGCGTACCGGGCCAGCCGGCCACCAGGACGGCATCCAGGCCCGAGATGTCGATCCCGAGTTCCAACGCAGACGTGCTGGAAACACCCAGCAGCTGGCCTGAACGCAGCGCTTTCTCCACCGCCCGGCGTTCCTCCGGCAGGTACCCCGACCGGTAGGCGGCAACCCGCTGCGGGAGGCTGGGATCCACCTCGTCGAGGAGCCGCTTGGTAATCGCGGAGATGGTCTCGGCGCCGCGGCGGGACTTGATGAAGGCGATGGTGCGGACCCGGGCGGATACCAGATTGGCCAGCAGATCGGAGGTTTCGGCCACGGCCGTCCGCCGCTCCTTCGCGCCGTTCTCCCCTCTGACCTCGGTCAGCGCCGGTTCCCACAGCGCCACGGTGGTGGCCCCGTGCGGCGAGCAGTCGCGGGACACCGCCTTGACGGGGGCCCCGATGAGGCGGGAAAAGGAGACATCGGGCTCGGACGCGGTGGCGGAGGCAGCGATGAACACGGGCTCGGGGAACGCCGTTCCCGCACCGTAATAGGCGCAGATCCGGCGCAGCCGCCGCATCAGGTTGGCCACGTGTGAGCCAAACACGCCCCGGTAGCTGTGCGCCTCGTCCACGATGACGTAGCGAAGGCGGCGGAAGAAACCGGCCCACCACGCGTGGTTGGGAAGGATGCCAAAGTGCAGCATGTCGGGGTTGGCCAGGATGAAGTTGGCGTGGTCCCTGATCCACCGGCGGGCGGAGGGATCGGTATCGCCGTCGTAAGTTTCCGCCCGGACCGTGGGCAGCTTCAGGGCGCGGATGGCGTTCAGCTGGTCCGCCGCCAGCGCCTTGGTGGGGGAGAGGTAAAGGGTGACGGCGCCGTCGTCGTGAATCTTGCCCGGGTCCGCGAGCACGCGGAGTTCGGACCGGTGGATCGCATCCAACGCCGGCAGCTGGTACGCCAGGGACTTTCCGGACGCAGTGCCGGTAGCCACCACAACGTGCTGGCCCGAATGCGCTGCATCGGCCGCGTCAACCTGGTGCCGGTACGGCTCAAGGATGCCCAGCGTCCCGTACGCCGCAGCAATGTCCGGATGAACCCATTCAGGCCAGGGCGCGTGGACTGCCTCCCGCGCCGGTATGGTGCGGACATGACGCAGCTGTTCCGGTTCCGGGCCGCGGCCCAGCAAAGGAATCAGGGAGTCGTGGGGGTTCACCCCACCATTCTTCCACCCGTAACTGTGCCGCCCGCCCGAGGTTCGCCAACGGGGAAAACAAACGGCAGGCCCAGCTGAACCCGTTCAGCTCAGGGAGAGGTCCGCCCCGTCATGAGATGCCGAGAGCATCAGGACCCGGGCCACCGTGGTCCAGCCAAGATGGGAGTAGAGCTTCTGCCCGTCCAGGGACGCCAGCAGCAAACCGGCGCGGACATCGTGCCCGAAGGCCTGGGCCGCCAGCGCACGCATGATGAAACTGCCCAGGCCCCTGCGCTGGAACGCCGGCTCGGTGATGATCTTGTCGAACACTGCGGTGTCACCCACCACGAACACCCTGCCACTGGCCGCGAGGGCTTCTCCGGAGCGGACCTCGGCGTAATGCACGCCGTCCTGCTCGTACGTGGACAGGCTCAGGTCGTCGTCGGACAGCCAGGGGTCCTCGGCGTCCTGCGTCTCCATGTCCACGATCATCATCGTCTGCGAATCGGACGTGACGTTCAGCCCTTTACGGGCCGCCAGGGCGGCGTACCGTGAGGGGTCGTTGGTAAGAATGGTCAGTACCCGCGCCGGGGATTCCGCAGTCCTGGCCGCGAGGGCGGCGAACTCGTCATCGGTGGGTTCGGACGCGAAAATTTCCCACTCGCCGCTGGTGTCAGAGCGGAGCGCAGCGGGGAAACGGCCCTCCGTGGAGGTCCGGTAGCCGCGACATCCGGCCCAGCCGGCAACCCACACTTCGAGCAGGCCAGTGATGTCTTCAACCAGGGTTTCCGGGCTCATGGCAAGAACACTATTCCAGCCCGATCACAAGCAACAGGGGGTGCCGAAGTGCTTATGCAATTGTGATACGCCGGGCCGCCGCACGTGGACCCGGGCCGGCCCTGCAGCGCAGCCGCTGACCTTAAAGCAGCCGGTACCCTTAAATACGTGGCTTTGAACAAGATTGTGCTCTTTTACGGCTTTACCCCCATAGCTGACCCGGACGCCGTCCGCCTCTGGCAGCGTGCCCTGTGCGAAAAGCTGGGACTGACCGGCCGCATCCTCATTTCCAAGGACGGCATCAATGCCACGGTGGGCGGGGAAATCGGCGCCGTCAAACAGTACGTCAAGACCACCCGCGAGTACTCCGGGTTCCGGGGAATCGACGTCAAATGGTCCGACGGCGGCGCGGCGGACTTCCCCCGGCTCAGCGTGAAGGTGCGGGACGAGATTGTCTCCTTCGGCGCGCCCGGCGAACTCAAGGTCGACGCCGGTGGCGTGGTGGGCGGCGGAAAACACCTCAAGCCGGAGGAGCTCCACGAGCTCGTGGAAGCCAGGAAACAGGAAGGCGGGGACGTGGTGTTCTTCGACGGCCGGAACGCCTTCGAAGCGCAGATTGGCCGGTTCAAGGACGCGGTGGTACCGGATGTCGCCACCACCCATGACTTCATCAAGGAGCTGGAGTCCGGCAAATACGACTCTCTGAAGGACAAGCCCGTGGTGACCTACTGCACCGGAGGCATCCGCTGCGAGGTGCTCTCCAGCCTGATGGTGAACCGCGGCTTCAAAGAGGTGTACCAGCTCGACGGCGGGATCGTCCGGTACGGCGAAGCCTTCAAGGACCAGGGGCTCTGGGAGGGCTCGCTGTACGTCTTTGACAAGCGCATGCACCTGGAATTCAGCGAGGACGCCAAGACCATCGGCCAGTGCGCCCGCTGCTCGGCGCCCACCAGCAAATTCGAGAACTGCTCCAACCCGAGCTGCCGCACCCTCACGCTGTACTGCGCCGAGTGCGCCGCCAGCCCGGAGACGCTCCGCTGCCCGGACGGCTGCGCGGCGGCCTGAGCCCCACCGCAACCGGGCTGGGGGAGCGTGATGCCCGCCCGTCGTCCCGGTTTAGAGCCTGTGCACCCGGAACGCGTAGTTCGCCGCGGTCCTCGCCTCCACCCGGACCGTGAGGACACTGTCCGTTGACAGGTAAATGACGTTCTCGCGGTTGATGCCGCACCGGAGGGCAAGGTCCACCAAGGTGAGGGTCTCGGTGCGGACCGTGAAGGTCACCCGGCGCTGGCTGCGGCAGGCGATGGACAAAATATAGGTCCCGGTGTCCAGCACCGGCGACGCGACCAGCCGGTCCTCCCCGGCAGCCAGGAGCCCGGCGTCGGCCTGGACCACGGGACCGGTGGTACCCGGAAGGGCCCGGGACACCCAGTCACCCAGCTCCGCCGCGCCCACCGGATCCTGCTGCAGCGGGTCGCGGGTAAACGCAGGCGCCGGGGCAGCAGTCCCGGTGCCCTGCGCGCTGCCGGCCCT
This sequence comes from Arthrobacter sp. NQ4, assembly GCF_029077345.1. NCBI lineage: Bacteria > Bacillati > Actinomycetota > Actinomycetes > Micrococcales > Micrococcaceae > Arthrobacter > Arthrobacter sp. NQ4. The sequence goes on along the minus strand of NZ_JARETC010000015.1, from coordinate 36,592 downwards.
GCCGTCGTCGTACGTATATTCGCAGCCGGCCAGTGCACCTGCCGCAAGCACCAGTCCAAGGGCGACGGCGGCTCCCGGCTTCGGTGCCAGAAGCGCCCGTGCTGTCCCTTCGGGAAGGGGCGCGGAGATTCCCCGCACGCTGGGCATAGTCAGACTCTAAGCCCGCAGCGGGCGGCGGGCCAGAGCCGGAAGAGGGCTTATTTCGCCGGTGCCAGCTGGTAGGCGTAGAGCAGCGGAGCGTCCACGCTGGAACTGCTGATTTCGACCCGTCCGGTGGCGGACAGCGTTATTTTGGTGGTTTCCTGCCGGCCGTTGCAGGCTGCTCCTGCTTCCGTCACGGCTTTGCCGTCCAGGGACACGGCGAAGAAGGCTTTGCCGGTCCCTTCGCACACCGCCGTGAGTACATAGCTGCCGGCGGGCACCCTGGCGGCCTCCTGCACAATGCGGTTCCGGTTGAGGATCTTCCCCGAATCCTGGAGCACAACACCCGCCGGCGTAGAGGGCAGGGCGGTGGCCCGCCACTTGGGAACATCCGCATTCTCCACCGAGTTCACGGGTGAACACCCCGCCACGGTTAGGCAGAGAGCCGCGGCCACCACCGTCACCGGCAGCGAACGGCGGACCACAGCGGCCGCCGTGCGGGCGCGCGGAAGGAGGGGAAGGCGGGAAGGCATGTGACCACCGTACCCCGCAGCCACGCCGGACTAAACTTGAGCGATGCCTGGATCCCCTTATGAGTTCACCGCCGGAAACACCGCCGACGCTCCCCGCAGCGACCTCCCCGCGCTGCTTTCCACCCTCGCCGCGGACCTGCGCGGGCTGGACTACACGCTTGACGGCGTGGCACGGCTGCTGGGCCCGGCGGCCTCGGCCGCGCTGAACAGGGACCAGATCATCCCCGCGGTGCTCGCTGTTGAGCATGCTGTGCGGGCCGACAACGGCACGGCGCCGCTGGCCGCCGTCGTCCGCTTGTGGCTCCTCGCAGAGCCGCAGGAAAAGGAAACGCTCGACGCCGCACTGCCGGGCACCGGGGCCGACGGTCTCCTTGAACTGGGGCTGGTGCAGCCCGTCCCCGGCTCCGGGTTCCTTACGGCGAAAGCTGACCTCCGGCCGTACGGCTGGGACAAGAATGAGGACGGCAGCGGCGGCGCGGAGCTCTGGGTGGCCAGCGATCTCGCCGCCCACCAGCAGGCCGGGGTGCTCCGGCATGACCACGTCCTGGGCATCGGGCAGGCATCCACCACCCTGGTGCAGACCACCATCCGCCGCCACACCGAGCGCGCGCTGGACCTGGGGACAGGGTGCGGCATCCAGGCCTTCCACCTGCTGCACCACTGCCAGCATGTGACCGCCACCGACATCTCCGAACGTGCCCTGGCGTACGCGCGGTTCAACATCCTGCTCAACGCGGAGGCGCTGTCCGTCGACCCGGACCACCTCGAAGGCCGGGTCAGCCTCCGACTGGGTTCGCTCCTGGAGCCGGTGGCCGGGGAGCAGTTCGGCCTGGTGGTCTCCAACCCGCCGTTCGTCATCACCCCGCGCCGTGCCGGCGAGGACGCGGCGGACCAGTTCACCTACCGCGACGGCGGCCTCCCGGGCGACGGGATCGTGGCCTCCCTGGTGGCGGGCCTGCCCGACGTTTTGGCGCCCGGCGGTTGGGCCCAGATGCTGGGCAACTGGGAAGTCGCCGCCGGCAGCAGCTGGGAGGAGCGGCCAAAATCCTGGGTGCGGCAGGGCACGGACGCCTGGTTCATCCAGCGTGAAGAGGTCAGCCCGGAACAGTACGCCGAAACCTGGCTCCGGGACGCCTCGGAGTCCCGGGACCGGCAGCACTACCGGGAGTCTTATGCCCAGTACCTTGCCGATTTCGGGTCCCGGGATGTTGCCGGCATCGGCTTCGGCATGGTCTGGCTGCGCCGCCCCGCTGACGGCCGCGCTGCCGCCATCAGCCGCTTCGAGGAAATCACGTACCCCATCGAGCAGCCCATCGGCCCCCACCTGGGTGCCGCCGTCGAACGCGCCGACTGGCTCGCCGCGCATGACCTTGCGGCCACGCACCTGCTCGTGGCGGAGGACGTCACCGAGGAGCGCCACCAGCGCCCGGGCGCCGAACACCCCGGCGTGATCCTGCTCCGGCAGGGTGCCGGGCTGCGCCGCACCAATCTGATGAGCACGGAGCTGGCAGGCTTCGTGTCCGCCTGCGACGGCGACCTCGCCGCCGGGCAGATCGCCGGGGCTTTGGAGGCCCTCCTGGGCGGCGGGGAGGGGTTCGACGCCGGGACTTTCCAGGGTGCGCTGCTCGCCGACGTGGCCAACCTGGTCCGTGACGGCTTCCTGGTCCCGGCCGGAAATCCCGCCTTGGAATAAGCCCCCTCAAGCCCTCAACAGAGCCCCGTCTTTTCCACATGAATGCGCACGATTCCCCAAAATATGGTGAACTAGGCGAACATGGGCTCATCTGCCCCAGCAACCTTTTTCTGTAGGAGCACCGTGCCAAGCAAGGCCAAAACCGGCAAGAAACTCGTGATTGTGGAGTCTCCGGCCAAGAGCAAGACCATCGCCAAGTACCTCGGCGAGGGCTTCATCGTAGAGGCCTCCATTGGTCACATCCGGGACCTGCCGCAGCCGTCCGAACTCCCTGCCGAGCTGAAGAAAACCTCCGTCGGCAAGTTCGCCGTCGACATCGAGCACGACTTCAAGCCCTACTACGTGGTGTCCCCGGACAAGAAGAAAAAGGTCACCGAGCTCAAAGCCGCGCTCAAGGACGCCGACGAACTCTATCTCGCAACCGATGGGGACCGCGAGGGCGAGGCCATCGCGTGGCACCTGCTGGAAGTACTCAAGCCCAAGGTCCCGGTGTACCGGATGACGTTCGGCGAAATCACCAAGGAAGCCATCCAGCGCGCCATGGGCAACCTGCGCGACGTGGACCAGGACCTGGTGGACGCCCAGGAAACCCGCCGCGTCCTGGACCGCCTCTACGGCTACGAAATCTCACCCGTCCTCTGGCGCAAGGTGGCCCGCGGCCTGTCCGCCGGACGCGTGCAGTCCGTGGTCACCCGCATGGTGGTGGACCGCGAACGCGAACGCATGGCCTTCAAGGCTGCCTCCTACTGGGACCTGACCGGCCAGTTCGGCGCCGAGTCCGGCTCGTTCAAGGCCAAGCTGGCCGCCGTGGACGGCGCCAAGGTGGCCACGGGCCGCGACTTCAATGACAACGGCGAGCTCACGTCCCGGAACGTGGCCCACCTCAACGAGGAACTGGCAACGTCCCTGGCGGCAGGCCTCCAGAACGCCGACTTCCGCGTCCGCTCGGTGGACACCAAGCCGTACACGCGCCGTCCCGCCGCACCGTTCACCACCTCCACGCTGCAGCAGGAGGCCGGCCGCAAGCTGCGCTTCTCCTCCAAGAGCACCATGCAGATCGCCCAGCGGCTGTACGAAAACGGCTACATCACCTATATGCGTACGGACTCGTCCGCGTTGAGCGATGAGGCCATCACGGCAGCCCGCCGCCAGGCCTCCGAACTGTACGGCCCCGAATACATTCCGCAGTCGCCGCGCGTCTACTCCAACAAGGCCGCCAACGCCCAGGAAGCGCACGAGGCCATCCGCCCCGCCGGTGACTCCTTCCGCACGCCTGCCCAGGTCGCCAAGCAGCTCTCCGGCGACGAGTTCCGCCTGTACGAGCTCATCTGGAAGCGTACGGTCGCCTCCCAGATGGGCGACGCCAAGGGTTCAACGGCCACCATCCGCCTGGGTGCCGTCTCCGCAGATGGCCGGGACGCGGAATTCTCCGCCTCCGGCACCGTGATAACGTTCCCCGGCTTCCTCGCCGCCTACGAGGAAGGCAAGGACGAGACCCGCGGCGACGACGACTCCGACGAAGCACGCCGGCTGCCCAATGTGGCCAAGGATGACTCCCTGACGGCCGCGGACATCCAGGCCGTGGGCCACGAGACGTCCCCGCCGCCGCGCTACACGGAAGCATCGCTGACCGCGGAGCTGGAGAAGAAGGGCATCGGCCGCCCGTCCACCTATGCCTCCACCATCTCCACCATCCAGGACCGCGGCTACGTCCGGAAGCAGGGTTCAGCCCTGGTGCCCAGCTGGATCGCCTTCTCCGTCATCCGGCTCCTCGAGCAGCATTTCTCCGACTACGTGGATTACGAGTTCACCGCCGACATGGAAGGCGACCTGGACAAGATCGCCAACGGACAGGAAGCCGGCGCCTCATGGCTGCGGCACTTCTACTTCGGCGAGGATTCCGATCCGGGCCTGCTGAGCATCGTCAACAACCTGGGCGAGATCGATGCCCGGGAAATCAACTCGATCCCAATCACCGACGAGATCACGCTCCGGGTGGGCAAGTTCGGTCCCTACCTGGAAAGCTCTGCCGCCGTGGTGGACCCGAAGACGGGCGAGATTGTGGAATCGGCGCGCGCCAACGTGCCCGAGGACCTGGCTCCGGATGAGCTGACCGCGGCCAAGGCCATCGAGCTGATGGAGACGGCGGCCCCGGAAGAACGCGTGCTCGGCGCCGATCCGCATACGGGACACACCGTGGTGGCCAAGAACGGCCGTTACGGCGCCTACGTCACCGAGATCATCCCTGAGATGACCGACGAGGAACTGGCCAACCAGCCGGTGGAGTACTACAAGAACGGCAAGCCCAAGCCGCCGAAGAAGCCCGTCAAGGCAAAGCCCCGCACGGGGTCGCTCTTCAAGTCGATGACCGTGGAGTCCGTCACCCTGGACGAGGCGCTCCAGCTCATGAGCCTGCCCCGGGCACTGGGGGAGGACGCCGAAGGCAACCTCATCACGGTGCAGAACGGCCGGTTCGGGCCCTACCTGAAGAAGGGGACTGACTCCCGCTCCATTGGTTCCGAAGAGGAAATCTTCACCATCACCCTGGAACAGGCCCTGGAGATCTACTCGCAGCCCAAGCAGCGCGGCGCCCGTGCCGCGGTGCCGCCGCTGGCGGAGTTCGGCCCGGACCCGGTATCCGAGAAGAACATCGTGGTGAAGGAGGGCCGGTTCGGGCCCTACATCACCGACGGCATCACCAACATCACGGTTCCCCGTGCCACCTCGCTGGAGGAACTCACACGGGAACAGGCCGTGGAGTTGCTGGCAGAGAAGCGCGCCAAGGGCCCGGTCAAGCGGACCGCCACCCGCAAGGCGCCCGCGAAGAAGAAGGCAACGGCCAAGAAGTAGGCGTGTGGCCGGCGCGTTTGCGCCGGCCACCGTATCGTGATCGGCTAGGGGAATGACTGAACAGCCCGCGCACACGGATCTCCAGCCGCTCAACGACCTCGAGGAGAAGCTCGCCACCGGCGGACAGCCCGACGCCGACCCGGTGGACGTCATCCTGTCCTTCCTCAACAGCGAGGTCTACATCATCAGCTCGGACACGGTTGAGGGCATCGACTCCCAGGTGGAGCCCCTGGTCCTTGCCAACGCCGACGGCGACCCCGTCCTTGCCGTTTTCTCGCACCCCAGCCGGGTGGACCAGCAGTACCTGGAAGCCGCCCCCAACGTCCTGGGCACGCAGGGCGCTGCCATCATCGCCAATATCGGCGATGAGCTGGGCATGGTGATCAACCCCGGCGCAGCCTACGGTTTCGAGATCAACCCCGAGGGCGTCGCCAACATCCGGCGCGACTTCAAGCGCGCCGACGAGCAATAATGTCCCCATGCGTCTAGGCGTCCTCGACATTGGTTCCAATACTGTCCATCTGCTCCTGGTGGATGCCCACCCGGGCGCGCAGCCGGTCCCGTTCGCGTCCCATAAGCGGCCGCTGTCCCTGGTGCAGTACCTGGAACCGGATGGCAGCATCAGCGACGAGGGCCAGCACGAGCTGACCGAGTTCGTGCTGGAAGCCTGGGAATTCGCGGCGCGCCACAAGGCCGAGGACCTGCTGGCGTTCTGTACCTCGGCCATCCGCGAGGCCACCAACGGCCCAGCCGTCCTGGCCCGGGTCAAGCACGAAACCACGGTGACCCTCCAGGAACTCACCGGCAGCGAAGAGGCGTCCATGACCTTCTTCGCTGTACGGCGCTGGCATGGGTGGGGAGCCGGTCCCATCCTGAACCTGGACATCGGCGGCGGCTCGTTTGAAATGGCCTTTGGCCAGGACGAACTTCCGGAAGTAGCCACCTCGGTGCCGCTGGGCGCCAGCCGGCTCACCAGGGACTGGCTCGCCGAGGATCCACCGTCGGCCAAAAGCGTCAAGGAACTGCGGCGGTACATCAGGGCCACGCTCAAACCTGCCGTCCGCGCATTCGACGGCCTGGGCCGGGCAAACGTGGTGGCCGGAACCTCCAAGACCTTCCGCTCCCTGGCCCGGATCGCCGGTGCCGCCCCCAGTGCGGAAGGACCCTACGTTAAGAGGGAACTGCACGCCTCGGACCTGGGCATCTGGACCCAGCGGATCTCGGCCATGAGTTCGGAAGACAGGCTGCACCTTCCCGGTGTTTCCGAGGCGCGCGCCCATCAGCTCCTTGCCGGCGCTCTGGTGGCCGAGGCAGCCCTGGAAATGTTCAAGTTCAAGAAGCTCCGCATTTGCCCCTGGGCGCTCCGCGAAGGGCTCATCCTGCGGCGCCTGGACCAGCTGGTCTTTGCCGGACCTCTGGAGCCGGCGCCCCATGTTGCCGCTTCCCGGCCGGTGGACGCAGGAGTCTAGCCACAGGCGTCCAGCCTGCTTCGCAGCAGGTTCATTAAAAGCGGAAGCACCGGGGCCGGCAACAGGAAAATGGGGGAAAACCTGCTGCCGTGCCACCGGTGCCCTTGGCAGGCATCCCCATGCCTGCCGCATCACTCGCACCCTCAATGAGGTAATAACTACGTTAGGACCCCAAGTTGTGTGCTGCCTGCGCTGAAGATGGGAGTTGCCTGTGAATGCCTCGCAACTGCAATGATGGAGGCATGAGCAACCGAATCGCATTCCTTGGCTGTGGATCCATGAACGAAGCCATTCTTGGCGGCCTGCTGGAGGCGGGGAAGGACCCGGGGGATGTGGTGGCCACGGTCCGCCGCGCCGGTCGCGCCGCGGAACTGGCCGAGCGGTACCACGGGATCACCGCCATCGCCGGCGAGGAAGAACCTGACAACAACAAACAGGCCGCCAAGGGATCTGCCGTAGTCATACTTGGCGTCAAGCCCGTGGGCATCGCGGACCTGGCAAAAGAAATCAGCCCGGCCCTTTCGCCCGACACTGTGGTGGTCAGTGTGGCTGCGGCCGTGTCCATCGCCCAGCTGGAGGCTGCACTCCCCGCGGGGCAGCCGGTGATCCGGACCATGCCCAACACTCCCGCGAAGCTGGGCCGCGGTGTCGTCTCGGTCTCGCCGGGCACGCACTGCACCCCGGAGCAGCTCCAGATGGTCAAAGACATGCTGCAGGGCGCAGGAACCGTGGTTGAGGTCCCCGAGGAGCAGGTGGATGCGCTCTCGGCCATCAGCGGCTCCGGTCCTGCCTACGCGTTCTACCTTGCCGAGGCCATGGCGTCCGCAGGGGAAGAGCTGGGCCTGGACCGGGAGCTGTCCCTCCTGCTGGCGCGCGAAACAGTGGCCGGCGCCGGCCTCATGCTGGCCGAGCCCGGGGCAGATCCCGCAGCGCTGCGCAAGGCCGTCACCAGCCCCAACGGCACCACCGAACGCGCCATTGCCACCTTTGACGAACAGGGCATCCCCGCGATCATTGCCGCCGGCGCCCGTGCCGCCGCCGACCGGGCAGCGGAGATCACCAGGCAGCTCGGCTGATTCCCAGGCGTGGCCCGGCTACGGCCGGGCCGCGAACCTCTCCAGCAGGTCCACGTGGCCGGAGACGATGAGCATGTCCCGGGAGGACACCTTGGTCTCGGGCCGGGCGTACGTGAAGTCCTCACCCGGGGACTTCACGCCCACGATGGTCACGCCGTACTTGGAGCGGACCTTTGACTCGTCCAGGGTGAAGCCCACGGTCTCCCGCGGCGGGTACATCTTCACGATGGCAAAGTCGTCGTCGAACTCGATGAAGTCCAGCATGCGCCCGGAGACCAGGTGCGCGGCGCGGACTCCGGCGTCGGCCTCGGGGTAGATGACGTGGTTCGCGCCGATCCGGGTCAGGATCTTGCCGTGCGACGGAGTGATGGCCTTGACCCAGAGGTGCTCTATGCCCAGGTCCACCAGGTTCACGGTAATCAGAACCGAGGACTCAATGGAGGTGCCCACGCCCACGACGGCGGAGCTGAACTCCTGGGCGCCCAGCTGGCGGAGTGCGTCGATGTTGGTGGCATCAGCCTCCACCACATGGGTCAGGAGGGGTGCCCATTTCTGCACCAGGTTCCGGTCCCGTTCAATGGCGAGCACTTCCCGGCCCTGCTTGACCAGCTGCTCCGCGGTGGATGATCCGAAGCGGCCCAGCCCGATGACCAGTACCGGAGCATTGTGGGCGGGGCGCCGGGGGGCGTCTGTGGAACTAGCCAATGATCGGCCTCTCTTCGGGGTAGTGGTACAGCTGGCTGCGCTGGCGCAGGGCCAGTGCAGCGGCGAGGGTCACGGTGCCCACGCGGCCGGCGAACATGAGGGCTGTCAGTACGTAGACGCCCTCGGGCGGAACCTCCGCGCTGAGGCCGGTGCTCAGGCCCACCGTGGCGAAGGCCGAAATCGTCTCAAACAGTACCCGGTCCAGTGATGCGCCGCTGAATTGCAGGAGCAGGAAGGCGGAGACGGAAACAAGCGTGGCGCCGGCAACGATCACGGAGATGGCCACCCGCATGGTGCCCTGCGGGATGGTCCGGCCGTACACCTTAACGTCGGCGTCGCCGCGGGCTTCGGCAACGATGGCCAGGAACATCACGGCGATGGTGGTCACCTTGATGCCGCCCGCCGTCGACGCCGACCCGCCGCCTGCGAACATCAGCGCGTCAGTCAGCAGCTTGGTGGTGGATTCCATGTGATTCTGGTCCACCAGGTTGAATCCACCCGAACGCGTCATGACCGAGGCAAAAAGGGAATGGGTGATCTTGTCGCCGATGGCCATCGGCCCGATGGTCCGGGCGTTGTCCCACTCCATCAGGGCCCACAGGAGTGTGCCCGCGGCAAGCAGGATGAGGGAGACCTGGATGGTGAGCTTGGTGTGGAGGTTCCACTTCTTCCAGTTCAGGCCGTTCTGCTGCAGGACCATCACCACCGGGAACCCCAGGCTGCCCAGGAAGACCCCCACCATGAGGGGGATCAGGATCCACAGGTCCGTCTCGTAGGGCACGATGCCGTCCGAGTGCGGCGTGAAGCCGGCGTTGTTGAACGACGAAATGGAATAGAAGACGCCGTGCCAGACAGACTGCCAGAACGGTTCGCCCAGGGTGAGGAACCGCGGGACCAGGGCGAGCGCCAGGGTGCCCTCGATGACTACGGAAGTGGTGATGACGATCCGCAGCAGCGTGCCCACTTCGCCCAGGCGGCCGGCGTTGTTCATGGATTCCGCGGCAATGATCTTGCCGCGCACACCCAGCCGCTTGCTCACCATGAGCGCCAGCAGCGATGCCAGCGTCAACGTGCCCAAGCCGCCGATGAAGATGCCCACCAGGATTACCAGTTGGCCAAAGAAGGACCAGTGGATCGCCGTCGAAACCACCGTGAGCCCCGTGACGCACACGGCTGAGACGGCCGTGAACAGCGCCTGGTGGATGGGGGTGGGTGTTCCGTCAGCCGACGATACGGGCAGGGACAGCAGGAAGGTGAATACCGTGCACACAGCGGCGAACGCGGTCAGTGCCAGCCGTGCGGGGGAGGTGTTGGCGATGTCGTCAATGAAGTCGCGCAGCCGCGTGAAGATCCAGAGGCCCTCCCGCTCCTGCGCCGGGGGGTGCCAGGGGGCCGGAGTCCGGGGCCTCGACTGGCTTTGCGTCATGTGTGGGTTTTCCTCGGTTGAAACGGCTTCCTTCAGTAGTAAACCACTAAAGCCCGCGCCATGGCCGGGCCGGCGGCAGCGCGGGCTCGGGTAGCCTGTGATTGATGACATACCTGCCCGGACTCAGCCAGCCCGCGCCGCCAACGATGGTGGCGTGGAGTCCTGACATGACAGCTTACAACTTTGGGCCCGGCCACCCCATGGCGCCCGAGCGTATGGACCTGACCGCGCGCCTGTCCCGCAGCCTGGGGCTCTTCGACCTGGACCACGTTGACCTTGCAGCCCCGGAGGTCGCATCGGACGCGGAACTGGAGTCCGTCCACTCCGCTGATTACGTTGCAGCAGTCCGCCGGGTCAGTACGGACCCTTCCCGGCCGGACGAGTCGCGCGGGCTGGGAACCGAGGACGATCCGGCATTCGCGGGCATGCACGAGGCCGCGGCGCGCCTGGCCGGCGGTTCGCTGCTGGCGGCCCAGCGCGTGCTGGATGGTTCGGCTGTCCACGCGGTGAACTTCGGCGGCGGCATGCACCACGCCGCCCGGGAGCGCGCCAGCGGATTCTGCATCTACAACGACGCCGCCCTTGCCGTGCAGAAACTGCTCGACGGCGGGGTGGGCAAGGTGGCCTATATCGACGTCGACGCGCACCACGGCGACGGCACGCAGAACATCTTCTGGGACGATCCCCGGGTCCTGACGATCTCGCTGCACGAGACGGGGCTGACCCTCTTTCCTGGCACGGGCTTCGCCAACGAGGTGGGCGGCCCCGTGGCGGAGGGGACGGCCGTGAACGTCGCCCTGCCTGCAGGAACGTCCGACGCCGGCTGGCTTCGCGCCTTCTACGCCGTGGTGCCGCAACTGGTGGGTGCCTTCGAACCCGGGGTGATCGTGAGCCAGCACGGCTGCGACTCGCACCGCAGCGACCCCCTCACGCACCTCAACCTCAGCGTGGACGGCCAGCGCGAGGCAGCGAACGCCGTCGGGCACTTGGCCGAAAGGTACTGCGGCGGCCGCTGGATCGCTACCGGCGGCGGAGGCTACAACGTGCTGGATGTGGTGCCACGGGCCTGGAGCCACCTGGTGGCCATCGCCGCGGGGCGGCCGGTACCGCTGCGGACCCCCGTGCCGGCGGACTGGCGTCAGTACGTGATGGAGAAGTTCGGCAGGGAAGCGCCCGCCCTGATGGGGGATGACGTGGAGCTCTGGTGGCGGTCCTGGGAGGTGGGCTTCGACCCCAATGACGCCGTGGACCGCACCGTCATGGCCACCCGCAAGGCAGTGTTCCCGCTGCACGGACTGGATCCCTGGTTCGACTAGTCAAGCCGGAACTTCGCGCCGCCGAAATAGTTGATGCCTTTAGACGTATATGTCGCTAGGGTGGGAGGCATGGTGACAGACGACGTATTTGCCGTCATAGCGGAATCCACCCGGCGGGACATCCTGGTGGCCCTTCGGGCAGGAGATAAAGCCGTGGGGGAACTGGTGGAGGAACTGGCGGCGAGCCAGCCCACCATTTCCAAGCACCTGAAAGTCCTCCGTGAAGCGCAGCTGGTCAGCATGCGGGCGCAGGGCCAGAAGCGCTACTACGCCTTGAACCGGGGACCGCTGGAAGGCATCGCCAGCTGGCTGGAAACGTTCGACGTCGGCACCGCCGGCAGCGCCGCCGCCGCACCGTCCGGCGCGGACCAGTCAGCAGCAGTCCCGTCACCCGCCGCGCAGGCAGAGGCCGCCCCGGAAGTCCCCGCCCACCTGCAGGAGGGCGTTGCCGCTGCGGCCGCTTCGTTGCCGCCGGCCCCCAGGGCGGCGCAGCCGGCGGTGACGCAGAAACCCCGGGAAGAGGTCCCCGCGCCCCTGCTGGTGCGGGAAGGCACCGAGCTGAGCCCCGCCGTCGTGATTCCCGGCGGGACAGCCGCCCCGCTGAGCGACGATACCGTTCCGCAGCAGATCGGACGCACCGTTGGCCGGGCGGCCACCAAGGCGGCCGACCTGTTGGCCAGCCTCCCCAACCTGCCGAAATTCGGACGCAAGAAGTAGGGCCCGGCCGGAAGAAGCAGGGCCTACCTGGCCAGCAGCCGCACGTGCTCCGGGGTGAGTTCGGAAACGCGGCTGACACCCAGGAGGGCCATGGTGCGGGCCATGTCCTTTTCCAGGATCTGCAGGGTCCGGTCCACGCCTGCGCGGCCGCCGGCCATCAGTCCGTAAAGGTAGGCGCGGCCGATCAGCGTGAAGTCGGCGCCCAGGGCCAGCGCCGCCACGATGTCCGCGCCGCTCATGATCCCGGTGTCCAGCATGATGGCCGCCGTGGCGTTGTCCGCAGCGAAGGCCTGCTTGACCTCGGGGAGCAGATGGAACGGGATAGGGGCCCGGTCCAGCTGGCGTCCCCCGTGGTTGGACAGGATGATGCCGTCGGCGCCGTGATCCACCACGCGGCGGGCGTCCTCCACCGTCTGGATGCCCTTGACAACCAGCTTGCCCTTCCAGGTTTCCCGCAGCCAGTCCAGGTCCCCGAAGGTCAGGGTGGGATCGAACATCGAGTTGATCAGGTCCGCCACCGTGCCGGTGTAGCGGGACAGTGAGGCGAACGTCAGGGGCTCATGGGTCAGGAAGTTGAACCACCAGGCCGGCCGGTAGGAGGCGTCCAGGACGGTCTTGAGCGTCAGCGCCGGCGGGATGGTCATACCGTTGCGGACGTCCCGGAGCCGGGCACCGGCCACGGCGGTGTCAACCGTGACCATGAGGGTGTCGTTGCCTGCCCTGGCAGCGCGTTCGATCAGTTCCAGCGAGCGGTCCCGGTCCGTCCACAGGTACAGCTGGAACCAGTTGCGGCCGTTGGGCGCGGCGGCGGCCACATCCTCGATGGAGGCGGTGCCCATGGTGGACAGCGTGTAGGGAATGCCGGCGGCTTCCGCGGCCTGGGAGCCGGCGTACTCGCCCTCGGACTGCATCATCCGGGTGAAGCCGGTGGGGGCGATGCCGACCGGCAGCCGCGACGGCTTGCCCAGGATCTCGGTGCTGAGGTCGATGCTGGAGACGTTCCGCAGGATGCCCGGACGGAACTCGATGTCCAGGAAAGCCTGGCGGGCGCGGCGGAGGGTGATTTCCTCTTCGGCGGCGCCGTCCGTGTAGTCGAAGGGCGCCTTCGGGGTGCGGCGTTTGGCGATGTCGCGGAGTTCCCAAATGGTGCTGGCCCGCTGCAGCCGGGCAGCCTTGCTGAATCCGGGCTTCTTGAACTGCATCAGGGGCGCCAGGTCCGAGTACTTGGGGACGCGGCGCTTGAGTGCTGGAGGCACCAAACCGGGAAGGGCAGCCGACGACGGAGCCTTGGCAGGTGCCGGGGCTGCGGGGACGTCCGTGGCCTCCGGAGCCGGGGTAGCCTCCGGGTTGTTGGGCTGGATGGTGTGGGTCATGGGTCCTCCTATGGTCCAACCACACTCTAGGACATGTGGTCCAACCACATCAACTACTATTTTTGGTATGCGCACCCACCAGCTGGTTTTGCACTGGATCGAGGATCGGCTGTCAGCCGGCGACCTGGCCGTAGGCGGCAGGCTCCCGGCGGAGCGCGCGCTGGCAGAACAGCTCCAGGTCTCCCGGACCTCCGTGCGGGAGGCCATCCGGATTCTTGAAGCCATGGGCGTGGTGCGGTCCGGCGTTGGCTCCGGCCCGGATGCCGGGACAGTGGTGATCTCGGATCCCACCGCCGCCCTCGGCTCAGCCCTTCGGCTGCACGTGGCCACCCAGCACCTGCCCGTGGCGGACATTGTGGAGACCCGGGTCCTGCTGGAGTCGTGGGCTGCTGCGAGGGCCCGACGGGATGCGCCGCAGCTTGAGGATGCGGCCACGCTCCTGGCGGCGATGGACGCTCCGGAAGGCCTGCCCGTGGGCGAATTCCTGGCCCTCGATGTCCGGTTCCACCTGGCCCTGGCCAACGCCGCAGGCAACGCAGTGGTCAGCGCCATGATGGGCTCGCTCCGCGAATCCATCCAGGGGTACGCCGCGGAACTGACGGGCAACCTGCCGGACTGGAAGGCAACTGCCTCGCGCCTGCACGCCGAGCACCACGCCATCCTGGCTGCGGTCAGGAACGGCGACGGCGGCCGGGCGGCGGAGCTGGTGTCGGGCCATATCAAAGGGTTCTACAAAGAAGCCGGGCTGGGCAGGGATAACCCCGCCCAGCCCGGCACAGTGGGCTAGCGGACCTCGATCGCCAATTCCTGGAAGTCGTCCTCGGCATGACGGCCCACGAGGATCCGGAAGGTGCCGCGCTCAAACTGCCAGCCGCCGTCGTAATGCGCAAAGGAGCGGGCCGGAATCCGGACTTCCACACTCTCGGTGCCGCCCGGCGCCAGGTGGGTGCCCGCGTAGCCCGCCAGCCAGCGGACAGGCCGTTCCACAGCGGATACGGGCCGGTCCAGGTACACCTGCACTACTTCACGGCCGGACCGGCTGCCGGTGTTGCGGACAGGAACGTGGACGACGACGTCGGCGCCGGCCGGGACCGACTCCCGCGCATGCGGGGCGCCGAGCTCGAACGTGGTGTAGCCCAGGCCGTAGCCGAAGGGAAGGGCCGGTGCGGCACCGCCCGAAGCTTGCTGCTTGAGCCAGGCACGGTAGCCGACGTGGATGCCCTCGGAGTACACCACCTTGCCGTCCACCGGGGTGGTGTCCAGGACCGGGACGTCGGCCAGGGCCGCAGGCCAGGTGGTGGGAAGGCGGCCGCCCGGCTCTTCGACGCCCAGCAGGATGTCGGCGATGGCACGGCCGAATTCCTGGCCGCCAAACCAGCCGAGCAGGACGGCGCCCACCTTGTCCAGCCATGGCATGAGGACGGGCGAGCCGGAGTTCACCACCACCACGGTGCGCGGGTTCACCGCCGCCACCGCTTCCACCAGCTGGTTCTGCCGGCCTGGAAGGTCCAGGTCCTTGCGGTCAAAGCCCTCGGATTCGATGGCGGCACTGGTTCCCACCACCACCACCGCCACATCGGCGGTCCGAGCAGCCTCCACCGCGGCGTCGATCTCTGCCTGCGGGTCGTCCACCACCGTTTCCTCGCCCAGGAGGATGGCCGTGAAGGGGATGACCTGGTCCGCGGGGAGGTCGTATACGGCCTCAATGCGGACCGCGTCCCCGGCGGTGTCGGTGGTGACGGGGTGGACGGTCTTGGGCGGGTCGAAAAGGGCCGCGCCGAGCACGTCGGTGTCATCCTCGAGCCCGCCGTTGAACACCTCGTCACCGTTCAGGGACAGGCGGACCCGGCCGACGGTGCCGATGCCCAGGTGGTGGATGCCGGCCGTCGGCGCGGTCCACTCCGTTTCCATCCGGATGGCCGCTGCGCCCTCGGGGATGCCGACGCCAAACCAGATCAGGTGCGACGCCAGCCGGTCCTCACCCGAGATGACGGTCCCGTCGCCGGCCAGGAAGGTCACCCGCAAGCCGGGCACGCCGGATACGGGGTTGTGCAGCGAGGTGCGGGGGAAGGGCTGCAGGCCTTCCGCCACCTTGGCGCCGCGGGCGTAACTGACGCGGACGCCTTCGGGCAGCGCCGCGCGCAGGCCTTCAAGCGGTGAGATGTTCTGCTTGGGCATGACTGTGGCGCTGCCGCCGCCCTGGGTGCGGGCCTCCTCCGCGTTGTGGCCGCTGATGGCGACGCTCGCCAGCGCCTGCGGATCCAGCGGCAGCAGGCTGTCCTTGTTGCGCACCAGCACAGCGCCGCGCACGGCCACTTCGCGGGCGACGGCGGCGGCATTCAGGGGTGCCGGCAGTTCCGTGACGGAGGGGGAGACGCCCTCGAGGGAGCCGACGCGGGCGGCGAGCCGCAGGATACGGACCACCTTTTCAAGGATCGCGCACCTGCTCACGCGGCCATCGTTCACGGCGGCCAGCAGCTTGGGTCCCCAGTGGCCCACCGGCCCGGGCATCTCCAGATCCTGGTTGGCGTTGGCGGCCTCCACCGATCGGACACCGGTCCAGTCGGACACGACGACGCCGTCGAAGCCCCATTCGGTGGACAGTGGCGTCTTCAGCAGGTCGTTTTCGCTGGCGGTGGTGCCGTTGATGGAGTTGTAGGAGCTCATCACCAGCCAGGCGCGGGCCTCGGTGACGGCGTCCTCGAAGGCTGCAAGGTAGAGCTCGCGCAGGGGGCGCTCGTCCACCACTGAGTTGGACGTGAAACGCTCGGTTTCAGCCTCGTTGGCAATGTAGTGCTTGGGTGTTGCCCCTACGCCCATGGACTGGACGCCGGCAACGTACCCTGCCGCCATGGTGGCGGTCAGGCGGGGGTCCTCGCTCATGCACTCGAAGTGGCGGCCGCCCAGCGGGGACCGGTGCAGGTTGATGGTGGGGCCCAGGACTGCGTGGACGCCCTTGCGGCGAGCCTCCTGGCCCAGGACCTGGCCGTAGCGGCGGGCGGTCTCCACGCTCCAGGTGGCGGACAGGGCAGACGACGACGGCAGGGAAACGGAGTCGTGCCGCTCGTCGAAGTCTTCCCCGCGGACACCTGCCGGGCCGTCGGACATGACCACGCGGGAGAGGCCGATGGAGGGCAGGGAGTGGGTTGCCCAGACGTCAGCGCCGGTCAGCAGCTGGATCTGTTCTTCGAGGGTGAGGCTCTTGGCCAGGTCAAGGAGGCGCGCTTCGGCATCCGGTGAACCGGCGGGGGGAGCAGTGACGGCGGGGGAGAGCGTGGGATTCATTTACTTGACTCCTTTGATGCGGGTGACGAGGACGGCGCCGATGATGCCGACGACGGCTCCGCCGATGAAGAGGGCGGGGTAGCCGCCAAGGGTGATGACGGGGAAGGCGATGGCCGGTACCAGGGACTGGGGCAGGGCCTGGGCGATGTTGAAGACGCCGAAGGTCTTGGCGTTCTCGCTTTGGCTCCCGGGCAGGAGGTCCGCGATGAGGGCCACATCGACCGCCCCGAAGCAGCCGAGGCCCAGGCCGGCCAGGGCCTGTCCCACCAGGACCTGGTCCGTGGTGCTGCTGGTGGCAATGACAATCAGGCCAGCCATCATGATGATGGCGGAGGCGATGACCATGGCTTTGCGTTTGCCGATCCGGTCGCTGAGCCAGCCGCCGGCGATGCTGGTGACCACGGTTCCGGCCGAGCTGACCAAGGTGGCCTGGAAGACCAGGGCCGGGACTGCGGTTTCTGCTACGTGCAGGTGGTCGGCGAAGAAGTAGGGCAGGTAGAGCAGTCCGGCGCAGTAGCCGACGTACACCAGGAACTTGGTGAACCAGGCCCAGCCGAGGCCGGGGTAGGTGCGGGGGTTGAAGTAGAAGGAGCCGGCAATTTCCTTCAGGTTCAGCGGGGCCGGCTTTTCCGTCAGTACACGGTCCTTGAAGGTGAACGCGAAGATGAGCGTCACGGCGGTCCCTACGACGCCGGGGACCACCGCCATCTGGAAAGCGTTGTCGAACAGTTGGGCGAAGTACGCGGCGGCGACCAGGCCCACCGGCAGGGTCATCCCGATCAGTCCTGAGAGGCGGCCGCGTTCGGCGGGTGCCGTCTGGTCCGGAAGCGTGGCTACCAGGGCCGCCAGCGCTGCATTGAAGCCGAGCTGGGCGATGACCCAGGCAACCATGACGCCGGTGACGTTGGTGGCGGAGCCCAGGAGGACCAGGGATGCCAGTCCAATCAGGGACCCGCCCACGATCCACGGCTTGCGCATGCCGAAGCGGGATGTTGTGCGGTCACTTAACCGGCCGAAGAAGGGGTTGGCCAGGAGCGCAATGAGGGCTCCGACGCCGGCCACCAGGCTGAGCGCACCTGCACGCGTTTCCGGTGTGGTGATTTCTGAAACTTTGATGGCCAGCACCACCAGGGCCGGAGCGAGAACGGCCATCCAAAGCCCGGCGCTGGCAATGGGCATGCCGATCACGTAGGCGCGGGGTGTCCGGGTGGGCGCTCCGGAGGGAGCGGCTGAAACAGTGCTGGACGGTGAAATGCTGCTTGAAGGGATTCCGGCAGGCAACCCTGCTGAATCCCCGGTGATGGTCTTGACGGCCACGGTGCCTCCTGACAAAAAGTGGCCCTCCATTGGGCCCTGCGAAAGATGGTACCGGTAAAAACCGAGTCTGACTAGGTTTTGTCGATTCCACGTGAAATACACTGGCCTGATGCCTTCATCAAAGCCGCGCGGCCAGTACGCCAAGGGAGCGGAACGCCGCGAACAGATCATCCAAACGGCTACGGACGTTTTCGCGACTGAAGGTTTTGAAGGCACGGCGCTGAAGCGCGTGGCAGAGCTGGTGGGGGTCAGGGAAGCCACCCTTTTCCACTACTTCCGGGGCAAGCAGGAACTGCTGACGGCGGTCCTGGCCGAGCGGGACCGCCGCAGCCTCGCGGCAATGGGCGCCGAGGAGGCAGGGTTGGCGCTGATGGTGCGCTCCGCGGAGCGGAACCGCCGTGAGCCCGGGCTTACCACGCTGTATGCCGTGGCGTCAGCCACTGCCAATGACCCGGGGCACGATTCGCACGCCTATTTCAAGGAGCGCTACGCCGAGGTGGTTGACGTGCTGGCGGCAGACATTGAACGCCGCCAGTCTGCCGGGGTGGCGCGCTCGGACCTGCCCGCCGGCGACCTGGCCAAGCTGGTGGTGGCAGTCTCCGACGGCCTGCAGCTGCAGTGGCTCTACGACAAGGACGTGGACGTGGCGGACGGGCTGCGCGAGTTCATTGATGTGCTCCTGAAGCCGCCGGCTGCCTAGGTGTCAGCCGTGGACCGTGCTGCGCGGCGCCTTTGCCGGTCCCGTGCTGGCCCGGACTTCCAGGCGCGGCTGGTAGCGGCCGCCGGGGGTGTCGTTCCCTTCCTTGCGGATCAGCGCCCGGAGCTGGTGCCATGCCTGCTCGCCCAGCTCGGTGATGGGGACGGCGCCGGTGGTGAGCGCCGGCGTCGTATATCTGGCAAAGGGGATGTCATCGAAGCCCGTCACCGAGATGTCGCCGGGGACGTCCAGGCCCCGCTCATGGAGGCCGCTCATCAGGCCCATGGCCACCAGGTCATTGAAGGCCAGGATTCCGGTGGCCCCGCTGGCCAGGACGGCATCCACGGCCCCATGTCCGGTGTCGAAGTCCGATCCGCCCTCCAGCATGGTGACGTCCACTTCGGGGTGGGCTGCCTTGAATGTCTCCAGGCCTTTGAGCCGCATCTCGTTGGAGGCGCTGCGGGGCGGGCCGGCCAGGAAGGCCAGGCGGGTGTGGCCGAGTTCCACCAGGTGTTCGGCGATGTCCTGGACGCCCTGGCCGTAGTCCACCACCAGGCTGGGGACTCCCGGCGCCGTGGTGGTGCGGTTGATCAGCACCAGCGGGTGGAGTGAGGGTGCAATCTCCTCGAGTTCCGCGTCAGTCATGCGCGGGGCGCAGAGGACCAGCCCGTCGCAGCGCCGCCGCGCTTCACCCGCCAGGATGGATTCCTCACTGGACACTTCAAACGAGTCTGCAATGAGGACCCGGTAGCCGTCCTGCGCAGCGGCCCGGCTCAGGCCGCGGAGGATCGCCTGGAACGTGGGGTTGGCCAGGTCCGGGACCACGATGCCGATGGTGTCCGTCTTGCCCAGCGCCAGGCTGCGGCCCACCGGGTTGGGCTGGTACTTCAGCTCTGCGGCTGCCGCCCGGACCCTGGCCGCGATGTCCGGGTCCACGGTGAAGTTGCCGTTCATGACACGCGAAACGGTGGCGTGGGAGACTCCCGCCTTGACGGCGACATCCGCGATGCCGATCCGGCCGCTTGCCGATTTCCTGGCCATAGGGAACCCTTCGTTTGCGCCGTCGGCCGGCGCCCCCCGGGACTGCTTGGCGTCCAGGGGCCCCGGCCTTCATGGCAGGTGCTTTGGAAGACAGCATATACGGGAGTGGGAAACCGATTTCTATCCTTTTCCCAGCCGTTTTCCCGGCGGCGGTGCCGGTGCTGCATGCGGAAGGTCAGGAAACCGCTTTCTTCCTTTTCTGGAAGTGGTTGACGGATCCGCCGACAGGTTGATAAAACTCTTATAGAGCAATGAGAAAACGCTTTCTCAGCCCTCCGCCACGGTGCAGCACAGTACCGCTGCCGGAACACCGCCGCCCCACCGCGGGACATGAGCTTTTTCGAAAGGGACCCCAATGGTCAACACAGCCGAGACCACGTCGGCCGCAGCTGCTTCAGAGACCGGCAGAGCCGCCGGCGCTGAGACCGCTGCCGCTGCAGGCACCGCCGCCCGGAAGGGCGGGAAAGCCCGGATTGCCCTGATCGGCACCGGCGGCCGTTCCGAGATGTACATCCGTGCCATCTACGGCAAGCACGCGGATACCGCCGAGCTGGTGGCTTTCTCGGACGTGAACCCCGGACGCGTGGAGTTCTACCAGAAGCTCATCCAGGAACTGGGCGCGCCCGGACCGGTGGCGTCGTTCGACCCTGCCCAGCTCACCGGTTTCGTCCAGGCGAACAACATCGACCGCATCATCGTCACCACGCCGGACTACACGCACGCCGACTACATCGTGGAAGGGCTCCGGGCCGGTGCGGACGTCGTCGTCGAAAAGCCCCTGACCATTGACGCCGAAAGCTGCCGCCGCATCGTCCACGCCGTCCACGAGACCGGCCGCAACGTGGTGGTCACCTTCAACTACCGCTACTCGCCACGCAACAGCGCGCTGAAGGAAATCATCCAAAGCGGCGTGATCGGCAAGGTCACCTCCGTCGACTTCAGCTGGGTCCTGGACACCGTGCACGGCGCGGACTACTTCCGCCGCTGGCACCGCGAAAAGAAGAACTCCGGCGGCCTCCTCATCCACAAGGCCTCCCACCACTTCGACCTGGTCAACTGGTGGATCGACGACGTGCCGGAGCGGGTCTTCGCCTCTGGTGGGCTGAAGTTCTATGGCGACAAGAACGCTGCCGAGCGCGGGCTTGGACCCCGCCCCGAACGCGGAACGCCCGACGCCGATGCCCCGACTGCGGATAAGGACCCCTTTGCGCTGGACCTGAGGGAAGATGAACGGCTCAAAGCGCTGTTCCTGGACAACGAGCACTACGACGGCTACCGCCGCGACCAGGATGTCTTCACCGGTGGCATCACCATCGAGGACAACCTGGCACTGGTGGTGGAATACCAGGGCGGACCGCGGCTGAGCTACTCCCTGAATGCCCACAGCCCCTGGGAGGGCTACCGGGTCGCGGTCAACGGAACCGAGGGCCGCGCCGAGCTTGAAGTGGTGGAACGTGCCGCCGTCCGGCACAGCACCGACCAGAAGACCGTGGTGGACCCGAGCGCAACGCCGGTTGAGGAAGAGGACGCAGTCCGCCGCAACGGCGAGCGCCTGGTGGTCCAACGCCACTGGGACGCTGCCTATGAGGTGCCCATCATCAACGGCGAGGGCGGCCACGGCGGCGGCGACGAACTGCTGCTTTCCGACCTCTTCAACGGTCCGGGCGAAGACCCGCTGGGCCGCCCCTCCGGCTACCTGGACGGGCTGCGCTCTGTGTCTGTGGGCATCGCCGGGAACCGGTCCCTGGAGACGTCGCTGCCCGTACGGGTCGAGGACCTGGACCTCGGCGTCGATCTCCGCCGCGGGAAGTAGGGGAAGACCATGAGGATTTTTGTCACCGGCGGCTCCGGCCGCCTGGGCCGCAGCGTGGTGGCCGGGCTGGCCCAGGCCGGCCACCACGTCATCTCGGTGGACCGCGAGGCCGTGCCCGCGGAACTGCTGCCGCCCGGCGTCGTGCAGGAAACCGCCGACCTTCTTGCCCCTGGTGAGGCGTTGCGGCTGATAGGGGCGTCAAGGCCCGACGCCGTCATCCACCTTGCGGCGATCGCCGTACCGTTCAGTGCGCCCGAGGACGTCATCTTCGCCACCAACACCCGGCTCGCCTTCGCCGTCATCAGTGCGGCGACGGAGCTGGGCGTCCCCAAGGTGGTGACGGCCAGCAGCCCCACCGTCCTTGGTTACGGCTGCCCGGCCGGCTGGCTGCCGCCGTCGTTCCCGCTGGACGAGCGCACGCCGCCAAAGCCCTGGAACGCCTACGCGCTGTCCAAGCACATTGCCGAACAAACCGTGCAGATGTTCGCCGCCGCCCAGGGGGAGAAGATCCGCTATGCAGCGTTCCGGCCCTGCTTTGTGATCTCGCCGGAAGAATGGGAAGGGGCCCCGACGCAGCAGGGGCACACCCTCGCCGAACGCCTCGCCGACCCGGCCCTCTCCGCGCCGGCCCTGTTCAACTATGTGGATGCGCGGGACGTTGCGGACTTCCTGGACGTGCTGCTGCAGAAGATGGAAGACATTCCCAACGGGGAAACCTTCTTCGTGGGGGCAGCTGACGCGCTCGCAACGGCGCCGCTCGCGGAGCTGATGCCCGCATTCCTCCCGGGAAGCGACGCGCTGAGCTCCGGCCTGACCGGCACCAGCCCCGCTTTTTCCATAGCAAAGGCCCGGGAGCTGCTGGGCTGGCAGCCCAGGCGCAGCTGGCGCACCGAACTGACGCCCACCCTCAACGACGAGGCCACCGCCCTGGTTACCGCCGGCGGCGGAGGCAAGGAGACACCATGAAATTCGACGGCGTACTGTTCTTCCCTGTCACCCCGTTCACGGCCGAAGGCGCCGTTGACGTGGAACTGCTCAAGGAACACATCGGCTCCAGGCTTCCCTTCGGACCGGGCGGCGTGTTCCCCGCCTGCGGCACTGGCGAATTCCATGCCCTCAGCATCGACGAGGTCCGCACCGTCGTGGCGGCTGCCGTGGAGGTTGTCGCCGGAAAAGTCCCCGTGGTGGCCGGTGCCGGCGGACCCTTGGGCCACGCCCTCGCCGCCGCCCGCGCCGCCGAGGAGGCCGGCGCCGACGCCCTCCTGGTACTGCCGCCCTACCTGGTAACCGGACCCACCGACGGGCTGGTGGCGTACATCGAGGCCGTGGCGGATGCCAGCAGCCTGCCGGTCATCGTCTACCACCGCGGCAACGCCAGGTTCACCGCCGCGTCCATGGCCAAGCTCGCTGCCAATCCGAAGGTCATCGGCTTCAAGGATGGCCTGGGCGATGTGGGCCTGGCCCAGGAGATCGTGTCCGCGGTCAGGGCCTCCGGCCGGGAAGACTTCGCATTCTTCAACGGCCTGCTCACCGCCGAGCTGACGCAGGGCGCCTACCGCGGGCTGGGCATCCCGCTGTACTCCTCGGCCGCGTTTGCCATGGCCCCGGAAATCGCCAAGGCCTACTACGACGCCTACGTCTCCGGGGACGAGGACCGCCGCAACGCCCTGCTCGAGGGCTTTTACGCACCCCTGGTACGCCTCCGCGACCAGACGCCCGGGTTCGGCGTTTCCCTGATCAAGGCCGGCCTGCGGCTGGGTGGACTTCCCGTCGGGTCCGTCCGGCCGCCGCTGGTGGATCCCAGCGGGGAGCAGTTGGTGGAGCTCAAGGCCATCCTCGCCAGGGGCTACGAGCTGGCCGGCCGCTGATGAGCGCACCGGCGGCGGAAACCGTCCGCACCGTTCCCCGCATCACCGGACTGTCCACCAGGCTCCTCACCGTTCCGCTGCGCCGCAGCTGGGGTGTGGAGGCGCCGGAGAACCACGTCATCGCCACCGAGCTTCACACGGACGACGGCGGCACGGGCTTTGGCTTCTCCTGGACACCTACCATCGGTCCCCAGGCAGTCAAGGCACTGCTGGACTGCGACATCGCACCTTTTGTCACCGGCCTTCCGGCTGCGCCGGAGCCGGTGTGGGACGCGCTGTGGAAGCGGCTGCACGAGGCCGGTGGCGGGGGACTCACCACCATCGCGATGGCAGGCGTGGACCTGGCCCTCTGGGATGCGCAGGCGCGCAGTGCCGGCACCTCGGTGACCGGCTTCCTCGGCCAGCGGCAGGACTCGGTGGAGGTGTACGGCTCCGGGGTGAACCTGCACTACACGCTGGAGGAGCTCGTGGCACAGACCGAACGCTGGGTCGCCGCAGGCCACCGAGCCGTGAAAATCAAGGTGGGCAAGCCGGACCTCCGTGAGGACGCAGAACGGGTTGCCGCCGTCCGCACCGTGCTGGGCCCGGACCGCCGGCTCATGATCGATGCGAACCAGCGGTGGGACCTGCCCACCACCCTCCGCGCCTTGGACGTCCTCGCCGGGTACGGGCTGGACTGGCTGGAGGAACCCCTCCGCGCGGACGACCTCTGGGCCTACCGGAGGCTCCGGAAACACTCGCCGGTGCCCATAGCCCTGGGCGAAAACCTGCACACCATCTACCGGTTCCGCGATTTCATCGAGGCGGAGGCGGTGGACATCATCCAGCCCAACATCATCAGGGTGGGTGGCATCACCCCGTTCCGGCGGATCGTGGAGCTGGCACGGACCCACAGCATCAAGGTCATGCCGCACCTGCTGCCGGAACTGTCCGGGCAGCTGGCCCTGACCCTGGCGGAGCCCACCATGGTGGAGGACGTCGAGGAGGCATCCTTCGAACAGCTTGGCCTCCTGGCCGGCCCGTCACCGGTCCGGTTCAATAACAGCAGGCTGGCGACGGCGGACCGGCAGGGGCTGGGACTCCGCTTCCGGGAGGCGCTGTGACCACTACTTTCCGAACGACGACGAACAGGTACCTGACGTGACAACTGCAACCCTTTCCCTGTCCGAGCTCACCGCTGCCGCCACGGAAGCGGCCAGGACCTCCGCCGCGGCGACCGACGCCGAACGCGCCGGCTGGCTGAACGCGGTAGCGGACGCCCTGGATGCCAACGCCGCCGAGCTGGTGGACATTGCGGACGCCGAGACCAGCCTGGGGGTGCCGCGCCTTACGGGGGAGGTGGCCCGGACCACGGGGCAGCTGCGCCTGTTCGCCCGCGTGATCACCGAGGGCTCCTACCTGGAGGCCATCATCGACCACGCGGATCCGTCAGCCACCCCGCCAAAGCCGGACCTCCGCCGGATCCTCAAGCCCATCGGCCCCGTTGCCGTCTTCTCTGCGTCGAACTTCCCGTTCGCCTTCTCCGTGGCCGGCGGAGACACCGCCTCAGCCCTCGCCGTCGGCTGCCCCGTGATCGTCAAGGCGCACTCCGGGCACCTACGCCTGTCGGAACGCACCGCTGAAATCGTGTCCGGGGCCCTGCGCGGCGCCGGTGCACCCGAGGGCCTGTTCGCGCTGGTCAGCGGCCGCGAGGTAGGCACAGCCCTGGTCCAGGACCCTGCCATCAAGGCCGTGGGCTTCACCGGCTCCATCCCCGGCGGCCGTGCCCTGTTCGACCTTGCCACCTCACGCCCCGACCCCATCCCGTTCTACGGGGAACTGGGCAGCCTGAACCCCGTGGTCATCACCGCGGCAGCCCTGCAGGCCCGCTCCTCCGAACTTGCCGCGGGGCTGGCTGGCTCCTTCACCCTGGGCGCGGGCCAGTTCTGCACCAAGCCGGGCGTCGTGTTCATCCCTGCCGGGACGGGGTTCGCAGCACACGTTGCGGAGGCGAGCAAGGATAAGCCGGCCCACGGCATGCTCACCAGCCGCATCGCCGAGGCCTACCCGGACGGCCTGCGCAGCTTTGCGTCGGTGGACGGCGTGGACGTGGTGGGCGGCACCGTGGACCAGGATGCTGCGGCCAACGGTGCGGCGCCGGTGGTCTTCTCCACCACTGCCGCAAAGGTGCTGGAACGCCCGGAGCAGCTCCTGGAGGAGTGCTTCGGCCCCACCACCATGCTGATCGAGTATGCGGACCAGGAGGAACTGTCCGCCGTCCTGGCCAAGGTGCCGGGCAGCCTGACCGCCACACTCCATGCCCAGCCCGGCGAGGACATCGCGGCCCTGGTGGAGCAGCTCGCCGGACTCGCCGGACGGGTCCTGTTCGAAGGCTGGCCCACGGGCGTTGCCGTCAACTGGGCCCAGCAGCACGGCGGACCGTACCCGGCCACAACCTCGCTGTTCACGTCCGTGGGCGCCACGGCGGTCCGCAGGTTCCAGCGCCCGGTGGCCTACCAGGACGCCCCGGAAGAAGTGCTGCACCCGGCCTTGCGGGAGGCCAACCCCCTGCGCGTCCCGCGCCGCGTGGACGGCGAACTGCGGCTTCCCTAGGCCCAGGAACCCGTAAGCCCAACCACCAACGGAAAACCCCGGGACCTCGGTCCCGGGGTTTTCTGTGTGCCTGGCGGCCTGCCTACAGCTGCAGGGTGAGGGGCCGGTCCAGGCCGTTCACCGTGGCTGCCGGCCAGCGCGGGTCCACGGTGAGGACGTGAAGCCCGGACTCCGTGAGCTGCACGGTGTCCTCGATCTTGACGCCGGGCCCGGACGGGTTCCAGGTGAAGGCCTGGTCCAGCACCACGGTGTCGGAGACATCTGTGGTGACCCGGGGGTCGCGTCCTGCATAACCGGCAGGACCACCCTGGTGGTGTTGCTCCCACTGCTCCGCCCCGAAACCGTGCCGAACGTAGGCGGACTGGATCTCCCCAAAGATCCTGTCCAGCCGCGACCCCGGAACCGTGGCGTCGAAAATGTCCGCTTCCACTGCGGCGATGCGGGCCTCGGCGTCGCGCTCTTCCGGGGTGCCGGCGTCGAACCTTACCCAGCGGGTGATGTTGGCAACCAGGCCGTCCCGGCGGGCACACACGACCGCCATGGCGCGCCGGCCGAGGGGTGCGTGCGTCGGCAGCGGATGCCGGAAGCCACTGCGGGAACTGCCGTTGCACAGCAGCACCAGCGGTTCGGCGCCGGCCGCCACCACGCGGGCGGCCAGCGCCGAGGCCAGGCCGAATTCCGTGGTGTCCGGACGGGCGGCGGACAGGACGTCCGTCATGATGCCGGCCAGCTCGGCGCCAAGCAGCGAGTACCGGGCACTCTCCGCCGGGAGGAGCTGCTGGCGGGCGGCCCGCAGCTGGGCAGCGACATCGCCTTCGACCAGGGGTGGCCGGGAACCAGTGCCAAGCGCGGCGGCGGCCTGGTGGAGGTTGGCGTGCCAGGGAACGGTGTGCAGGTTGACCCCCAGCGGGAGCTCCTCTGCGGCGATGCGGCCGGCTTCGTTGTTGAACGTCACCAGGTGGTCGCCGTCCCGGTCCACCAGCACGGCGGCGATCGGATCGCCGGCCAGGCTGATGTGGACCCGGCTGCCGTCCAGGTACCAGGTCAACGCGGTATTGGTGGTGAGGAGCAGCGAATCGCGCCCGGCGGCGTCCAGGATGTCCACCACCCGTTGGCGCTTGACGGCGCGGTCCGCCGGTGACCCGGGAGCCAGGCGTGCCTCCTGCGGGGGAGCGGCTGCGGTTGTTGTCTGGGTCATGACGGGTCCCCCTGGTGGTTGATCAGTGCTTCGATATCCGCTGTGGCCAGGTTGCCGTCGGCCACAAAAACGGTGACGCTCCGCCGGACTTGCTCGCCTGGTTGGGCGATGACGGGCGCGTCCCATGCCAGCGACTGGCCTACGCCCGGGTAGCCCTCCACACGGACGAACCACGGATCCGTGCAGCTTTCCGGGGCCACGAACACCAGGGTGGCCGGGCCGCCGTCGAACGTTCCCGACCACGCGAGCCAGCGCGTGACGCTGCCGTGGGTCTCCGCCTCGCCACTGCCATCGGGCGTCCAGACAGTGACGGCGTCGCAGGCCGGCAGGCGCCAGAAGAAGCCGCCGTAGCCGCCTTCAAAGCGGCCATTGGAGCCCGGGCTGCCCAGGCTGACAGGCGTACTGCCGGCAGGGGACAGCGCGAAGTCGAGGGACAGGCGCCACGTGGAGGGCGCGACGCCGGACCACGCCCAGGAGCGTTCCTCCAGGAGGATCGGGGCGCCGTCCGGGCCGTTCCAGCTCAGGGTTTCCTGAAGCGTGCCCCCGTGCCCGCCGGCCGCATCGGTCTGCTGTACGGCCGTGGCGCTGATGGTGCCGTGGTCCGGGCGCCAGACGTACGCTCCGGCCTCCCGGGTATAGGTGCGGCCGCCCCAGAAGTTCACGCCGTCCACGTCCTGCAGGGCCACGCCGGCACCAAGGTGCCATACGTGGTCCAGCGGCTGGTGGTCCGTCACCACGGTGCCGCCCAGGGTCCTGACGGGGTGCAGGTAGGGCCGCGGGGAGGAGACCGCGCGGATGTGGCTGCCATCCTGGCAGTCCGCCACCGGCCGTCCGTCCACGGTCATTGTGCGGACGGGCGGAATGGCCCGCGCCCACGGGGCACCGAGCTCGGCGAACGTTGCCTGCGCTTTGACGGCCCGTCCGATGAGGTCGCTGATGCCGTGGACCACGGGGTGGGCGTCGTCGCCCGCGCCTTCCCAGGAAATGGATCCGGGGTCGATCGGGGCGGGCGCGGGGGAGGTGCGGATGGCTTCGAGGACGGCGGTAAAGGCGCCGGTGTCCTGCAGCGCGGACAGGAGCGGCGCCCCGGTGGCGCGGGCGTCCAGCAGGTTCTCCAGGAGGTCGGTGCGGCCATATGTCTCGCGGCGTTCGCCATCGGCAGCGGTGATGACCACCTCGTCTTTTGTGTAGGAAAGCGTGATGTCGCCCAGGGTTCCGTGGACGGTCACGGTGGGGTCCAGCTGTTCCGGGGCGCAGAGGGTCAGGGCGCACAGCACCGTGGCTCCGTTGGCCGTGCGGATGCGGAGTACGGACGTGTCGTCGCTTTCGGTCCCGTGGGCCCGGTACAGGTCTGTTTCCACGGAGGCCACATCTGCCAGGGTGCGGGCGCCGGCGACGTGGAGTGCAGTGGCAACGGCGTGGGCCAGCGCATTTGTTGCCACGCCGTCCACCACATCGGTGCCGTCCAGGGTGCGCTTCCCGGCCCAGCGCGAGCGCTTGAAATACGCCTTGGTCCGCAGCCACTGGCCGGTGGCGCTGATGCCCAGGACGGTGCCGACATCCCCGGCAGCCAGCATCTCCGTGATGGCAGGCAACGCGTGGGACCCCAGGCTCTGGAAGCCAACCTGGACCAGCCGCCCATTTTTCCGGGCAGCGGCAAGGACCTCTTCAAACTGTGCCAGGGAGGCCACAGGCGGCTTCTCGACGTAGACGTCCATCCCGGCTTCCAGCGCGGTTACCGCCAGCGGGGCATGGGTCTGGATGGGCGTGGCAATGATGACGACGTCGACCCCCGGCCGGGCGGCCAGCAGTCCATCCAAGTCGGGGAACACAGCCACCGGGGCGGCGAGGGTGCCGGCTTGCGGCGGGTTGGGATCGGCGACGGCCACCAGTTCCAGGGCGCCGGCCTGTTCGAGCCGGGACAGGTTGGCAAGGTGGCGCTCGCCGAAGCCGTGCACGCCCACCAGGGCTACCCGCGGGACGGCTGGGGAAGCGGCCTGCTGCAGCGGCTGGTCCGCGGCGGCGGAGTGCTGTGTGGTCATAACGGTCCTTGGGATGTGTTGTAGGTGGGCCGGAGGGCCAGGGTGTGGGCCAGGAATTCGAGTGCTTCGTCCTGCATGGGCCCAGTGAAGATATGCCCCCCGGGCCAAAGGGCGCCTGTGTACTTGTCCGTACCGGCGTGCAGGGATTCCAGCAGGTGGTGCGCCTGGCGCATCCCGTCCTCCGGGAAGAGCTCATCCGCCAGGGCGTATTGCACCAGGAACCGGGCGGCCGCTGACCGGCCGGTAAGCTCCGGCCAATCGCCCAGCCTCCACAGCCCGGGGGTCTGCAGCAGCCACGAGTGCGCATCCAGGTAGGCGGGGAGGAGGGACTCGAAGGTGGTCATCATGCAGGTCACCACTGCGGCCCGGATTCGGGGACTGAGGGCTGCCAGGCCCAGCGACCGGCCACCTCCGCCCGAGAACCCGATGCAGCCCAGGTTCTCCGGGTCGACCCCGGGCAGGGCTGCCAGGATTTCCAGGGCTGCGAGGTCGTCGTACGCCACCATGCCGGCCAGGCTGGTGCCCAGCAGGCCTGCGGCCTTGGCCACGGTGTCCTCGTGGAAGCCGGCGGCGGCATTGTATTGGTCCGCGTCGGTGGGTACGACGCCGTCCTCCCGCCACTGCGCCTGCCTCGCCGCCGCTGCGGCGGCGGTCCGCCACGGCGGCGTTGAGAGGTCGAATTTGCGGCTGCCCCAGGCGAAGGTGTCGTGGGCCAGCACTGCGAAACCGCGGCGGGCGATCTCCGTGGTCAGGGCCCGCCCGTCATAGAGCCCGGCACGGGCGGCGGCCGCCGACGGGTGGCTTTCCGGGAGGTCCACCAGCCGGTCCGCGCCGCCGAACTTGTTGCCGCCATGGCAGTGGAGAGCCAGGACGCCCGGCAGGGGACCAGGACGTCCAGCCGGCCGCACCAGCCAGCCCGTGGTCCGTGGCCCGAAACCCAACTGCCAGCTGAGCTGGGAGGTGGTGGCGCCGTCGTACGTTTCCTCCCAGTGCACCGTGACCTCCGGCAGTGCGCCCGCGCCCGGTACGCCCAGCGCGTCCGAAAGCTCCTGCGCCGCGGCGGTTGGGGCCTGATGGCGCGGGTTGTTTCTTACGTAGGCC
Source organism: Arthrobacter sp. NQ4 (assembly GCF_029077345.1). Taxonomy (NCBI): domain Bacteria; kingdom Bacillati; phylum Actinomycetota; class Actinomycetes; order Micrococcales; family Micrococcaceae; genus Arthrobacter; species Arthrobacter sp. NQ4. Next base: position 6,339 of record NZ_JARETC010000015.1, on the reverse strand, counting down.
GGCCAGTCGTTATAGCCCGCGATGGCGCTGGGCCGTGCTGGAGTCATGGTGGCCGGCTCCTTTCGGTGATGGTCCTGCCTGCTGCCGCCGTGGGGCGCTGCGGTCAGGAGAGGTTCTGGTTTACCTCGGAGATCATGCCCTTGGCCGCGTCGCGCGGAGAGATCTTCCCGAAGAGTACATCCGTGTTGTAACGGTTCAAAACTTCCATGGTTGCCGATGATCCCGCCGGGAACGGCTTGGGGGCCTGGACTTTGAGGGCGGCGATGCGGTCCAGGTAGGCGGCTTCCTTTTGCTGGGTTTCCTTCAGCAGGGGAGTGATGCCGGCCTTGAGTTCGGTGTTGGCGGGCATGCCGCGGTCACTCTTGATTTTTGAAGCGGCGTCCATGTTGTTGACCAGGTAGTTGATGAAGAGGGCCGCTTCCTTGGGCTGTGCGGACTTGGATGAGATGGCGTATTCCATCGAGGACCGGAGCCAGGCGCCGGGCTGCTTGCTTTCGCCGGGCAGCTTGGCCATGACCAGGGGCGCCCCGGAATAGGACGTCATCTGGTTGCTCCAGGAGATCTTCATGCCCTGTTTTCCCTGTCCCATCAGGGTCATCTCGGGCTGCGCGGACCCGTCCTCCACCGTCTGTGATGCGGAAGGGGCGCCGCCGGTATCCATCAGCTTCTTGTTGAGCTCGAACCAGCGGGTCAGGGTGTCCTCGCTGATGCCCATTTTCTTCCCGTCGTCGGTGTAGAGGTCCTCGCCGTTTTGGCGGGCCCAGACCGCAAGGAAGGAGTCGTTGGCCATGGGGGTGGTGCCAAACGTGCCGGCAGGGGATTTACTGGTGATCTCGGCGGCGATCTGCGCGTAGTCGTCCCAGGTCCACTTTTCGTCATCCGGCATGGGGACGCCTGCCGCTTCAAACACCTTGGGGTCCAGGACCATCGACATGGAATTGACGCCTGCGGTGATGGTGTACTGCTTGCCATCGATTTTGCCCAGGTCCACGGTGCCTTCCGCGAACTTCGACGTGTCGATCTGGTCCTTGACCTTGTCCAGGTTCAGCAGGACGCCGCGGCTGGCGTACTCACTGGGGTAAGCGCCGCTCATGGCAATGACATCGGGCGTTGTTCCACCTGCGATCTGGGTGGCCATCTTGTCCCAGTAGGAGCTGTATTCGGTGTTTTCGCCCTGGACCTTGATGGTGGGGTTGGCGGCTTCGAAGGCTTTGATGACCTCCATCGTGGTTTTGGCCCTGGAGTCATTGCCCCACCAGGCGAACCGGATGGTGACGGGATCTTCCGCCGTCCCCACCTTTCCCGCCTGGGGACTGTTGCCGCAGCCGGTCAGGGCAATGGCCAGGGCGGCAATGGCGCCGGTTACTCCGACGGCGGATTTTCTGAGACCAAACTTCATTGTTGTGCCCCTCGGCTTCTCATTTAGGGTGGAGTGATGCGTCCAGCAGAAAACGGTTTCTCAAAAACTAACAAAGGGCTATACAGGAGTCAAGAAAGCGTTTACTTTGGTACGGAGCCGCATTTTCGAAGGCACCCGCGGCGCCGGAATCCGCAGCCATTCCCGGCAGCAGCTGACCGTGCCGGAGGTGCCGCATACCCCTTCGCCTGGCGATGACCGCAACGTGGAGGCCACGATGACCAAAGGAGACCACATGGCCGCAAAACACATCCCGAGGACGCACCGTCCGGCCCTGGTGCCGGACGCAGTGTGCCTGTCTCGGACGGAGCAGCTTCGGTGAGCGCCATCAGTGAGCTCAGCTCCATCACCCGGCGGAAGGGCAGAGTCACCGCCGAGGAAAAGAAGGCCAACAGGCGGGACAACAAGGCCGCCTACATCTTCCTGCTGCCATGGCTGGTGGGCCTGGTGGCCATCACCATCGGCCCGATGCTGATGTCGCTCTACCTGTCCTTCACGGACTATAACCTGCTCCAGCCGCCGGAATGGACCGGGCTGGACAACTTCACCCGCATGCTCAGTGACGCCCGACTGCACAACTCCCTGCGGGTCACCTTCACCTATGTCTTCGTCGGCGTCCCCCTGCAGCTCGCCGTTGCACTGCTCATAGCCCTCGTGCTGGACAAGGGCCTCCGCGGCCTCCCGTTCTACCGTTCGGTGTTCTACCTGCCGTCCCTCCTGGGCGGATCCGTCGCCGTGGCCATCCTGTGGAAGCAGATATTTGGCACCACGGGCCTGGTCAACCAGGTCCTGGCCATGTTCGGGATCCAGGGTCCGGGCTGGATCTCGGACCCCAGCACCGCTTTGGGATCGATCATCCTGCTGCACGTCTGGACGTTCGGCGCACCCATGATCATCTTCCTGGCAGGCCTGCGGCAGATTCCCGCCATGTACTACGAGGCCGCCAAGGTGGATGGCGCCAGCACGCTCCAGCAGTTCTGGCGGATCACCATGCCGATGCTGAGCCCGATCATCTTCTTCAACCTGGTGCTGCAGATCATCGGGTCCTTCCAGTCCTTCACGCAGGCGTTCATCGTCTCCGGCGGCAATGGCGGGCCCTCGGACTCCACCATGTTCTTCACCCTGTATCTGTACCAAAAGGGCTTCGGCCAGTTCGACATGGGCTACGCGTCCGCCATGGCGTGGGTGCTGCTGCTCATCATCGGCGTCTTTACCGCCATCAACTTCATCGCTTCTAAGTATTGGGTTTTCTATGACGACTAACCTGGAGACGCTGCCCGCCGCGGACAAGAAGACCGCGGGTGCCGGCAAGCCTAACAACCGCAAGCCGCGGGTCCGCGAGTCCCGGGGAACCCTGGCCTTCAGCCGGGCCCAGCGGGGCAAATCACTCATGAAGCACGGCATCCTGATCCTGGCCGGCGCGCTGATGATCTATCCACTCCTGTGGATGGTGGTGTCGTCGCTGCGGCCGAACGAGATGATCTTCCGGGAGCCGGGCCTCTGGCTCAACAGCCTGGAAATGAGCAACTACACCTCCGGCTGGTCAGCCCTGACCCACCCCTTTGGCCACTACATGCTGAACTCGGCCATCGTGGTGATCGGCTCCATTCTGGGAAACCTCGTTTCCTGTTCCATGGCCGCCTACGCCTTTGCCCGGCTCCAGTTCACGGGAAAGAAGCTGTTCTTTGGCATCATGCTTCTCACCATCATGCTGCCGTTCCACGTGGTGATCGTCCCGCAGTACATCCTGTTCTCGCAGATCGGCTGGGTGAACACCTTCTGGCCGCTGCTGGTGCCCAAGCTGCTGGCCACGGACGCGTTCTTCGTCTTCCTCATGGTTCAGTTCATCCGCGGTATTCCACGCGAACTCGATGAAGCTGCACGAATTGACGGTGCCGGCCATCCGCGCATCTTCCTGCGGGTCATCCTGCCGCTGATGGTGCCGGCGCTGGCCACCACCACCATCTTCACCTTCATCTGGACCTGGAACGACTTCTTTGGTGCCCTGATCTACCTCACGGATCCGGACATGTTCACCGTTCCGGTGGCCCTCCGGGCTTTCGTGGATTCCCAGTCGGCCACGAGTTGGGGTTCCTTGTTTGCCATGTCCATCGTCTCGCTGCTGCCGGTCTTCCTGGTGTTCCTCTTTGGCCAGCGGTTCCTCATCAAGGGCATCGCGACTACGGGCATCAAGTAACCCTCAAAGACAATCCCGGTCTGAACGGCCCGCCCTGGTGGCGGGCCGTTTGCCGTTGGGCAAGACATTTCCGGTTCCGGCCACGACGCATCTTGTATTACAAGTATTGAACTTATAGTATCTGTACCAGAAAGCGCTTTCAGGAACCTTCGCACAGCCGGGAGGCTGCTGTCCCGCCGCCGAGTTTTGCCCCTCAACCACACAGCTGAGACCCATCACCCGCACCTGGATCAACGAAGATCGGAGTACACAGTGCCGCTTTTTCCCCGTCCTGCATCTGCTGCCAAGCAAACAGCAGGGGCACCCGCTTCAGGCCCTGACCCCCAACGCCGCGGTGCCCACACCCGCAGTGTCCGGACCCGCAAGGCCGGCGCGGTTGCCGCCGCCGTCGCCGCCGTTATGGCCCTCAGTGCCTGCGGTGGAGGAGCCGCACCGCAAAGTGCGGACGGCACCGTCGAGCTCCGCTTCTCGTGGTGGGGCGGTGATAAGCGCGCGCAGCTCACGCAGGAAGCAATCAAGCAGTTCGAGGCCGAAAACCCCAAGATCAAGATCAAGCCGGAGTTTGGGGACTGGAGCGGCTACTGGGACAAACTGGCCACGCAGGTGGCGGCCAACGATGCCCCCGACATTATCCAGATGGACGAAAAGTACATCACGGAATACTCAAGCCGGGGTGCCCTTCTGGACCTGTCCAAGTACGACATCGACACGTCCAAGCTGGATGAGGCAGCACTGAACGCAGGCAAGGGCGAAAAAGGCCTGACCGGCATCGCCGCCGGCATCAATGCCGCAACCATCCTGGCCAACCCCGCCGTCTTCCAGGCTGCCGGAGTCCCACTTCCGGACGACACCAAGTGGACGTGGGAAGACTTTGGCCGCATCGCCGCCGAGATCACTGCAAAGTCGCCCAAGGGAACCTATGGCGCGGCGGCCTACGGAACGGACGAGGCTTCCCTGGGAGTCTGGCTCCGGCAGGACGGCAAGTCACTGTATACGTCCGACGGCAAGCTGGGCTTCGAGCCGGGCGACATCACCGAGTGGTGGGCCTTCCTGAAGAAGCTCAGCAAGGACAAGGCAGTGCCATCCGCATCCGAGGTGGTGGAGGCCGAGGCTGCACCGCTCGACCAGAGCGGACTGGCAACAGGCAAGAACGGCATGGCCTTCTGGTGGTCCAACCAGGCCCCGGCCCTCGAAAAGGCGAGCGGCGGGGACTTGAAGATCCTGCGGTTCCCCACCAAGACCGGATCATCCGCGGACACCGAGCTTTGGTACAAGGCCTCACAGTTCTGGTCAGCATCATCGCGCACCAAGCACCCGCAGGAAACCGCCAAGTTCATCAACTTCCTCACCAACAACGTCAAGGCCGGCGAGGCCCTGCTTGCAGACCGCGGCGTCTACCCCAACTCCGAGGTCCGGGCAGCCATCCAGCCGAAACTGACCCCCGCCGACGTCAAGGTGGTCAACTTCATCGACCAGATCAAGGACGAACTCGGCGAGGCGCCGGCGCCGCCGCCGAAGGGTGCGGGCGCCATCCAGGAAATCATCAAGCGCTACACCTCCGAAGTCCTCTTTGAACGGCTGTCCCCGGAGGATGCCGGCAAGAAGGCGACCGATGAAATGAAGTCCGCCATCAGCAGCTAGTCCCCACCCCGCCGACACGGCTCCGGACCGTTTGTATGGTGCCTCCTCATTACAGACGTCCGACGGCGTGTGGCAGCTCTGCCCCGGAAGGAACCCATGGTTCCTTCCGGGGTGGAGCTGTTTAAAGCGCAGTTGTCAGGCTGCCCGGGCGGGGTGGTGGAATTGAGCAGCCGCGTTCCATGGCGCAGCTTTTATGGGGCGGCGCGTTCCCTTCGCCTGGTCCGAAGCTCGTTATGTCGTCGTTCCGGTTCAGCCGGACGCCGGACCGGTTTGGAGGGCAGGACCCGCCCCAGGACCTGGACGGAGAGGGTTCGTGCCGGAGGGCAGGGTGGGGAGGACTCCCCGTGCAGAAGCTGTTCCTTGAGCCGCTTACCCATGCCGGTGCCGGGCAGTGGTGGTGCGGTGGAGTGGTAGATGTGGCCGGTTGGGGTGCAGGTCGCTACCGTGTGCCGCGGGCCGGGGACAGTTTGTGCGGTCCATCCTGGTGTTTCTTTGGTGTGGTTGCAGGCTTCGCAGAGGCCCTGCCCGTTACGGGTGCTTGTAGGGCCGCCGTCGTGCCAGGCGGCGATGTGGTCGTGGTGGCGGATGGGGGCGTCGCAGTAGGGGGTCCGGCAGGTGTCATCCCGGACCTGGAGGAAGCGCTTCAACCCCGCCGGGAAGAGCCGGGCTGTGGAGTCCATCGCCACCAACTCGCAGGTGCCGGGAGCGGTATAGAGCCGGCGCACCCACAGCTTCAGTTCCTCCGCACCCGCCGGCCCAGCCGCCGGGGCCGTGGCCACGGGGGATCCGCCAGTGAGGGCGATGGTTCGTGCCTGTTCGGCGGGGATGGTGCCGTAGCCGGGCAGCCGTGCGGGTTCGGCGCCGGCCTGCAGGAGGGTGTGGTCGGTCATGACGAGCTGGATCTGGACCCCGTTGATCCCGCCGGGGGTGCCGGTGACGCGTTCGACGAGGGTGTCTGCCATGACCTGGCCCCGGGACCGGTGATCCCCGTTCGAGCGGGCGGTGTCGGCGTCCCGGCACAACGCGGCGTACGCGGCGACGCCCTGGGCGGCGGGGAGCAGGGCGGTCAGGCAGGTCATGGTGT